>JAZGFD010000046.1:0-4865 GCA_036479115.1 Saprospiraceae bacterium | reverse complement strand
CATCACCGAATCTCAATAAATGTAAATCTCATCCAAAACAACTCATTGTGTGAAAAATGTATGTTTCCAGAGTGGACTCAAGAATGAGATTTTGAGAGTAATTCAATTTGTCTGTTTTAGCAAAAAGATCAAGAAACCTTTTGCACAATATCACACAATCATTGGGCTATGTCTGATATTTTAAATTACACTCAATTTTTAAATTGAATTCTTATCAATTTTAGTAACTCAGGTAGTATCAATTTTGGCTAAAATAGCTCTTTTATCACAATACCTCCTGAGTAAGTTGCCATTTTTAAAAGCGAATATCTTTTAAAAAAGAATCAATCAAATTTTCAATATTACAATAAATAGGCTGACATTTTTTTTCCTTTAAATCTTGTAAATCCACCCACTCTGCCTTTACTATGTCCTCTTCAGTTTGTGGCACCAATTTCTCCTCAGAAGTCTCCATTATATACCAATAACTCAGTTTGATCACCCTTTGCTTTCCTATTTTATAAGAATGATAAGTATTGGGAAGTGGCTTAATAATATTCACATCAAGCAGTCCTGTTTCCTCTTGTACTTCCCTTATTGCTGTTTGTTTTTTTGTTTCTCCTTTTTCTTTTTTTCCTTTCGGCAAATCCCACGCCCCTCGCCTAAATATCATTAATACTTTACTCTTTCGATTCAGTACAAGTCCACCCCCTGCTTTCATGACTTTGTATAAAGAAAAAAAGTCTTTCTTGAGGACGTGTAAATCAAAATGATGAATATATATATTTAGGTTTTCTTTTGACTTTTCAGCTTTGTCAATGAAATTGAGAAGGTACTTGGTCTTCTTATTGTATTTAAAAACCAAAGATGCATCAGAAGGATGATACAATTCTAATAAAGTACTTTTTATAAGAAATATTTTACTTTCATTTATGTGAATTTCGTACATTGTTGGCCAGATGTATGAGTGATAAAAACTACATTATTTCAGAAGCAAATATTGCAAATATTTTATTAAAGATAGGTGCCGTTAAATTACGTCCAAATAATCCTTTTAAATGGGCCTCTGGTATCCTTTCTCCAATATATTGTGACAATAGAAAAACTCTTTCTTACCCAGATGCTAGAAAAATCATCATAGAGGCATTTGCAAAGGTATCAAAAGAATACCAACCTTTTGACACCATAGCTGGGGTAGCTACTGGAGGTATCGCTCACGGTGTATTAACAGCTGACAAACTGAATATGCCTTTCATATATGTGAGGTCCAATAAAAAAAAACATGGTACAGGGCAGCAAGTAGAAGGAGAATACAAAGCTGGGCAAAAATGCCTTGTAATAGAAGACCTTATATCAACGGGCAAAAGCAGTCTTGAAGCTGTAGATGCACTAAGAGAAGAAGGGTTAATAGTAAATACTGTGATTTCAGTTTTTTCGTATGAATTTGCAGAAGCGACAGAATCTTTTATATCTAAATACTGTGAATATCGTAGTCTTACTAATTATTCCACTCTTCTCAAAGAATCAATTGAACAGGGCCTTATAGAAGAAAAAGATCTGAAAAAATTAAATGAGTGGAGGAAGAACCCTCGAACATGGAAACAATGAGAGAAACAGACAAACTAGCACGAAAATTTTTAGAAAAATATATAAACAATACGTCCCCTACTGGATTTGAATCTTCAGGGCAAAAATTGTGGTTAAAATATTTGCAACCCTACATAGATGAATGGGAAATTGATGATTATGGCAACGCTGTAGCCACTATCAATCCAGGTCAAGATTTTCGTGTTGTGATAGAAGCTCATGCAGATGAAATCTCATGGTTTGTTAACTACATCTCAGATAAGGGAATGGTGAGAGTAATAAAAAATGGTGGTTCTGATGGTACCATCGCCCCTTCCAAAAGGGTACATATTCATACTAAAACAGGTCCCGTAATGGGAGTTTTCGGCTGGCCAGCAGTACACCTAAGAGATAATAAACATGAAGCCAATACTCCCAAAGTGCGAAATATTTTCATTGATATAGGTGCAAAAAGTAAAAAAGAGGCTTTAGAAATGGGAATACAAGTAGGAAATGTAGCTACATTTCAAGATGAATTCCTTGAATTAAACAATCGTTTCTTTTGTGGTAGATCCCTTGATAATAAGATAGGAGGCTTCGCCATTGCGGAGGTCGCGAGAAAAATAAAAGAGAACAAGATAGGCCTTCCTTTTACTCTTCTACTAGTCAATTCTGTACAAGAAGAAGTAGGGCTAAAAGGTGCAAAAATGATTGCGGCTAGATTGCATCCCAATGCTGCAATAATTACAGACGTTACTCACGATACCAGCACACCTATGATTAAAGCTGTCGAAGAAGGTGATATTAAATGTGGCGATGGTCCCTCTTTGGCATTTGCCCCAGCAATACATTACAAATTGCTCGATATTGTGATGGATGCAGCCGAAGAAAATGAGATTCCATACCAAAGAAGCGCATACAGCAGATCTACTGGTACAGATACAGAATCATTTGCTTATTCGCATAGCGGCATTCCTACAGTGTTGATATCCACACCACTAAAATACATGCATACTACGGTTGAAATGTGTGCAAAAAGTGATGTTACACATCTTATAAATTTGATATACAACACACTATTGAAAATTACACCAAAAACGTCATTTAAGTATTTTGATAAACTGTAAAAATTTGTGATTAAAAGGCTCATTGATTTCTATGTTTTTTCTAACATTCATATCAGTATAGCTGCATTAATTTTCACAACTTCTTCATATTCATTTTGTCATGAAATAATTAATTGGCACTATATTTTATTTATCACATTCGGGTCTTTTATACTATATAATATTCACAGATACATCGGTTTAGGGAAAATTAATGAAGATTTCCATAAATCAAGACACCTTATATTTGTAAAATATAAATGGACATTAATATTTCTTTTTATCATCTCTATCATATGTGGAGGCATCTCTTTTTTTTACCTCTCCCTAAGCCATCAAAAGTGGCTGGCTTTACCTATAATTCTCTCTTTGGCCTATGTCATTCCTAGTTATAAAAAGAAGCGATTAAGGGACTTTCCTTTTCTTAAAATTGTGGTTATTTCAATCGTTTGGGCTTGGTTTTTCATCATTCCTTTGAGATTCTCTTCTGGATGGTTAAGCCTTATGATATTTCTAGAAAAAGCGTTTTTTATCTTCGCTCTTACATTTCCTTTTGACAATAGAGATAGAGAAGTAGACAAGGCAACTGGCTTAAAAACTTTTGCCAACCAGATAAGTCCTGAAAAAGGAATAAAAATATCAATGTGCTTTATCTTAATAGCATTCTTATTCAGTCTTATTTTATGGTCAGTTAACATCTATTCAACAGCACAATTTACCGCTCTGATCTTATTCTATATCATTTTAAGTTACTTGATAAAGAGGAGTTTAGAGCAAAAAGAATTTTATTATTTGGCCTACCTTGATGGGATGATTATGTTGCACGGTATTGCCCTCATTCTTACATCTCAGCCCCTTTCATAACGTAAACGATATTTCAAAAGAGTATCCTATCTCAAATCATTCGCCTCATGCGCCAAGAATGAAGTTTAGCGCACCTTAGAGGCCGTTCATTTTTATCTGATTGAAGCTAAAAGCCCAGAGTCCTGCCGTAGCATAATGAAATATATTCAAACGATGAGCAGATGAAAAAGAACAAATATTAAGGTGTGCGATACTTCATTCTTGGTGCACTAATATACCCCTATTTTTGCATTTGTCATTTACGACAATTCAGTAATATCTCATAGCAAAAACAAAAAGTCATATGCATCATTTACCTATGGCTTTTTTATAATTTAGGAGCCCAATCCTTTGATATCTATTCTGGATCAAAAAAATATTTCATCACTAACACGGCTGTTAACAAGATAAAAGTTACTACTCAGGTGGGGCCAAATTTGGTTAAAAAATGTTCTTTTTCTACCATATTTTAGCTATTATCAATGGAATAGTCCTGCTATTCCATCTTCAATGAGCTTTATCTGACAAAATAATAACAAATTTTTACCTGCCTGTTCGACAGACAGGCCTCAAAAGCACACCACCTGAATAGTTACTTAATAGATACTTTTTACTTTATTTTACTTCTATCTTAATTGGTACAGCCGTAGTCTCCCATACCAAATACATCGTAGCTGAATTGTCTCTCAGATCATTGATATCAATGAGAAAAGATTCGACTGAAGAACCCAATTGTTCAGGGCTTACCATAGCTGTCATTGCTGGAGTTGATTCTTTGTAACTTGACCATCTGGTTCCATCATACGGATACAAACTGATCTTCCATTTACTAGCTTCAGGTACCGTAATAATAGAATACGACCCAGCTTTAACATCTGATCCTTCAACCTTTACATCATCGCTAAATGTGATTTTAGTGGCTGTGTTTGCTCCTGTTCGCCACATCTTTCCAAATGCTTGAAGTCCATCTGTTGTAAATATTTTTCGACCTTTTACTCCTGGTCTGGAGTATTCTACTGTAATATCAGTAAGCCCCACTTTTTGTATCAGTGTAGATGAAGGGCTCGGAGACTTTGTCTGGCTTACAGCCGTAATAGAAAATGACAAAGACAAAACAACTGTTAAATAGAGCAATCTTTTCATAAGAATTAATTTTATTTGTACTTGAATGTTAATCTCTATTGAATCACGACTTTTTCATGTTTTAAATTTTGTCATGAATCAAGGCTTATTAAACATCTAAATTAAACTTAATATTTCTGATTGCCATGACTTGTTTTACAGACCATAGGGTTAAATAGTGTTTGTACGAAAACTCATCAAAATTAGAAATAGTTCTTTTGGCGATATTTTAATTTTTTTCAACTCGCT
>JAZGFD010000045.1:0-3378 GCA_036479115.1 Saprospiraceae bacterium | reverse complement strand
TCTACAATGTTTAACCTCTTCATAATTATTAGATTTTTATGGTTGAAAAATCTAATAATAGGATATCTTACTAAATTGAGGATATTTACGCTAGGGCTGGCCGCCTTTGGCGGATTTAGTTCAACATCTGGCATACCATTTGTCACCTACTTTACATAACCTCCCAAACAACTTCATTATTAATATTGATCTGGAAATTCCTCCAATTTGTTATTTGGCAAAGCATTTGTGCTTTATCAAGGGGTAGCAATGACCAGGATCAACCAAACTAATATCAATGAATAAACTGATCTTCATTTGCTTCTTTATAGGTTCTTTTGTAGGCGTCTTTTTTGGCCAAAATTTCATAGAACCTGAGTCTTTCTATTCTCACATATCACCTGATAACCCTCTGGTTGGTAATGAAACTGAAGTACTTGATAATGCATATCCTAAAACCCTTCATAATTATACTGAAGACCAGAATTATGACCTCTGCCTCGGCCACGCCATAATGCTAAACGCCACTACAGGAAGTGGTACATCATTACCAGCTTCCTTTAATTGGAAGCATATAAAAGGTAAAAATAATGGTGATAAAATTGAAGTAAAACCAGAAATAACGACTACATATAAAGTCACTATTACGGATGCTAAAAAACAAGAATCTATACAAGTTCACAATGTAGAAGTACACCAGGTACTGATCAGCAAAATAGATTACTCATCCCTCATCTGTCCAGATAGCTTAGATGGTTACATTATAATAGAGGCCAAAGGCTCCGAAGTAAGATATTCTATAGATGGAGGAAAAACATTACTTAAAAACCCAACATTTAACAAACTTAGGGCAGGAGCATATGAAGTTTTTGCACAAGACAAATACGGATGTAATACAAGTGAGCACCTTGAAATAAAAGCAAAACCAGATACAACATGCACTCCTCCAGATCCCAAACCAAACCCAGAATTGCCATTAATACGCCATTATGCTTCTATTGACTATATGAGGTCTATCACAAAGCCAGATACCATGCTGCGTAACAGAAAACGCAACAATGAAAAACAGATCAGAAGATCGGTAAAACACTCAGAAAGAGGACAATTTTCCATTCCTATACGTATACATGTGCTGTATGGCAATGAAAGCCAAAAACTCCCCGAATCACTTTTACGTGATCAGATAGCTCAAATCAATGCTGATTTTTCTACTGCAGCGTATACCAAAAATGATTTAGCAGTTAAGACTTTTGCTGATAGCATCTATGCTGAGCCATCTATGAGCATAGGCTTTTGCCTTAACACAGGAGCTATAAATTATCACCAAATAAAAAACCAAACATGGACAGATTACAACAGCATAAAAAAAGCACGCACAGGAGTAAAACCCATAGCACCCGATCAGTTTCTTAACATATGGATATGTGCCTTGCCAGACAGTATTACTGGTTATGCCCAAATGCCCTGGGGCCCTTCTGATACTGATGGAATAGTAATCGACCATAAATATATAGGCCCTATCAATAAAGATTTTGATTACAATGGAGGCCACTCACTCACCCATTTAGTAGGCAATTATTTGGGCTTATATCCTCTTTGGGGAGAATCACCATGTACAGATGACTATGTACAAGACACGCCTATACAGAGCTCACCCTCTTACTATTGTTTGCCAAAAGGACATTGGCTGAGGTCATCATGTGAACCAAACCTGCCATCACTAATCAACAATTTTATGGACAATACTCAGGACAAATGTCTGGATAGTTTTACCAAAGGCCAGATGGCCAGAATGATGGCTGTACTCACTGAAAAAGGATTTAGAAAACACTTAGGAAAATGCTCCCAATAATAAATAATCTTCCTGACTACAAATAAAATAATTATGATAATTACAAAAACCACCTTTACATCCACAAAACTCAGCAAAAGATCTCCCTCCCTCTTTGCTATATTTTTAGCCCTCATAACATGTTCCCTTCATGCTCAACCTTACAACTCTACAGTCACAGGCCCAGTAGCTCCTTCAGCTGCAGCTATGAGCTTTGGCAAATATGCCGACCTTCCCCTCGATCCTGCATCGGGTACTATGGCCATTAGTATTCCACTGTTTGGCTTGTCGGAAGGCCCCCTTTCTCACACCATCTCCATTAGCAATCACTTGGGAGCAGTGCGGCCATCAGAAATTGCCAGTAACATCGGCTTGGGATGGAATCTCAATGCCGGTGGCGTTATTTCTCGCACCGTACGTGGCATACCCGATGATACCAATAAGAATGGTAATGAACAAGGTTATTACTGGTCAGGAATTGATCTTTTTCACCCAGGCCAAGCTCCTCAAGCCAGAGATTCTTATGACGGAAAAATTGACAGCGAAACAGATATTTTCTTTTTTAATATAAATGGCATTGCTAGTAAGTTCATAATTGATGCTTCTCGTAAAATTATTCAAATACCAAAGTCTGACTTATTAATTACCTGCAATACACCTGGAAGCGATGGATTTACCAATTTTACAATAGTGACTCCTGATGGCACTAAATATTTCTTTGGTTCTACATCTACAAGTACAAATAGCCCGTATAGACAAAGAGTAAAAGTCAATGGCGGCGACTTTTACAACGAAACATGGTTTCTCAGAAAAATACAATCTTATGACAATAAACACGATATTGATTTTAATTATACTGACAATGCCTACAAATATCGCAGTAACCCTGAATGCACCGTAACCATGTGGAATGACGGCAGCATTCAAGAAGATGAAAACTGTCCTACTGACCCTATAAAAATAGAAGTAGATGGTCGTATTATTTCTTCCATTACCAGTGCTACAGGTACCATTACTTTTGTAAATTCACTAAGATTTGATCTAGAAATATATCAATCATCATCGGGAAAAAGAATAAAATCCATAGAATTTGATGATAATTATCGTTGTTATAAATACGATTTGACTCAAGATTACTTTTATCATGATGGCAACAATAGAGCAACGTCAACAGCTCTCAAACTCGAGAAAATACAAAGAAAATCTTGCGACAATACAGAGTCCGAACCACCCTATTTATTCGACTATATAGGGCAGCCATTCTATGACAGTCAGGCAGGTGTTTTTGTACAACCATTTGCGAATAGGCTCACACGTGCCATTGACCATTGGAATTATTACAACGGAAAAACAGCCAATATTGCTTTAGATAATAACATCCCAAACTCCAACATCGCTGTAGGTAGCAACACCTTTACTTATGGCAGTGCTGATCGTAGCGTTGATCTTGCTTCTACTAAAATAGGAGCATTAGAAAAAGTCACCTACCCTACAGGTGGACATACCATTATCGACTATGAAAATCATGATTATGAAGACGCTATCAGCGGAAGACAAGTAGTGGTAAG
>JAZGFD010000044.1:0-9260 GCA_036479115.1 Saprospiraceae bacterium | reverse complement strand
GATGGGCATGACGGCATTGTGAGAGATGGAAAAATTCTAAATGATGCAACTCTTCCTGCTCTTAACAAAATGAGTTTGGCACAAGCAGCAGCGGGGTTTGATATTTTAGGGCCTTCAGATATGATGGATGGCCGGGTAGAGTCTATAAGAGAGGTTTTGGACGAAAATGGTTTTGTTGATACATCAATCATGTCATATACAGCCAAATATGCCAGTGCATTCTATGGGCCATTTAGAGATGCATTAGATTCGGCTCCTATAAAGAATGCCGCCATACCAAATGATAAAAAAACCTATCAAATGAACCCTGCCAATAAAAGAGAAGCGATAATAGAGGCGGAACTGGACGAATTAGAAGGAGCTGATTTTATAATGGTAAAACCAGCCCTTCATTATTTAGATATCATTCATCTTTTAAAAGAAAAAACTGCGCTGCCCATTGTTTCTTATCACGTAAGTGGTGAGTGCGCAATGCTCACAGCAGCATGTCAAAAGGGATGGTTAGATTATAACACAGCAATGCCTGAAACCTTGCTATGTATAAAAAGGGCAGGCAGTAGTGCGATTATCACTTACTTTGCCAAAGACTTTGCTAAAATGAAAAAAAATAAAAATTATTAGTCGCCCTCGCTGAGAAAAAAGAACTAATTGAATTTACAATTCGGCTAATTCAATCTGATATACTTCGAGCTATTCCTTCCACTCGTGCTTTAAATTGTTGATGTGCATACGGATACCCAGGTCCTCCATTCGCTTTCACAGGAGCAAGTTCCTGGTAATCAATATTGTTAATCGGGTTGTTTGCTGCATAATTCGAACTAGCAAGGTGCGGAAAACTCGATGAAATCAAATCCGGGCCATCAAACAAATCTCTGGTGAAAGTAGCATTGGTGCCATCTATACCTATAGTTTTGCTGAGCAGATCTGTGTCTGAATGATATTTCCACTCTTTTTTATAAGATACATAGTCTTCTTTTGTTGGTGGTCCTAATGGTGAAAAATTAAAGATGGTAGGGCTGCCCCATCCCACAGTACTCACCTGCCAAGGCAGCCCTTGGGCTACGATCATCTTATCCACCGTGTTTTGCAGTACCCATCCGTCATCTACCAATGTATTATTAGCATTCCAAGTGACTTCGTAGCGGTGCCTTTGGTAAGCATATGGGCCCGATATGGATAGGTCAAATGGCAAAAGGAATGGCTGTATATATAGCCCACTGAGTAGGGTATTATACAGGCCTATCTCTGTGATGCGGCCGTCTACTTGCACTTCTGTGCCATTGTGCTCTACGGTGTGTATGGACTTCCAGTTGATCCATCTATTCTGCCTTAGTAGCATGGCTTGTACGCTATCAGCATAGGTTTTTTCATGAGCCGTAGAGGCCAGTCCTTCGGCTTCCATTTCTGTGCGGTAGGTATCAGGGTAGCTGAAGTGGTTGCGGTGTATGGTGCCGTCAGAGTTAGTCGTAGTAGTAGATACTCCATCCAATATATTGGTGCTCGATTTTAATACCGCATATCCTGCTGTGATATCGAGAAATGACCAGTCAAATTTATCATTAAAACTCAGTAAGGAATAAGCGAATCCAAAGCCTATGGAATGAACGCCATTAGCCCCTAATGGTCGGGAGACAAAGCGGGCTATCTTTATGTTATCAATTATTACATCTTTATAGTCAAATTAATTTACGGTGCTTTGCACTATATTTTCATTAGCATTGTATTTGATCTCTTGTTTTAGCAATCCCGTTTTATAGTATGCTGATGTAGCATTACTGTATGGTGGTTGTGTCTCTACTTCATATGGAAATTCATATGGGCTGTCATATTGTGATATGGTATATCCTCTATTTTCATCGGTGGTTATCGTTTTTACTTCTCTGTAAGATACATGATATCCTTGTGATCGCTGTATTAGTATTTGCGAAGCACCCAAGAGTTGAAAATACTCACATTCAACGATAGTGTTTGTCGCATTATTTTCAAATGCTAGTGTTTTACTTTCATATACGTACTTAGGTTCCGCCTTTATTACTCCGCTACTGTATCCACTATTGGTATTGTAGGCAGGGTCTAGATATAATCCATACATTTGCTTTTTAGAATATTGCAGATTACCATTAAAGTCCAGATAGTTTAAGTTTTTTATCCTCAATCCTGATGTAGGCTTTTTATATACATTTTCTGCTGGCTTAAACCAATTGAGCTGTGCCGACACATGATCGGTATGGGCAGCATTAATAAATGTACGAGCCTTTACCATCAGAAAATATGTGCTTACTGATAATGATACAGTCTCACCAAAATAGGACGAACTGTGGGGCGTAGTACTATTAGGAGGTGCTATCTCTAGCAATTTGCTATATAGCGTATTGCCCATATCATCTTCTATCCAAACTCTGGGAAGAAAGGTACTACCAGAAAATGTAGCCAATGTATACCCTGATATGTATACAGTAACTACCTGAGCTACGGGTATTTCGATAGCAGTCGTAGATTTAGTAACTATCTGTGTAGTACTCGGCATACTGGTCACTGAAACCGGACAGGATAAATCAACAGGATCAAAAGTGCCTAAAGTATCTAGAGATTGGTCTTGTACAAAGCTATAATAATGTAACTCATAGTCTATTTCTACTTTGCCTTTGGTGGGGAATGTTACAGATTTTAATGCCGCTATTTTTGTGGGTTCCAGAGAGGGTTTTCTATTGCCGCCATCTATTACTATCGCATTATTTTGATTGATAGTATTGATAAATTTTGGAAGTAGAGTAGAATTATGAGCATTATTAAAATAGCCCTCATGGTCTACACTTTTAGAATTATAAATGAATTAATTCTAAGTCCACTCCCAAAAGTCATAAAATTAAAAATTTGCTTTTGGTAAACTTTAGTTTTTAGAATTGACTCAATGTTTAAACTTATTGCAAAAGACAAAAAATTTGCAGACAGAATAGAATAATTTCACTCTCAAGTCACTGCTGTACCCAGTTTTTTCTTTAGTGCAAACAACTCATCACGATACTGTGCAGCTGTAATAAAGTCCAATTCTTTAGCGGCTTTTTTCATTCTCTGTTCGGTTTGGTGCATTAGCCGTTCTAACTGATCTTTTGACATATAAGCGATGACAGGGTCAGCGGCGATATTGATTTCTTCTGGTTCTTCATAATACTTGGCTTTTTTCTTTCCTCTGATATCAAGGATAGATTTTTTAGCCCAAATTTCTTCTTTCGTTCTCGTTATAGTAGTTGGTGTGATTCCATGTTTGTGATTATATTCCATCTGAATGGCGCGCCGTCTGTTGGTTTCATCTATTGTTTCCTGCATACTCCCTGTGACTTTATCAGCGTAGAAAATTACCAATCCTTCTGAATTACGAGCAGCCCTTCCTGCCGTTTGAGTAAGAGATCGTCCATTCCTCAAAAATCCTTCTTTATCAGCATCAAGAATAGCAACTAAAGAAACTTCTGGGATATCCAGACCTTCTCTCAATAAGTTAACACCCACAAGAACGTCAAACACACCCAATCTCAAATCTCTAATAATTTCTACCCTCTCCATAGTGTCTACTTCTGAGTGAATATATTTCACTCTAATACTCATTTTAGCGAGATATTTGCTGAGTTCTTCAGCCATTCTTTTGGTTAGAGTAGTGACGAGCACCCTTTCTTTTACTTCCAGTCTTTTGTGAATTTCTTCGAGCAGATCATCTATTTGATTGATGCTTGGCTTTACTATTATTGGAGGATCTAGCAGGCCCGTAGGCCTCACTATTTGCTCCACTACTACGCCTTCTGTTTGAATAAGTTCATAGTCAGCAGGAGTGGCACTTACATATATTACTTGATTTATAAGAGATTCAAATTCATCAAAATTTAATGGCCTGTTATCTAGAGCAGAGGGCAGCCTAAAACCATAATTCACAAGATTTATTTTACGGGCTCTATCGCCTCCCCACATCCCTCTAACTTGTGGTAGTGTCACATGGCTTTCGTCAACAATCATGAGGTAGTCATCAGGAAAATAATCTAGCAAACAAAAAGGGCGAGTGCCTGGTCTTCTGCCATCAAAAAATCTCGAATAATTTTCGACACCATTGCAATAACCCAGTTCTCGCATCATCTCAAGATCAAATTCTACTCTTTCTTTTATTCTCTTGGCCTCGATAAATCGCCCTTCTTGCTCAAAAAATTTTTCGTGAATCACCAGCTCATCTTGTATTTTGTACAAAATACCTTTCATTCGATCACGAGGAGCTACATATAGATTAGCAGGAAAAATAGCAGCATGCTCAAGACCTATGAGCCGTTTTCCACTTTCTATTTCTATCTTATCTATAGACTCTATCTCATCACCAAAAAAAGTAACCCGATATCCAAAATCCACATATGGCAGGTGTATATCTACCGTATCTCCTCTCACTCTAAAAGACCCTCTTTTAAAATCCGTCTCCGTACGAGAATAAAGACTTTCAACCAAATTGTATAAAAACCTATTTCGGCTCAGCGTTTGATTTTTTTCTATTCTAATAATACTCCCACTGAGGTCATCAGGATTACCCATGCCATATATACATGATACAGAAGAAACTATAATGACATCCCTTCTTCCACTCAGAAGGTTTGATGTGGCTCTCAATCGTAGTTTGTCCACTTCTTCGTTAATGGATAGGTCTTTTTCTATATAAGTATCTGATGATGAAAGATATGCTTCTGGCTGGTAGTAATCATAATAGGATACGAAATACTCAATAGCATTGTCTGGAAAAAACTCACACATTTCACTATATAGCTGAGCTGTAAGTGTTTTGTTATGAGTGAGTATTAATGTTGGTTTTTGTACTTTTTCAATGACATTGGCCATCGTGAAAGTCTTGCCACTTCCCGTCACCCCCAGCAGCACTTGTGCGCGCTCCAGGGTGTTGAGGCCATGTACTAACTCTTCTATTGCTTTGGGTTGGTCACCTGCAGGTTGAAAATCCGATACCATTTTAAATGCCATATATAATTTTACTCAGAAAAACATCGCCTTGAGACAGTTTGTAATATTCATAATTTACAATCACTTTTGCAAATCACAACCATCAAAACTATTTGGTATAGTGTTTTCCACAAAACCTGTTACAAAAAATTTACACGGTGAAGTTATATCATAAAATAATAGGACAAGGCACTACCATAGTAATCCTTCATGGACTATTCGGAATGTTAGACAATTGGATGACAATTGGGAAACAACTGGCTAAAAATTATCAAGTTATTCTTGTCGACCATCGCAATCATGGCAAGTCCCCTCATTCTCAAGAAATTAGTTTTGAACTTTACGCAAATGATCTCAAAGAGTTATTAGACGACCTCAATATCGATAGAGCATATATTATGGGTCATTCTATGGGAGGAAAAACAGCGATGTATTTTGCTACTAAGCACCCCAAAAGAACCTTAGGTATGATAAGTATAGACATGGGTGCTCATAAATATATGAAAGGCAATCACAACGAAATATTCGGTGCTGTTCTATCAATAGACCTCAGCAAATATAA
The DNA here is from genome assembly GCA_036479115.1 of Saprospiraceae bacterium. Taxonomy (GTDB): domain Bacteria; phylum Bacteroidota; class Bacteroidia; order Chitinophagales; family Saprospiraceae; genus UBA7328. Next base: position 3,718 of record JAZGFD010000044.1, on the reverse strand, counting down.
ACGAAGAGCAGAAGTAGATAAAAAATTAAGTGAAAAAATACCCAATTTACAAGTGAGGCAGTTTTTATTAAAAAACCTCTCGAGAGGTAAATTGGAATATAGCTGGAAAGCTAATTTTCAAGTTTTACATGATAAGTATGATGCCCTTAGAATGGCTGTGCCCAAGGAAAGCTATTTCGGAGGTGCGTCATTATTTATAAGAGGCGGTAGCTCTCCTTACATTAGAGATAATGATTTTGATTTTGTCAAATCTATATTTACAAATGCTACATTAGAGACAATCGAGGGTGCAGGACATTGGGTCCATGCAGAAAAACCCAAAGAGTTATTATTTATTGTAGAAGACTTTTTGGAATAATTTCAATAATAAATACGTTTTGGACTTATAACAAATTAGCAATCAACATACTCGTCCTCATTTTTAAATAAAACGCAACCAACTAAGCAGCATATGCTTTTTACTAAAATTTGGTACACTAGTGCTCTAAGAATGAAACCCCGCATATTTTAATTCTTGTTTTTGGTGCACTAGAGTAATTACAAAAAATAGATCATGATAAAAAAATACATATTCGCAGCCACTCTGATAGGGATATTCAGTATTTCCGCAAATAATTATAATAATGACAAATTATTTGAGATACTTAAGAATATCGAAATATATACCAATATATACAATGAGCTTACCACGCAGTATGTAGATGATCTCGACCCTAATGAACTGATGAAAATAGGAATAGACGCTATGATGCACAGTCTTGACCCATATACGGTGTATTACTCAGAAAGCCAGACTGCAAGTTATCGTATATCTACTCAGGGAAGATATAGTGGGCTTGGCGCCAAAAGCATGGATATGGATGGCAAATTAACAATAGTAGAACTCTATGAAGGGGGATCGTCAGAAAAGGCTGGCTTATCAGTAGGCGACCAGATTATAGGCGTAAATGGTAAATCAGCAGAGGGGAAAACCTACGATGAGGTACTACAGGCCATAAGAGGAGTATCAGGCACAGACGTAAAGTTAACGATAAAAAAAGCAGTTACAAACAAAACCGTAATTGCCACCCTTACCAGATCAGAAATTAATATTCCCAATGTCCCTTATAGCGGGTTTGTGTCAAATGATATAGGGTACATCTCTCTCACAATATTCACCAGAAATGCCGGAAATAATATAGCGGCGGAAATGCGAAGAATGAAAAAGAAAAACCCTGATATGAAAGGGTTAATATTAGATTTGAGAAATAATGGAGGAGGATTATTAGCAGAGGCCATTGATATAGTAGGCATTTTTATCTCAAAAGGATCACCAGCCGTAAATACAAAGGGAAAAGTAATAGAAAGAGATCGATCTTTTAATACCAGAAGAACACCCGTGGATACCGAGTTGCCTCTAGTGATACTAACCAATAAAAATTCGGCTTCAGCTTCTGAGATTGTTTCTGGATCAATTCAGGATTATGACAGAGGCGTAATTATGGGGCAAAGAACATTTGGAAAAGGCCTAGTGCAAAATCATAGAGAGGTAGGTTATAACTCTAGAATAAAACTCACTACATCTAAATATTATATTCCTAGTGGAAGATGTATACAAAGCAGAGAATACGAAAATGGAGAACCGAAGTTTATTCCAGACGATGAGAGAGCAGTTTTTTATACTAAAAACAAAAGACCTGTGTTAGATGGAGGAGGAGTAGCTCCTGATGTGGCTTTGGATGCTCCAGTAGACCCTCCTTTCGTCAACGCTTTGAAAAAAGAACACCTTCTATTCAGCTATCTCAATGAGTATGTGATCAACAACACCTTGCCCGATACAATAACGGATTTGAACTTTGCTGCCTATGACGAGTTTTTAAGCTTCATAGACAAACAGAGTTTTGAATATGAAACAGCTACAGATAGAAAATTCATGGAGTTAAAGAAAATATCTGAAGAAGAAGGATATCTGGATGGCATCTCAGCCGATATTGCCTTGATAGAACAAAAGATACAAACAGAAAAAAAAGACGATAGGCAACAATATAAAGATATAATCATCAATCTACTAGAAGAAGATTTAGCACAAAGGCTCTTTTATCAAGAAGGAAAAACGCGCCAAAAATTAAAAGGTGATAATGAAATAAAAGAAGCCATTAATCTTCTCAATGACAAAACCAGATACGATAAAATCCTAAGCGGCAAATAAATTTTGAGTATTGAGTTCACTCCGAAAACTTACAAAATCAAAAAAGTTCACTTCGACAAGCTCTGCATAAATCTTTTGGCGAACTTTATATTTTTTTCAACTCGCTGATACTCAGGCTTCTCCGAATCTCAAAAATGCATATTTCATGCAAAACAACTCTTTTTATGAAAAATGTTAGTTTCCAGAGTAGACTCAGCATTAATATTTTATGTATAGAGACGAGCACTGATGTTTGTTCGGTATGTATATCTCGTGATGATGAGATTATGGGATTGAATGAGTTCAAAGAGTTTCGACATTCCTCACATTTGCTGCCACTTATTCTTTCATCTTTGGAGGAAGCAGGAATGCCTCAAAGCGATCTCGATGCCATTTGTATAAGCAAAGGTCCAGGTTCTTACACAGGATTAAGAGTAGGGGCGAGTACTGCCAAGGGATGGGCTTTTGCCTTGGACTTGCCTCTTCTTGGAATTGATACTTTGCTTTCCTTGGCCAATGGACTATTGCTGGCTCAAAGAGAAATCCCTCCCCATTCGGTTATTATGCCAATGATTGATGCTAGAAGAAATGAAGTATATACAAGTCTGTACACACTAGGTCTAGAATGCCTATTTCCTACCCAGCCCATGATACTAGATGAGTCCTTCTTAGATTTTATATCCGAAGAAAGAGATTATTATATATGTGGAAATGGTGCCCACAAAGCAGCTGTTCTGACACAGAATATGAATAATGTACATATCATCCCGACTGAGGCAACGGCACATAGCCTTTGTGCTTTAAGTCAGAAATCATATAGTAAAAAAGCGTTTGAAATCCTAGATCACTTCGAACCCAATTACCTTAAAGCTCCAAACATAACAAAATCAAAATCACAGCTTCAAATAAAAGCGAACTTATAACAAAGTTCTAATGTTAGTTGTAATGTGTTGATAGTGTATTGTATTACACATTATAAAAATGTAAAATATAATTAATTATTTCTTTTGTAAAATGCTGAATATTGGGGTGGCATGGTATTTGCCACTTTTGAAAATGTTACTGCAACTGTTAAAACTGTATTAAAAATATGAGAAATAAGAAGAACGATACTATTTCATTAAAACAAGGTACAAAAGAAGTAAAACTTGATTATGCTGACTTAAGAAAGGCCGTTCTCGTACTGAGAGCTGTTAATCACAAATTAAGGCAGCGAATCATTGATCTTTTGGAAGAAAGTGATACAATGACTGTGACTGATATTTATATTAAGTTAAGATTAGAGCAGTCAGTGGCTTCACAACATCTTGCTATTCTCAGAAGAGCTGGAGTAGTAATTACAGAAAGACAAGGAAAGTTCATCTATTATAGCTTAGATCAGGACAGGCTGGCCCAGATATCTGGATTAGTAGAAGATCTCGCTGGATAGAATGAGTTCCCCCCCCCTCTTTTTCCCCCCTCAATTTTTTATACCTAACCTTTTTCAAAAATCTTTTTCCTTCTTCTTACAAGACCCATAACACACTAAGGGTAAAACCATGTACCAACTCC
>JAZGFD010000043.1:0-13641 GCA_036479115.1 Saprospiraceae bacterium | reverse complement strand
ACGAATATTAAATCCCTACAGGATTCATAGATCGGTTCTGAACGTGCTATTAGAATATCGACTATTTAACTCTTCCTCTCTTCCCCATTTTTAAAGCACGAAATATCTTTTTTTTTTACTTTTTTTTTCTTTACTGATCACTTGTGTTTATGGGCACTCAAGGCCTTTTTTGGTTCTTGTCATAAGTTTTAAAACAAATTAAATTTTTTTATATATATAAATTAATTATATATTTGCTTATCCTAAAGATCGTAATACGGTCTTTTTTACCTGAATAATCACACACACCAACCATTTTTTCAATCAACATGATATTTAGAACTTAGTTCAGAAGTGCTTATGCATTTCGATGAAAACGAATTTAATTTTTTTCAATAATAACCTAAGGAATAGAGTATTCCAAAGGCAGTTTAAATTCTTAATTCTTAAAAACTAGGATCTCATGATGAAACAACGTTTTACGCTATACGTAAGTTTAGCGCTGATGTTACTGGTATGGTTGGTACCCAAAAGTACATCAGCACAAGCAATTAAATGCCCTGATGGCATGAAAAACTTGGATGATGTCAAATTTCACCTCGGATGTGGTGATTGGTATGATATTACATTCAAAGGGCACCCAGGATACACTTATACTGTAACAGTAAAAGGTATATTACTGGGTACATTTACAGGGTCTGTAGGAAAATATTCTGCAGGTACAGTAAAATCAAAATTTTCTGGAAGTGATGAGGTTGTCATTGTACAATCTTGTAACGCTTATGGCACTACTGATAGTGACATTTTTAAAGCTCTTTTGCCCCCAGATCTGAGTATGGCAGGTACATGGGCATTTGTGCCTGATGCAAAATCTGTAACCAATACACCTTGGATGGCATCAGAATTTACGGCTAAATCACCTACAGATGTGCCAATTATCAAAATTTTACCAGATCATGGACAGACATGGGCACCCTCATGTGACGGCGACATGGATGGAAAGTGGACTTTTGGAGCTTATGTAAAAGGCCCAGTACCTGCTTATGGTGGTTTGGATTCGCTGAGATATGAGCTGAAAGCGCCCCTTACGGGTTCTGGCAGTATTTACTCCGGGAGTACCGTTACTATTAAAGGCTTAAAGGCTGGTGTGGTAGAGGCGAATGTAATAGCATTTGCTGGTTCTTGTAGAGATACAGTAATGGTAATGAATGTAGTACCAGGCGGACACAATGAGCCTACTGTAGCTTGTAATGATCAGATACACGTATCCGTGGATGCTCAATGTATGGCAGATTTAACTGCAAGTATGATGCTTGCTGGGCAAGTTGATATTTGTGGGCTTATGCTAATGGATAGCATAGTACTTAAGCATCAAAACGGCAGTCTATTAAATCCTAACAATTACTTCTATCAAGGAGACACTCTAAGGATAGAAAATGCAAGTGAATATATACATGGAAAACCATTAATTGCAGAGATACATGCTTCTGATGGCTCCGTTTCTAATTACTGTTGGGGAAATTTGATATTCGAAGATAAGTTAGCTCCTATCTTGGATTGTGATACCCTTAAAGTAGTAAAATGCTACTATTTTGATGGAAATCCAGCTTCACACGTGAGAGCTTGGGATTGTGACCCTAATCCTAAAATAAGGCTTGTAAACCATCAAATTATTACAGATTGTAATAAACTGGGTGGTGGACATCCTACCGATACTATTATAAAAAGAATTATTAGACAGTTTAGCGCTACTGATAGCTGGGGTAATACGTCTAAAACTTGTACAGATACATTAGATATCAGAAGGTTGGATGCTGATGTAAGTAACAATGTTGGTGCATTTACTGACCCATTAGACATAGATGCTCTGATATATCCAAAAAATTATGTGAGTTATAATACCACATCACCTATGGATACTAATGCATTTGTATGCGACAGCAGATACCCTTTTGCTGATTATGATCATGACCATGTGCCGGATCCTGTAGACTATATAGTCAATGAATACGGTGATACACTAAGAGGTGCAGGTGTACCTAGAATAGATACCATTATTAATGGTAAGCGATGGAAATTTGATCTACATCCGTCTAATTATGTTCACGTACATTATAATGTAGGCAAATTGTTAGAATCTTGTAAAGCTGTAGTAACATATAGAGATACAAAACTGCCAAGAGTGGGATGTGTAGAAAAAGTGCTTAGACAATGGGAAATAAGAGAATGGGTATGTAATCACGAGACTAGATTAACATTTAATCAAACAATAGAGATTATTGACACACTTGGGCCTGATTTTAAAGTAGGACCTAATTTGAAAGTGACTACAAATCTGAAGACATGTGAAAGATATATGAAGATACCACCTCCAAAGGATATTCATGACTATTGCAAGAAATCAGAATTTACCAAGATTATAATAAATGCTTACAATGAATCTATTCCTGTAGGAAGTCTAAGTACTGACGACGGTTCGTTTAATGAAATAAGTGGTGGTTTTATAAACCTTCCATTGGGTTATAATAAGATAGAGTATAACGTATTTGATAATTGTCACAATGTGTCAAAAGATACGATATATATTACTGTAGTAGATGAGACGGCACCAGTTGTAATCTGTAAAGAATTTCTAGTAGTAGGAATAGCTGATGGGGGAGAATCAGGAAATGGCGAAGTATGGATAAGAGCAGAATCTTTTAATAATGGCTCGTATGATGATTGTGGTTTGAAAGATATGTGTGTAGCGAGAATGGATGACTTAGAAGCATTTGATGCTTTAGAAGCAGCTGAAATAGGAGGCAGATTTACACACCATGGCCCTTGGTGGGTACCATTGACAGCATTTAACGCAGCATGTGACAGAGAATTTGAAAAATCAGGCACACTTGAAATTCATGAAGATGATGACCCTAATAAGGAAGTCATTGAAAGAATAGATTACATTTTCAGAGAGCACCTTTGTACTCCTAAGATGAGAATGTGTTGTGAAGACGTAGGAAAAGCCCAAATGGTACTTTTCAGAGTAAGAGACAAAGCAGGGAATAAGAATGAGTGTATGGTAGAAGTAGAAGCTCAAGACAAGAGAGCGCCTTCTATACATTGCCCTCCTGATCTTACTATTGATTGTAGATATGTCTTTCCAGAAGATTCTCTATACAGTGTATTTGGTAATGTTGTAGCTCAAGGACAACAAGAAGCATTACATATAGGTAAAGGATATGTATTAGGAGTGGAGTATGGCAAAGAGCTAGTGGATGGTGTATACTTTGGTAACTGTAGCGCTTCGGTAGAAGTATCAGTAGAAGAAGACATCAATGAATGTCGTCAGGGTACCATTACCAGAACATTCATTGTGACCGCTAATAATGGAAACACAGCAAAGTGTAAGCAGGTGATCACATTGAGCAGAGAAAGAGTACTAAAAGCAGAGGATATTTATTTCCCTGTAGATACCATTATCGAGACATGTGCTACACCAGAGACATTTACTCCAGAACTTACTGGTTTCCCTTTTGTAGATGAAGGTGAATGTACACTAGTAGGATGGGCATTTGAAGATTTGACAGTGAGATTTAATAATAATGAAGGTGATGCTTGTTTCAAAATCATTAGACAATGGACGGTAATAGATTGGTGTAAAACCCCTTCTTATACTATAGCAACACATAGCCAGATTATTAAAATTAATGATCTTTTAGATCCTGTGATTAGAGGTTCGGAAGATGGTAAGTGTGCTGATAAAACAGCTGAAATACTTGATGTAGATTGTAAAGATGGCTTCATTGAGTTAAGCCAAACAGCTACAGACAACTGTACTGAAGATGAAAACTTGTTATGGAATATTGCCATTGATTTTGACAATAATTATAGCATTGATTATACTGCTAAGATATCAGGAGGTACTGCTGATATCAGCGGCGATTACCCTATAGGTACTCACAGAATAATATGGGAAGTAAGAGACCAATGTGGTAATAGAGATATTTGTGAGCAGTTATTTACTATCAAAAATATTAAAGAGCCGACTCCGATTTGTATTACTACGCTTACAGGATCATTGATGCCTGTAGACGATGGTAGCTCTCAGAATGGGCAGCCTAATGATGATGTAGCAGGAGATGGTATAGCTGATGGAGGCATGCTTACAGTATGGGCCAGTGAGTACGATATAGGCTCAAGCTCTCATCCATGTGGATATGAGTTAATATACTCGTTCTCTTCAGATTCTATTGTTCCAGCTAGGGAGTTTTTCTGTGCGGATATTGGTATAAATAACTTGAGAGTGCATGTACTAGCAGTAGAAAGACATGGTGAATATATTGATATCGTGAGCTCTGATTTCTGCTCTGTGGTCTTTGATTTAGATAATAACAACGAAACTTGTGATACTACTATAAATAATCCAGCCAGTGTGCTGATTACTGGTAATATTTATACAGAAAATAATGAAAATTTACCTACAGTAGAAGTCTCATTAGAAGGCATGAATAATGGTGCATCTACCAATGCAACATCTACGGATTTGTCCGGAATATATGCATTCCAAAATATGCCATTAGGTGGGTCTTATAAAATTGTACCGACATTAAATAGAGACGTGCTGAATGGTGTATCTACACTAGATTTAGTACTGATACAAAAGCATATTTTAGGACTAGAAATGCTAGATTCTCCTTATAAGATTATAGCTGGTGATGTGAATAAAGATCGTAAGATTTCAGCTATTGATCTTGTAGAATTGAGAAAATTGATACTCGGAGTTTCTGATAAATTTGCCAGAAATGATTCGTGGAGATTTGTGGATGAAAATTATACTTTCATAAGTCCAAATGCGCCACTTAGTGAGGATTTCAAAGAAATTTACAACATTCAAGGCCTTACAACCACAATGATTCTTGATTTTGTAGGAATCAAAATAGGTGATGTTAACGGTAATGTAAATGTATCAGGACTACTTACGGCTCCGCGTACATCTGCATCACTCGTGGTAAACGATGTGTCATTCAAAGCAGGGGATGAAGTGAGCGTGCCAGTATCATTTAGTGGTGTTGACAATATCTTAGGATATCAGTTTACCTTAGAATATGACGAAAATGCAATAGTGTACTCAAGTGTAAAACCTGGTGTACTAAATGTAAGTGCAGAGAACATGGGTACCCAAGGTATCAATAATGGATATGTGACGGCTTCGTGGGGATCAGTTAATGCTAAAAACGTAGCAGATGCCGATGCCTTTACATTGACTTTTACTGCACAGCGCTCGGGTACATTGAGCGAAATACTACACATGACTTCTGACATAACTACATCAGAAGCTTACAACGATGATAAAGAAGTGATTGGCCTTAATTTAAAATTCAATACTCAAGAAGTGGAATTGGCAACTGGATTTGAACTTTTCCAGAACACACCAAACCCATTTGCTGAGACAACTACAATTGGATTCATGTTACCTATAGATGCTGAAGCGACGATCAACATCTTTGACGTAACAGGTAAACTGTTAAAAGGATACTCAGGCTCTTTCACTCAAGGTCTTAATACTATTGTTGTAAATAAAAACGAATTGAACACTACAGGTGTGCTGTATTACACTCTTGATACTCAAGGATTTACGAGTACAAGACGTATGGTGCTTTTAAAATAAGCAAGTGCGTTAGAATAGAGGTAAATGAACCTTTTGGCAACGTTATTTTACTTCTGATCTAGGAGATAAAAACAGATTTATGCAAAGCATAATGAAGGTTTTATCGACAAAAAAACAGGAGGAATAGAACAAGAATAGAGGTTTAGATATTTAGGTTCTGATGTACTAACACTGATTTCTTAAGATAAGAGTTTACTGTTTTTGGAATTAATTGGGCTTCTCACTTTTAAGTGAGAAGCCTTTTTTAATGGGTTGATTAGCAATAATTTCGAGATAGGATCAGAAAAGAAGCGGTAAGTGCGCTTCAAAATGAAATAAAACGTGGGAGAGCCACACCTAATATCAATTATTCAGAGGAAGTCATACCTTTGACGAAAATATTTCTTTGGGCAGAATACTAGGCATTGATTATGGTAGAAAAAGAACAGGGGTGTCTGTAACTGATGAATTACACATTTCTATTAACCCTTTGCCTACTCTTGCCACTGATCAATTGATGCCTTTTGTAAAAAAATACTTTGATCAAGAAAATGTAGAGACCCTTGTAATAGGATATCCTACTCATGCTGATGGAAATCCTACTTATCTTGTCAAGGATATAGAGGCATTTTTAAAAAAAATTAGCAAAGAATTTCCCTACTTAGAAATAGTAAGAGAAGATGAGTATATGACTTCTAAAGATGCAAGGAACAATATGATATTAATGGGGGTTAAGAAGAAGAAGAGACAACAGAAATCAGAAGTGGATAAGGTCAGTGCGGTCTTAATATTAAAATCTTTTTTAAATAAAAAATACAGGTTATGATATTGCCAGTTTTAGCTTATGGCAACAAAGTGCTGAAAAAAAGAGCAGAAGAAATAACAGAGGATCATGAAGGGCTTTCTGACATAATAGCCAATATGTGGGAAACCATGTATGGCGCCCAAGGAGTAGGACTTGCTGCACCACAGATAGGCCTTTCCAAAAGATTATTTATTGTAGATACGAGCCAAACCGATGAGGAAGGAGAAAAAGAAACAGGGATAAAACAAACTTTTATAAACCCTATTATTCTAAGTGAAGAAGGTAAGTATTGGTCATACGAAGAAGGTTGCCTTAGTATCCCAAATATAAGAGAAGATGTAAATCGACAAGAGCTGGTGAGAATAAGATACATGGATGAAAATTTCCAAATTCACGAAATTGAATATGGAGGAATGAATGCCAGAGTTATTCAACACGAATATGACCACCTTGAGGGTATACTATTTACTGATAAGATAAAACCCTTAAAAAAGAGGTTAATAAAAAGGAAATTGGAAAGTATTAAAAAAGGAACAGTATCCGTAGATTACAGGATGAAATTTAAGGTAATTTAAGGTAATTTAAGGTAATTTGAGGTCAATAAAACCTGAATAGTAATACATTCTAGTCTTTGGGTTTTTATATTTCAAAATCACTTTAGAATTTGTGCTTTATGAGGCCTTAGTTTATATAAATATAACTTTCACTCAATAATTCGATCATATGACATACAAAGCGACAATTGACATCCTGCCTAGAGAAGAGCTGCTAGATCCGCAGGGCAAAACTGTGGGCAACAATCTTAAAAACATTGATATATCAGGAGTGTTTGATGTAAGGATAGGTAAGCATATCATTATGAAATTAGATGCTTCATCTGAAAAGGAAGCAGGGCAAAAAGTAGAAAAAGCCTGTAAGAATTTGCTCGCCAATGTAATAATGGAGACTTATCAGTATTCTATCACTGCTGTCTAATGTTATATTTAGTGCCTACACCCATAGGAAATCTTAAGGATATCACTCTTAGATCTTTGGAGGTATTAGGAGATGTGGATTTGATACTAGCCGAAGATACTCGCCAAAGCGGAAAGTTGCTCAACCATTATAACATTTCTACACCTATGCGATCGTTTCATACACATAACGAGCATGGCATTACCGATCAGATAATATTACAACTCAAAAGTGGTATAGACATGGCCCTTATCACTGATGCGGGGACTCCTGGCATTTCTGACCCAGGGTTTTTATTAGTAAGGGCTTGTAAAGAGAAAGACATAAATGTGACGTGTTTGCCTGGAGCCACTGCTTTTGTGCCTGTTTTAGCGGCATCGGGATTGCCATGTGATAAGTTTTATTTTGAAGGTTTTTTACCCAATAAAAAAGGAAGAAAAACAAGATGGGAGTTCCTGTCCAATCTAGATACTACCGTTGTAATATATGAATCTCCATACAGAGTATTGAAAGCCTTAGAAGAGATAATAGTACACTATGGCAGCGAAAGGAAAGTCAGTGTAGGTCGTGAAATTTCTAAAATGTACGAAGAGATTATCACAGGAAATGTAGGGCTTATCTTAGATAATTTTAAAGCCAGAACATCGATAAAAGGCGAATTTGTGATCGTAATTGCAAAGCACTGACACCTCCCACTGACACCTCCCAATTATACCTGACTCCTCACACCTCTCTCCCCCTACTTCCTCCCAAAATCAGCCGGTATCTCACCCCATTTTTTAGTCTCCCATTTTAGAATAGGGTTTTTATAAGTATTTTCCGAAAGCCATATGAGCGCCCTGTCTACAAGAGCGAAAGAATCTTTATTGTTCTGTTTTCTTGGTAAAATTGTTTTGACTTTTTTCTTCCTTACCCAACTCATTGCCGTACGAGAATCAGAATAAATTGGAAGATTTATTTTATTAATTTTTTGAAGATAAGCCAAACCATGTACCAAGGCTAAAAACTCACCAATGTTATTAGTACTATTGTTCAATGGTCCGATTTTGAATACTTCTACACCACCAGTAGTCCACACGCCGCGATATTCCATTATGCCAGGATTGCCGCTACAAGCTGCATCTATGCTTAGGCTATCTTGTATTATTTCATGAGCAAATAAGGACTTATCAATTTTTAAAGTTGATCTTTTTACGGTGATGTTGTCCTCATAATTGGTGTTTTCATATGCTGCTACAGCCAAATCTTTGGAATAAAATGATTTGTATTTAGCATTGGGATATCCTTTGGTCTGTTGTTTGCATTCTGCCCAAGTATTATAAATGCCAGGGTTGACACCATCCCAAACTACATAATATTTTTGTTTCTTCGCCATTCTATTAAATATAAGAAGTTGTAAATACCTTTGGCTCCGCAATATATCAATATGCTCATAGATACACATACGCATTTATACTTGGATAAATTTCAAGAAGACATTGATGAAGTTATTACACGAGCAGTGGCTGAAGATGTAAAAATGATGCTGTTGCCTAATATTGATAGTGCCACTATTGATGAGGTTTTTAAACTTGCATCTAAATATCCTCAATGTCTGCCTATGGTAGGCCTACATCCATGTAGTGTGAAAGCAAACTACAAAGAAGAATTAGAATCACTACATGCTTATTTAGATAGAGAAAATGTCATTGCAGTAGGCGAAATAGGGATGGATCTGTATTGGGATAAAACTTTTGAAAAAGAGCAAATTGAAGCATTTCATATCCAATTAGATTGGGCTTTGGATAATGATTTACCTATTGTAATTCACTCTAGAAATGCAATGCAGGAATGTATAAATATTGTAAAAGATCGACAAAATGGACAATTGCGCGGTGTTTTTCATTGTTTCGATCAAAATGAAGATACAGCCAAACAAATTATTGATTTGGACTTTTACCTCGGAATAGGAGGCGTACTTACTTTCAAGAAGAGCAAATTGCCAGAAGCCATTAAAAAATTGCCTTTAGATCACATAGTGATAGAAACAGATAGCCCTTTTCTTACACCTACCCCTTTTCGCGGAAAGCGTAATGAGAGCTCTTATGTGAAATATGTAGCTGAAAAAATGGCTGAAATATTTAATAAACCTGTATCAATAATAGCTGAAATTACCACAGGTAATGCAAAACGACTTTTTAAAATTTAGATAATTACAGGAGGGTACTTGTGAGATAAAAATTTGTTATTATTTTGCCAAATAAAGTTCATTTGATATGGAATAGCAGGGCTATTGCATTGAGATTAGCTGAAATATGGTAGAATAAGAACATTTTTTAGCCGAAATCGGCTCCACCTGAATAGTAACAAAATTAGAAGCGATAAAAATATTCAAAATATGAAACAACCTTTGGTCAACCCACTAGATAGAAATGCCACTAAAGAAGCAGGTAAGATGGCTGATTTCTACCAAGAAACACTGGGTTTTACCCCAAATAGTCTATTTACAATGATGCATAGACCTCGAATAGCAGCTGCATTTTTAGAAATGAACCAGGCAGTGATGGAAAACAAAGGAAGAGTAACAAGTGTACTAAAACGACTTATAGCTTACCTTTCAAGCATGACCACTGGTTGTAGGTATTGCGAGGCCCATGCTATAAGAGCAGCCGAACGATACGGAGCAGAAGAAGAAAAAATGGCTCATATATGGGATTATAAAACGCATTCTATATTCAGCAATGCAGAAAGAGCTGCTTTTGATTTGGCTATAGCGGCATCTTCGGTACCCAATGCCGTTGATGATGAGGTTGCTGATAACATGAGATTGCATTGGAAAGAAGGAGAAATAGTTGAAATATTAGGAGTGATAGCTCTTTTTGGTTACCTCAATAGATGGAACGATAGTATGGGTACACAACTGGAAGAACAAGCTGCCGAGGATGGAAAAAAATTACTTGGCTCAAAAGGATGGAATCGTGGCAAGCATAAATATTGAATCGTATAAATCAATTTGCAAATTTTTCGGATGCCGCCTCTAAAGGAATACAGAATAACAAGTCCATTGTCCGGAATAAATTAACAAGTGCCCATGAAATTTTGGGCCTGTATTTTGTAAAAAAAAATGTAACTACTCAGGTGGGTGCTTTTGAGATAAAAATTTATTATTTTTTTATTAGACAAGGCTCATTTTTATCAGAATAGCAGAGCTATTGTTATAAAAATAGCCGAAGAATAATGAAAAAAGAACTTTTTTTAGCCAAAATTGACCCCACCTGAGGTAGATACAAAAAAATTATTTGTCAATAGTGGACTAAATTGAGTGTCATTTAAAATGTAGAGAGAAGTCAAAATCATCACTTCGAAATCCGTAAAATCGGAGTTTTGAGACACTAGAGATCCTGCCCTCTTTGTCAATTTGCGATAAATTAGAGTGCAACCTCATTCACTTAGTCGTCTAGTTTTCAGGGTATTGTGAGAACAGAACACTATATTCAACCTACATCTCAATATTATAATGTAGCATGCAATGTCGTTTAGTTAAGCAATAGGCTTATAGCAAGTGTGATACAAACGTTTGGGTTTTTTATTCCTTTCAAAATGTCTTCCAGGTCTAATAATATCTCTTGAGTTTTCTATTATAGCATCCATACAATCAATGCCCTTTTGATGCATCCCTCTTAGCAGAATTTGCACAAGATTTTCTTTTGTAATCGACAGTGCAGATGTTTTATTTATTTGCTGATCATACTTGTTGCCTGTTTTTTCTTTTTTGTATTCTTCCTTTACCTTTTGTTCTACAGGATAAGCCAATGCTGCGCATAGAGTCATCATTAATATTTTGGCGTGAAAATCTTGGTGTACCGACCGCGCCGTTTTGCCCGAAAACGCTTCTATTTCAACTCTTGTTTTCAAAAGTTTGTATGCTTCTTCTACATCCCACCTCACATGATAGAGTGCCTCAAACTGATCATAGTCATATTTTTTATCATCAAGTAAAGAAGTACATAATACTTCAATTTCGCCATTATCTAATTCAATCTTTATTAACCTGCACTTGATCGTACTATACTAACACATTAGATTCTATCCTAATACATCCTCCCCATTGTTTTGACTATTTTGGGCTTAACTAAACGACATAGAAGTAGCATGTATAACAGTCAACTATTAAAATTTGTTTTTTCGATAAAATCCAAAGAATGGAGAGAGGTTGATAAATTTTTGAAATGTAAAATAAATATAGATTCAGAATTGGGAATATTATACCAATACATTAAAGAAAATTATAAAAAAAAAGGGAACAAAATACTCGAACTTGATCATGTCAATGCTGCTTTATTTAAAAATAAAAAACGTAAAAATTTATCCAATCTAATGTCGACTTTAACTGGTCATTTTAAAGACTATTTTATTCATATGCGTCTCCATAAAACTAAACTGCTGCAAAATGCACTACTTATAGAAGAGCTTAACAACCGTTTACTATATGACGAGACGGAACAAGTGTATCTGGATACTTTAAAAAATGAAGACAAATGGCCGTTAGGAATTATGAATGGCATATATAAACAGATGATATTCCATCAGCTATATTTTTCATATAACCCTATTAAGAATAGCGATGAAGGGCATGACCTTCTTAACCTTAATATTAGAAGCAATCAATTTTCCTTTGCAGCTATGGCGTCATTGCATCAGTTAGAATTAATCACTCGAAAACAACTCAAAAGAAAAGATGAAAATATAGAAGAAGCAATTGGATACAAAGGAAATGAAATAAGGGAATTGATAGATTCTCTGAGTGCTATTCATTTGAGAGCAGATAGATCGGAATTTAAAAAAGTGCTGGATCATTACTATAATAATTGGAACAACTGGGATGAAAATCTGCAAAACTTGACTTTCCAAATTCTAAGAAAGCAGCTGAGAAATGGAATTATTACAGGATATAACACCATAGGAGAATATGTGAGTTTTACTAAGTTTAGATGGTATCAAGCTGAGAATCAATTGATTGAGTTGTGCGAAACTTCTTTTGCAATAACGACATATGAATGTGCTGTCATGAGTGGGGAATTTGATTTTGCACAAGATATATTTACTATATTGATAAAATCAAAGAAGAATGATTATGAAGGTAATGATATCAGATTATTCAAAGGAATGCTTTGTTTTGCCCAAGGAAAATATGCAGAGGCTCATGACAATATTACAGAGCTGAATAAACTGGGTAGAGTGGAAAAATTAACTGCTCGAACATGGCAAATGATGTGTTATGCAGAGCTGCTACCAACAGATACTAATTTTCTACATGCTCAATATGTGAATTATAAGGCTTTTTTAAATCGATATAAAAATCAGTATTCTGATTTTATAATGGAGTGCAACCACAATTTCGCTCAACTGTGGAAAACAATCTTTTTGGATAAAAATGTCAAAGGTGCCAGATCAATATTAGATCAAAATATCCCTATCAGCAAAAGGTATTTTTTTCTAAAAAAAATGTAACTACTCAAGTGGGGTGCTTTTTTTTAGCCAAAATTGATACTACCTGAGTAATTACAAAAAAAATAAAGGAGGACAATATTTATTGACTTCCTTTTTTTTAAGCATTATATGCCATTTTCATCGCTTGAAATAATATTTCTCATAGTTAGAAATTTTTAAACATTAGATAAAAACCTCTCAAGAATGTGAGATTGGCTTAGGGTATAGTTATCCTATTATGCTTTTGGGCATTTCCTATAGATTTTAAAAATATTTGTTAGCACAAATCTATTTCGATAGGGTAGTTTCTACTGTTTTCGCTTCTGCTCACTTCTGGAGGCATTATTTATTCCCAAATGGAGTAACTATTTAGTGCATACGTATATCCATTCTGTCTATCACCAATTGACCTTTACCAAAAGGAGGATTGAAAAAGTGTCCGGACATTTTTCTCAATCTCTGTAATTGAAAATTCCTTATTCGGAGACAATTACAATGGGTAGTATTTGATTTCATTAGAATGTTACCCTCACAATAGAAAAATATTATGTTCATATTCTTTTAAACCCTATTGTTTATTCTCCCGAAGCTGCCCCCCCCCAATTCTCCCAAGCTGCCCCCCCCCTAGAAAAAAAATAAAAAAGAGTGGAAAAACCACAGCCAAGAGTCTATTAATAAAAAATAGACAAATGGCTTATAAACCCACTCGAATGGATAGCATTAAGAGAATTATTGATTTACATGTCCAAGGATATTCTATCAAGAGAATTGGAAGGACAATCGGAGTATCAAAGAATACGGTCAA
>JAZGFD010000042.1:0-52141 GCA_036479115.1 Saprospiraceae bacterium | reverse complement strand
AAAAAAAACAAATTTTTACCTGGTTGGTAGACAGGCCTCAAAAAGCGCCCATTTGAGTAGTTACAGTAATTGTAAAAAAATAACATATGGCAGAAGAATGGAAAGTTAGTAAAAAGAGTAAATCAGGCCTTAGAAAAAAGCAAGAAACTGCTGTGCTCGTGGGTATTGTAAGGCAAAGTCAAACCCTAGAACAGATAGAAGAGTATCTGGATGAATTGGAATTTTTAGCACTTACCGCAGGGGCAAAAACCAAGAAAAGATACATACAAAAAATGTCAGGAGGGCCTAGTTCTCGCACTTTCATTGGGCAAGGAAAAGCAAATGAAATTGAAGATTTCATAAAAGAGCATGATATTGATATGGTCATTTTTGATGATGATCTTACAGGTAAGCAAACCAATATCCTTGAAGAACAGTTTGAAAGAAAAATCATTGACCGAAGTTCACTTATCCTTGACATATTTGCGAACAGAGCACAGACGGCACAGTCAAAAGCACAAGTGGAAATGGCACAACTTCAATACCTTTTACCGCGATTAAGAGGTCTATGGACTCACCTTGAAAGACAACGCGGGGGTATCGGGATGAGAGGGCCAGGGGAGCAGGAAATTGAAACTGACAGACGAATCGTAAGAGATAAAATAAGCCAACTTAAAAAGAAGCTGGAAAAAATAGATTTACAAAGTACAACGCAACGAAAAAATAGAGGAGAATTAATTCGAGTATCACTTGTAGGATATACCAATGCAGGTAAATCCACACTCATGAATACCTTGAGTAAATCTGATGTTTTTGCCGAAAACAAACTTTTTGCTACTCTGGATACCACTGTGAGAAAGGTTGTTTTTGGAAACATGCCATTCCTACTTTCTGATACTGTAGGATTCATCAGAAAATTGCCCCATCACCTAATTGAAAGTTTTAAATCAACCTTAGATGAAGTACGCGAAAGTGATATACTCCTCCATGTAGTGGATATCTCACACCATCAGTATGAAGATCATATTAATACTGTACTCCAAACTCTAATAGATTTGGAGGCACATGATAAACCAACCATCTTAGTATTAAACAAGGTAGATCTATTCGAAAAAAACCAATTTGATGAATTGTTAGAAGAAGAAATTAAAACAGACCTGAGAGCTGAAATGAAAGAAAAATTGATACATCAATATGATAGTGAGGTAATTATGATATCAGCGTTGAAAAAAGAAAATATGAAAGAATTTAAGGCTTTGGTGAAAGAAAAAATTGTAGCTGCATATAAAAAAAGATATCCATATCGGACAGTTCAATATTATTGACACAAATAAAATTGGTAACTACTCAGGGGGGCACATTTGAGGTAGATATTTGTTATTTTTTGCCAGATAAAGCTCAATTTTAATTCTTGGTCATTAGTTACCAAATAGGGCCGCACTTTCTTCAGGGAACACACAACGGTAAAATATTAACAATCCAAATAGAGACACTACTATCCCAGCTACTTTATTTATTTTGGAAAATAAGGCTTCACTAAGCTTGGTTCTGATCATTTTAGCCAGTACTACTTTTAAGGTATCAGTTACGACTATTGTAATAAAAATAGAACCTAAAAGCAACATAGAATTCTTCTGATTTAACTCTCTAGAAATGATAAAAGAAGTGATAAAACCCATCCAAAAGATAAAGGTAAATGGATTAAAAGTATTCACAAGAAAGCCTTTGGTCCAATATCCCAATACCTTTAGTGTACTGATTTTTATTTTACTGTAATCTAACAATGTTTTACGCAAGGCAAGATATATGCCAAAAAATACAAGCACTGCACCTCCGATCGCACCAAACCAAAAAATAAACTCAGGATCTTCTACCACTTCTTTGAGTTCTTTTAAGAATATATAAAAACCAAGAATGATAAAAAGATCACTTGTCCAAATACCTGTACCTACATATACACCAGCTCTCACTCCTTTTTCAATCCCTGTCTGTATTAATATTATGAAAATAGGACCCAACAAAATAGATAGAGAAAGACCCCCAATTATACCTTCCAAAATATATGACATGCCTTAAAAATAGTGTAATAAGTTATATTTTCGATTTATTATCCTTAAGATATCTAAGAATAATAAAACATTGTCCTCTCCATTTCTTTTAAGAGTCTTACAAGCCATATTTTCAATTATTGAAAGTACATTCTTATATTCACCCTTATGATAGATACAATTATTTTTGACCTTGGTAATGTTCTAATCAGATGGGATCCTACAGTTTTTTATCAAGATTACTTTAAAGATAAAGAAGAATACAATTACTTCTTCGATCATGTTTGCACTTTAGATTGGAATGAACAACAAGACAAAGGCCGGTCGTTAAAAGAAGGAACAGAGCTATTAGTTGAGCAATTTCCTTCATTTGAAGAGGCCATACGGATGTATTATAGAAGGTGGAAAGAGATGATAATTGGACCAATGGAAGGTACGCCTTCTGTGCTTAAATTACTCCATAATACTGGAAATTATCGTTTGCTATCTCTTACAAATTGGTCAGCTGAACTATTTCCATATGCTTTAGAAAATTTTAATTTTTTGGCCCTATTCGAGGGAATTTTAGTGTCAGGGAAAGAAAAAATGAAGAAGCCAGATGTGGAAATATATCTACGATTTGAAGAAATTTTTAAAATTGACCTTTCAAGAAGTGTGTTTATTGATGACAGTGCCAAGAATATCCATGGCGCAAAAGAAGCAGGATGGAATGTCATTCATTTTAAAAATGCGTATCAATTGACTAAAGAACTCAATTCTCTTAAAATTGAGTTTTAAAAATAGCTCTATTTATTTTTAGAAGAAGTTATTAGTAACTACTCAAGGGGTGTGCTTTTGAAGCCTTTCTGCAGGTGGTTCTTTGATTTGTATAAGGAGCATGGTTAAGAACTTCAGGCCTAGTGTATGTTGCAACAATGCAGTGATGAGTGATGAGTGATGAGACCTTTTTCTTACGCAATGATTTAGTGTTTCACAATAAAAAGGTAAGTACTCAATATTGTAATCATCATAGAAAGGCTGAAGGTCTTTAAGCTAAATAGCCAAGGGCAACGCCCTTGGTAGAGTAGCGATTGTTGTGGTTTGTCATCATTTTTGGTCAAAAATGATGGCAAATCTTTATGGATAAACAAGACATTGGGGACATACAAATATGTTGTGTAGTCAAGGTGTAATGTATTGATTATCAGCAACTTAACAATTGATGTTCTCGATGTTCTCAAGTTGGGTTAAAGTTATTTGAAATCCTAAAAAGAAGTGATTGATAGTAGAAGACCATTCTATTCTCCTACTATCAATCTATTTCTGTGTATCAGGCTTCTATTGTGGCAGTTCCTCTTCACCCGGCAGTTCAAATGCCGCTTCATTTGGTGTAACTTTGAGAGCATCATACTTCCTTAAGCCTGTACCTGCAGGAATTTTCTTACCTACAATTACATTTTCTTTCAGGCCGTTTAAAAAGTCTCGTTTCGCTCCAATAGCTGCTGTACTCAATACTTTAGTTGTCTCTTGGAACGAGGCAGCAGAAATCCAACTGACTGTACCCAATGATGACTTAGTAATACCTTGTAGTATCGGCTTAGAAGTTGCTGGTACGGCATGTCTAAATTCAACCAATTTCAAATCATTCCTTTTAAGATAAGAATTTTCTTCTCTGATCTGTCGGAGTGTAACCAACATTCCTGGCTTGAGATTATTAGACTCTCCACTTTCTTCAATGAATTTTTTATCATACACCCAATCATTCTCTTCCAAGAATGCATATTTCTCAACAGCCTCCCCTTCTAGGAACTTAGTGTCTCCTGGATCTTCTATTTCTACTCTTCGCATCATCTGTCTCACTATAACCTCGATGTGCTTATCATTAATACCGATACCTTGAGATCGATAGACTTCTTGGATTCCATTTACAATATACTGTTGGACAGCAAATGGCCCTCTAATATTTAAAATATCTTTTGGCGAGGTAGCCCCATCTGAAAGGTGGGTTCCTGACTTCACGAAATCGCCTTCTTGTACCAAGATATGTTTTGATAAATTAATGAGATATTTGGTTTTTTGGCCCGTTCTCTCATCTTCTATAAACACCTCTCTATTACCTCTCTTCATTTTACCGAAGGTTACAATACCATCAATCTCAGCTGTTGTAGCAGGGTTAGATGGATTTCTCGCTTCAAAGAGTTCTGTTACCCTCGGAAGACCACCTGTAATGTCTTGTATTTGCCCTACTTTTCTTGGAATTTTAGCGATTCTATGCCCCGGTGTAATATTGTCTCCTTCATCCACTAAAATATAGGCTCCCACTGGTAAATTGTACGACTTCAACTCATCTCCATCGGCATCTTGAATTATGATAGTAGGCACCAACTTTTTCTTTCTCGTCTCCACTATAATCTTCTCTACATTTCCCGTTTGATCGTCTCTTTCTGCTCTATAAGTTTGACCTTCTTCTAAAGATTCATATTTCACAATTCCTCCTAACTCAGAAACTATTAGAGCGTTAAATGGATCCCAATCACAAATTAAATCACCTTTTTTCACTTTTTGCTTATCCTTAACATGCAAATTTGATCCATAAGGTACATGTATACTGCTCAAGATCTTCTTTGTTCCTCTTTCAATAATTCTTACCTCTCCAGATCGTGATAATATTACTTTGGCGGCCTGATTCTCATCTGCTGAATCTACAGTTTTTATATTATCAAACTGAATTGCCCCATCTGCACTGGCCACATTCTCTGATTCAGTTTTGGTTACTGATGCGATACCACCTACGTGGAATGTACGAAGTGTAAGCTGTGTTCCTGGCTCTCCAATACTTTGAGCTGCAATTATACCTACAGCGTCTCCTTCTTCTGCGATTCTGCCCGTTGCTAGATTTTTACCATAGCATTTTCGACAGACACCACTCTTTGTTTCACAAGTCAAAACTGACCTGATCTTTACCATTTTTACGCCCTCTTTTTCAAATTTATTCGCTATGTCTTCAGTAATATATTCAGCCGCCTCAAGCATGATCTCATCTGTCTCAGGATGGCGTACAGGAATCAAAGTATATCTCCCTATTATTCTTGCTACCATAGATTCTATCTCCTTATCATTTTCAAATAAGGCTGTAGCATCTAGTCCTCTCAATGTACTACAATCTACTTCTGTGATAATCACATCTTGTGACACATCTACAAGTCTTCTGGTAAGGTATCCAGCATCCGCTGTCTTAAGTGCCGTATCGGCTAGGCCTTTACGCGCACCGTGAGTTGAAATAAAGTACTCTAATACTGACAACCCGTCAACGAAATTTGCAAGTATCGGGTCTTCGATAATTGCTCCCCCTGTATCGCCTGATTTTCTAGGCTTAGCCATAAGTCCTCTCAAGCCACATAGTTGCTTAATTTGTTGTTTTGACCCCCTTGCTCCAGAATCAAGCATCATGAACACAGAGTTAAATCCTCCTTTGTGCTCACTTAATTCTTTCATAAGGTTATCAGTTATTTTATTGTCGGCCAATGTCCATTTATCAATTACTTGATTATACCTCTCATTAGAGGTAATAAGTCCCATATTATAATTTTCCCAAACCTCATCCACTTCATCTTGTGCATCTACAAGGGTTGATTCTTTTATGGTAGGAGTAATCAAATCTCCCAAGTTAAATGACAAACCACCTTTGAAGGACCAATAGAAACCCATTTCCTTAATCTTATCTAAAAAATCAGCCGCTCCTGTAAAGTCAGTTCTTCTAATAATATCTCCAATAATATTCTTCAGATTCTTTTTTGTTAATACCTCATTTATAAAAGGTACCTCCTCAGGAACTGCCTGGTTAAAAATAACCCTACCCATTGTTGTATCAATCAATTCATCTACAAGATCACCCTGTACATTTTCTACTTTAGCTCTTACTTTAATTGCAGCATGTAGGTCTACTTGTCCTTCACTAAAAGCAATATTTGCTTCTTCTGCAGAATAGAATTTTAGTCCCTCCCCTTTTACAACTAATGTTTTAGAAGACCGTTTTTCTTTCGAAATATAATACAAGCCAAGAACCATATCCTGCGAAGGAAGAGTAATCGGTGTTCCATTTTGAGGATTGAGCATATTATGAGGAGCCAGCATTAAAAGCTGCGCTTCCAAAATTGCACCTTGACTCAAAGGCACGTGTACTGCCATCTGGTCACCATCAAAATCCGCGTTAAAAGCACCACATACAAGTGGATGTAATCTAATTGCCTTTCCTTCCACTAATTTTGGTTGGAATGCTTGTATTGATAATCTATGCAGAGTTGGTGCTCTGTTGAGCATAATCGGATGACCTTTTAGAATATTCTCTAAAATCTCCCAGATTAATGGATCTTTCTTATCTACTAATTTTTTAGCTGATTTTACCGTTTTTACAGTGCCCCTCTCTATCAGTTTTCTGATAATAAAAGGTTTAAATAGCTCAGAGGCCATTCCTTTTGGTAATCCGCATTCGTGTAACCTAAGACTAGGGCCTACCACAATTACTGATCTACCAGAATAATCAACCCTTTTCCCTAGTAAGTTTTGACGAAATCGTCCTTGCTTACCTTTTAGAATATCACTCAATGACTTCAATGATCTTCCTCCTTCTGCTTTAACGGCATTCGATTTTCTAGAATTATCAAATAGTGAGTCCACAGCTTCTTGAAGCATTCTTTTCTCATTTCTGAGAATTACTTCTGGGGCTTTAATCTCCAATAATCTTTTCAGACGATTATTTCTGATAATAACCCTTCTGTACAAATCATTCAAATCCGAACTTGCAAAACGACCTCCATCCAAAGGCACCAAAGGTCTCAGTTCTGGGGGAATAACAGGAAGATATTTAATAATAGCCCATTCTGGCTTATTCTCAATTCTGGTGTTGCCATCTCTAAATGCCTCCACTACTCTCAGTCTTTTAAGTGCCTCACTTTTTCGCTGTTGGGAAGTTTCTGTAGCTGCCTGATGGCGTAAGTCATATGATAACTGATCCAGTTTTAATCTTTCTAAAAGATCATGGACAGCTTCAGCACCCATCTTAGCAATAAATTTATTTGGATCAGTATCGTCCAACATTTGATTCTCAGGAGGCAATGTATCCAATACTTCAAAGTATTCTTCCTCAGTGAGTAAATCCTTTACGGCTTGCTCTCCTTCTTTTACTCCAGGTTGGATTACAGCATATCTCTCATAATAAATGATCGTTTCTAACTTCTTACTAGACAATCCTAACAAATAACCTATCTTATTTGGAAGTGACTTGAAAAACCATATATGCACTACAGGTACCACTAGTTTGATGTGACCCATTCTTTCACGTCTCACCTTTTTCTCAGTAACTTCTACACCACATCTATCGCATACAATCCCCTTATATCTAATTCTCTTATACTTGCCACAATAGCATTCGTAATCTTTAACTGGCCCAAATATCCTCTCACAAAATAGACCATCTCTTTCAGGCTTATAAGACCTATAGTTGATGGTTTCTGGTTTTAATACCTCTCCATATGACCTCTCCAGTATTTCATCTGGAGATGTAAGTGAAATGGTAATTGAGTTAAAATTGGATTTCTGACCGCTTATATTTTTCTTAAATGGCATTCGTTCAGCCTTTATATAGAATTATAAAATATATGTGAAGTGATTTCTTATTTAGTCAATTAACAAAAACAACTTTATAATTTTGCAGACGGTCTTCTTTTTATATAGCACACCAAAAAGGCCTTACTTTATAAAAAACTGTCATCATCATCAATACTTGTTATATGTCTTGAACTCCATAATCATTCAATTCTCTTCTAATCAAACTTTACATCGAGAGCCAAACCTCTCAATTCATGAATCAAAACATTAAATGATTCCGGAATATTCGGTTCTGGAAGGTTTTCACCTTTTACTATGGCCTCATATGCTTTCGCTCTACCTGTAATATCATCAGACTTAATCGTCAAAAGTTCTCTTAAGATGTGTGAAGCTCCAAATGCCTCTAGCGCCCATACTTCCATCTCACCAAACCGCTGTCCTCCAAACTGTGCTTTACCTCCTAATGGTTGTTGTGTAATCAAAGAGTAAGGCCCGATTGACCTTGCATGCATCTTATCATCCACCATATGAGAAAGCTTAAGCATATAGATCACACCTACAGTTGCTTGTTGGTGAAATTTATCACCTGTTTCTCCATCATATAGGAATGTTTGACCAAACTTTGGCAAATCTGCTTTCTGTACGTATTCGTCAATCTCTTCTAATGAAGCTCCATCAAATATTGGTGTTGAAAATTTGACCCCTAATTTCTTACCTGCCCATCCCAACACAGTTTCAAATATCTGCCCGATGTTCATCCTTGATGGCACTCCAAGCGGATTAAGTACAATATCTACTGGTGTTCCGTCTTCTAAAAAAGGCATATCCTCATCTCTCACTATTTTTGCCACAATCCCTTTGTTACCATGTCTTCCTGCAAGCTTATCACCTACCTTTAGTTTTCTCTTCTTAGCCATGTATACCTTGGCCAATTTGAGTACACCAGCAGGTAGTTCATCTCCGATGCTGACATTAAATTTTGCTCTTTTAAATCGCCCAACTTCCTCATTTACCTTAATACTGAAGTTGTGAAGTAACGTGGCTATTAATGAATTAAGCTTATCATCATTAGTCCATCCAGAATAATCAATCTGTGGTAACTCAAGATTTTTAAACACCTTATTTGAAAATCTTGTACCCTTAGGTATCAGTTCTTCATTATAAATGTTGTTGACTCCATTAGAAGTTTTTCCTTTTAAGAGAACCATAAGTTTGTCAATTAGAACTATTTTAAGTTCATTCATCACTACCATGTGACGATCTTCTAGTTTTGACAACAACTCTTTTTCCTGTACTTTCTGATACTTATCTTTCTTCGCTCTTGCAAATAATCTCTTTTCAATTATCACACCTCGAGTGGATGGTGATGCCTTGAGTGATGCATCTTTTACATCACCAGCTTTATCGCCGAATATTGCCCTCAATAACTTTTCTTCTGGAGTAGGATCACTTTCTCCTTTTGGTGTAATTTTTCCAATGAGAATATCGCCTTCTTTCACCCATGCACCCGTCCTTATAATACCATTTTCATCCAAGTCTTTCGTCGCTTCTTCGCTTACATTAGGGATATCATTCGTCAGTTCTTCTTCTCCCAACTTAGTATCTCTTACATCTAGCTCAAAACTTTCTATATGAAGCGAAGTAAATACATCTTCCCTCACTACCCTTTCAGATAATACAATGGCATCCTCAAAATTATATCCTTTCCATGGCATGAAGGCCACTTGAAGATTTTGACCAAGAGCCAATTCTCCTTTTTCAGTGGCATAACCATCACACAAAAGACTTCCTTTACTAACTCTTTGACCTTTTACTACAATTGGCTTGAGGTTAATACATGATCCTTGATTCGTCCTTCTAAATTTTATAAGATCATAAGTTTTTACATTATCTTCAAAACTCACCAAATCATCATTTTCAGTACGATCATACTTAATAATAATCTGTCTGGAATCTACATATTCTACCGTTCCATCTCCTTCTGCATTTACTAATATTCTAGAATCTTCGGCAACCTTTGATTCAATACCTGTACCTACAATAGGGCTACTTGGTTTTACTAATGGCACTGCCTGTCGTTGCATGTTAGAACCCATCAGAGCTCTGTTAGCATCATCATTTTCTAAAAATGGAATCAAGGATGCTGATACACCTACTATCTGATTTGGTGCAACATCCATATATTCTATATCAACAGGAGCCAAAATAGGAAAATCACCATGCTCTCTACACTTAATTCTATCTGAAAGGAAATTTCCTTTTCCATCTAAAGGAGCATTTGCTTGAGCAATTTTTTTATAATCTTCTCCTTCTGCTGATAGATATTCAGCATCATTCTCCATGTCTACTTTTCCTTCTATCACTTTTCTATATGGTGTTTCAAGAAATCCCATTTTATTCACTTTGGCATGCACACAAAGTGTAGAGATAAGCCCAATGTTTGGCCCCTCTGGTGTCTCAATTGTGCACAATCTTCCGTAATGAGAATAATGTACATCTCTCACCTCAAAACCTGCTCTTTCTCTAGATAAACCTCCAGGCCCTAAAGCAGAAATTCTTCTTTTATGTGTAATTTCAGAAAGAGGATTGGTTTGATCTAAAAATTGAGATAGTTGAGATGTTCCAAAGAATGAATTGATTACCGAAGACAAAGTCCTAGCATTAATCAAATCAATCGGTGTGAAAACCTCATTATCCCTCACATTCATACGCTCTCTAATAGTACGTGCCATTCTGGCTAGTCCTACTCCAAATTGTGCATAAAGTTGTTCTCCTACTGTTCTTATTCTTCTGTTATTCAAATGATCAATATCATCGAGTTCAGCCTTTTGATTAATCAATGACACCAAGTATTTCACTATCAAAATAATGTCATCCTTGGTTAAAACTAGAATGTCATTATCGATGGATAGACCCAATTTTCTATTAATCTTGTATCTTCCTACTTCACCTAAATTATACCTCTTGTCAGAGAAAAATAATTTATCAATGATACCTCTGGCAGTATCCTCATCAGGGGGATCAGTGCCTCTAAGCTGACGATATATATGCTGAACAGCTTCTATTTCTGAACTCGATGGATCCTTTTGTAAGGTATTATATATGATACTAAAATCTTCATCTAATCCTTCCTTTTGTAGAATTATCATGTCAACATCAGCCTCTTCTATCAACTTCACGTTCTCTTCATCCAGTACAACCTCTCTTTCTAATATAATCTCATTCCTTTCGATAGTTACTACTTCACCTGTATCTTCATCTACAAAGTCTTCTGTCCATTTTCTCAAAACTCTGGCAGCTAGTCTTCTTCCAATAGACTTTTTAAGCGTTTTAGAATCAGCATTAAGTTCTTCAGAAAGACCAAAAATGTTTAAAATATCCCTATCTGAATCAAATCCAATAGCTCTTAATAATGTAGTTACAGGAAATTTTTTCTTCCTGTCTATGTAGGCAAACATTACATTATTAATATCAGTAGCAAACTCCATCCATGCCCCTTTGAAGGGAATTACTCTAGCTGAGTAAATCTTAGTTCCGTTAGGGTGGAATGTTTGGCTAAAAAATACACCTGGTGATCTGTGAAGTTGAGATACAACCACACGTTCAGCACCATTGATGACAAAATTTCCTTTTGGGGTCAAGTATGGAATATTGCCAAGAAACACGTCTTGAACAATAGTTTGGAAATCTACATGTTCTTCATCATTACATGACAGCCTAAGTTTTGCCTTTAAAGGCACACTGTAAGTCAGTCCACGCTCCATGCATTCTGGAATGGCATAACGAGGTGGGTCAATGAAATAATCAAGAAATTCCAGAACAAAGATGTTTCGCGCATCAGTGATTGGAAAATTCTCTTGGAATACCCTATATAAACCTTCATGTCCTCTATTTTCAGGAGTAGTTTCTAGTTGAAAAAACTCCCTGAAAGACTTTAGCTGAATTTCTAATAAATCAGGGTATTGTGAAGAAAGTTTAATTTTCCCGAATTTAATCCTTTCGGGTCTTTGATGTTGCACGGTTCCGTTGGATGCCATTAAAATTTTTATTTTATTTGATGTAGTCAATTCAAACGGTGAAAGGCTTAGTCGAATATTGCTACTCGTCTAAGCCTTTTTTCTTTGTACAATAGGCGCTACCACACGCATATCATCTTAATGTAGAATTACTTTAACTCCACATCAGCCCCTACTTCAGTCAAAGCAGCCTTAATAGACTCAGCCTCCTCTTTTGCAACTCCTTCTTTAATAGTTGAAGGAGCGCTATCCACTAAATCTTTAGCTTCTTTAAGACCAATACCTAGTAACTGTTTAACCTCCTTAACGACTTTAAGTTTAGCGGCACCACTAGAATTTAATACAACATCAAATTCAGTTTTTTCTGCGGCACCTCCAGCATCACCATCGGCTGCAGGCCCTGCAGCAACGGCTACAGCTGCAGCTGCAGGCTCAATACCATGTTCGTCTTTAAGAATGTCAGCTAATTCACTTACTTCTTTAACAGTAAGATTTACCAACTGATCTGCAATTTTTTTTAAATCTGCCATTGTTTTTAATTTTAATAATGTTAAAAAATGGCTCACTTTATGTTGAATACTTGGAAGCCTTATTAAATGAAGTTGTTTAAATATATTTGTTAAATTTAGTCGCAAATAATTGATTCTCAATCCAAAACTCTTTTGTAGATACATCACCATAGTGATGAGTCGATAAATAGCTGATACCTGCCTGGCAATCAAGCAAGTTTTGAGGATCAAATCCTACATTGTGGTAACACAATAAAGACTTGTTTATACATAAAAATGAATAAGCAATGCTTTGCAAAACATGTAACAATAAATTATTTAATAACCTCAAACTCTTTGTTCTAGAGCTTTTAACAATCCTGAAATCGTATTGCCACCTGAGTTCAATGAACCCATAACATTCTTGATCGGAGATTGTAACAGTAATAACACATCGCCAATGAGGTCTTCTTTTGACTTCAATGCCGCTAATGCATCTACTTGATTATCACCTTCATAAATAGCTGACTCTATATAAGCAACTTTTAATACAGGCTTTTCATGTTTTTTTCTAAACTCTTGTATCACTTTGGCAGGTTTACTTGCCACATCAGAGAACATTAAAGTTGTAGGGCCTTTTAATGCATCATACAACGCCGAATATCCTTTATCTGCAGGAAGTGACTCCAAAGCCTTTATTGCTAAAGAATTCTTAACTACTACAATCTCAATATCTTGTTCAAAACAAAGACCCCTTAATCCATTAATCTGTGCTACGGTAAGTGTAGATGAATCAGTGATGTAGAAATAAGGATTAGCGTCAAATTTATTTTTTAGCTCTTCTATTTGAGCTGCTTTTTCTGTTTTTGTCATTAGTCCTTAGTTTAAGCTTTTTGGATCAATAAAAATTCCTGGACTCATTGTAGACGCCACTGATACAGATTTGAGATAAATCCCTTTCGCACTTGCCGGTTTCATCTTATTCAGAATAGAAACGAGTTCCATCACATTCTCTGTCAATTTTTCAGATGTAAAACTCACTCTTCCTATTGCAGAATGAATGATACCATATTTATCTACTCTAAATGCCACCTTTCCTCCTTTGACATCAGTCACTGCTGCACCTACATTTGGTGTAACTGTTCCTGATTTAGGGTTTGGCATTAATCCTCTTGGGCCTAAAATACGGCCAATTTTTCCTACTTGGGCCATGACACTAGGTGATGCAATAATTACATCAACGTCTGTCCATCCTTTTTGGATTTTATCAATATACTCTTTCAGACCCACATGATCCGCCCCTGCATCCTTAGCTTCTTGCTCTTTATCAGGAGTACAAAGTACAAGTACACTCTTAGTTTTACCTGTACCATTAGGAAGTGTAACAGTCCCTCTTATGGCTTGGTCTGCCTTTTTAGGGTCTACACCTAAGTGTATATGAAGATCAACTGATGCATCAAATTTGGTGCAATTGACTTCTTTAATAAGAGACATTGCTTCAGATACGGGATACAATTTCCCTTCTTCAAGCTTCGCCTCTGCTGCTTTACGTTTTTTTGTAAGTTTTGCCATTCATATTAATTTTAAAGGTATTAGCGCTCTTAATTAATTTCGAGCTCCCTAATTATAGTTTCATTATACTGTTTCCCAAGGCGCTTTGCCGCTTATAGTGATGCCAGCACTTCTAGCTGTTCCCGCTATCATTTTCATGGCAGATTCTATTGAAAATGCATTCAGATCAGCCATCTTGTTCTCCGCTATGTCTTTTACTTGATCCCAAGTTACCTTACCCACTTTTTCTCTGTTAGATTCAGCAGAGCCACTTTTTACTTTGGCGGCTTCCAATAATTGCACTGCAGCTGGAACAGTTTTAATAACAAAATCAAAAGACTTATCCTTAAATATTGTAATTACTACTGGTAACAATTTACCTTGACTTTCCTGACTTTTTGCATTAAATCTTTTGCAAAATTCCATAATGTTCAACCCCTTAGCACCAAGTGCTGGGCCTACGGGAGGTGCTGGGTTTGCTTGCCCACCTCTTACTTGCAATTTTACGAATCCTTCGATTTCTTTTGCCATATCTTCTTATTAAGACTGTTTTTCTACTTGCATAAAATTCAACTCCACCTCTGTTCCCCTACCAAATATTTTTACTATTACTTTTAATTTTTTCTTCTCTTCGTTCACTTCTTTAATATCGCCCAAAAATTCATTGAAGGGGCCATCAACAATTTTCACTGATTCGCCTACAATAAAAGGCTCAATAAGAGCTTCTCCTGATTCTTGAGATTCATCCACTTTCCCGAGCATTCTGTTTGCTTCGGATTCTTGCATTGCAATAGGCTTCATCTTTCCTAAGAAGTGGATTACATTCGGAATGCTCGTTATTCCTTGCACCATTTCCGAAGAAAATTTCTTAGCATCAGCTTCTACTAAAATATAGCCTGGAAGGATGTTTCTCTCTAAAATCACCTTCTTTCCATTCCTGATTTTATAGACCTTTTCTGATGGCACAATTATTTTTGTAACCACTTCGCCCCACTTGGATCTTTGTATCTCCAGTTCTATCCGTTCCTTTATCTTTCTCTCTTTACCGCTTATCACGCGAAGAGAATACCATCTTGTATTATCTGACATCAGTGTTTATAATTAAGATCAAAGGTCATATACCCATTTAAGGAAATTACTTGCTATACCGTCCATCAGAAAAATGATAAGGGCGATAATGACGCTTCCTATCAAGACTACTCGAGTACTGCTCAAAAGTGCTGCTACAGTAGGCCAAGTCACTTTGTGCACTAGTTCATTGTAGCTTTCTTTTATATTCCCTATTAAAGATTCCATTTGCAATTTTCTTTTTATCAAATTCAGCTCTCTATGCCAGAACCGTCAGGCACAATGCAGGAGAGACAGGACTCGAACCTGCAACCCTCGGTTTTGGAGACCGATGCTCTACCAATTGAGCCACTCTCCTATTTCAAAACTTAATGGACTGCTTTTGTCCAAAAATTTAATGACAAATAAGCGCCCCCACTTTTAGTAGGGCCGCTTATCTATTATTTTTTATGTATTCCTAAGTTGTTCCTGTCACTTATCGACTAGGAAATGATCTCCGTCACCTGCCCTGCACCTACTGTTCTTCCACCTTCTCGGATCGCAAATCTCAATCCTTTTTCCATCGCAATAGGATTAATCAATTTTACTTCAAGAGATACATTATCACCAGGCATTACCATCTCCACACCACTTGGAAGATTTACATCACCTGTTACATCAGTAGTTCTGAAATAAAATTGTGGTCTATATCCATTAAAGAATGGTGTGTGTCTTCCTCCTTCATCCTTCCCCAAAACGTATACTTCACACTTAAAATGAGCGTGAGGAGTAACTGATCCTGGTTTAACAATTACCATACCTCTTTTAATATCTGCTTTTTCAATACCTCTTAAAAGAAGACCCGCATTATCACCTGCCTCTCCTCTTTCAAGTATTTTTCTAAACATTTCTACCCCTGTAATTGTAGATGTTAAAGGTTTTTCCTTGGCTGACATCATACCTACTATCTCTACTCCATCTCCTGTGTTTATAACACCTCTTTCTATTCTACCCGTAGCTACTGTACCTCTACCTGTAATAGAAAATACATCCTCCACTGGCATTAAGAAATCTTTATCTATTTCTCTCACTGGCTGTGGAATATCAGCATCCACTGCTGCCATAAGTGCCAAAATTTGAGCTTTTGCATCAGCATCTCCTTCTAATGCTTTAAGTGCAGAACCTTGAATTACAGAAACACCATCACCATCAAATTCATATTGATCCAGAAGCTCTCTTACTTCCATCTCCACTAGTTCTATCATCTCTTCGTCATCTACCAAATCAACCTTATTCATAAAAACAACGATTTTTGGAACACCCACTTGACGACAAAGTAAAATGTGCTCTCTTGTCTGAGGCATAGGTCCATCAGTAGCAGCTACAACAAGAATAGCACCATCCATCTGTGCAGCTCCTGTTACCATGTTCTTCACATAATCAGCGTGACCAGGGCAATCCACGTGGGCATAGTGACGCTTTTCTGTCTCATACTCTACGTGGGCGGTATTTATTGTAATACCTCTTTCTTTTTCTTCAGGAGCAGCGTCAATAGCATCATATCCTTTTTTTTCAGCAAGTCCTGATTCTGATAATACACTTGTAATTGCTGCAGTTAAAGTTGTTTTACCATGGTCTACGTGACCAATTGTACCAATATTAACATGAGGTTTCGTTCTTTGAAACGTTTCCTTGGCCATTTTGAATAATTTTAAATTAAGTTTATCAAATAATTAGCTAAAAGCTTTTTCTTTTTTATATCAAAGATAATTCATCTTATGATTTAATGATTGAGCCAATGAAGGGATTTGAACCCCCGACCCCTTCCTTACCATGGAAGTGCTCTACCCCTGAGCTACATTGGCTAGTGTCAGAGCGGTTTTATAATCTCATCTAAAGACAAATACTATCCCTTTTCAAACTTTTTTGATCTTTCCAAAAAAATAAAGTGAGCGGGAGACGAGACTCGAACCCGCGACCCTCAGCTTGGAAGGCTGATGCTCTACCAACTGAGCTACTCCCGCAATACATCTTCTAAATCTCTTGGCTCAAAAAAGTCAACTCCTTATTAAGGGATTCTCCTTCTTATTCTCAACCTCAGAAAATTTAAAGTGGGGGCGATAGGAATCGAACCTATTCAGACGTAGTCACCAGATTTACAGTCTGGCCCGGCTCTCCAGCTCCGGCGCGCCCCCGCACTTATTTTTTATTAGTTTATCCCTTTCAAAAGACATGTACAAATTTCATTCTAATAATGAGATGTATCATTCAAAGAAAATAAAGAGCCAGTGGAGGGATTCGAACCCCCGACATGCTGATTACAAATCAGCTGCTCTGGCCAACTGAGCTACACTGGCATTAAATTTTTCTTGTCTTTTGAGAAGGATTTTCCTATCTCATTTTGTCAAATCAAAACATAATTTTCCCGACCTTTCGAGAAAAGTTTTGCAAAAATATATTAAATAAAACAAATTGGAAACCGTAAGGGCAAATTAATTTTGTAATTATTCTGACTTTCCTCTCGGATGGCTCTTCAAATACACCTCTTTTAGCTTATCAATCGTGTTGTGCATGTACACCTGAGTAGCTGCGAGACTACTATGTCCCATAAGTTCTTTTATCGCATTTAGATCGGCTCCGTTATTAGCCAAATGTGTAGCAAATGAATGTCTTAATACATGTGGTCCCAAATATTCATTGGGAGAAACGGTACCCAAATATTTTTTTGTCAAATTATATACAAATTTTGGGTAAAGACATTTTCCTCTGTCTGTAATAAAAAGACAACCCTGATGTTCTGGATAATCTGCTTTACGCAAACTAATATATGCATCAACCTCTTTTAATATACTTGAAGACATTGGTATGATTCTCTCTTTATTTCCTTTTCCCAATACTTTTATTGTCATTCTTGCATTATTCACATCGGTATCTTTGAGATGAATTAACTCCGCTCTCCTTAGCCCCAACTGATATAAAAAACCAATGATGAGAGCATCTCTCCTACCTGAAAAAGTATCATCTACAGACATATAAATATCCAATTGACTCATGTGTTTTTCTCTGATAAATTCTGGAAGTCTTTTTTTTGATTTTGGCGAAATAATTTTACTCATGGGATTTTTATCCACGAGTTCTTTCTTTTTTAAATATTTGAAATAACTTTTTAATACTGAAATCTTTCTATTAATAGATCTTGCAGTATAGTCATTTTGCATCATATGTACTATCCACGAACGCACTTGACGGTGATCCGCATTGGCTATTGACTTGAGTTCGAAGTGAGAAGTGATAAATGTTAAAAACTGAGCAAGATCATCTTTGTACGCCCTAATTGTATGTAAAGAGTATCTTTTTTCAAATTCGAGGTATTTAAAGAAGTTGTTGGTCATATAAATTTATAAATATATATGAATTATTTCTTATCCATTCTCCTTATGCTTTGTCAAGTATTATACTGTTAGGTTGCTTTGGAATCTTTTAAACCTGTACTGCACTAACAATAGTGCACTGATAGCGCGTTATTTCATTACCATAGAAAGAATTTATTCTCTATATTCTAAAATAAGATTGAGTCCACTCCGGAAACAGACATTTTTCACAAAATGAGTTGTTTTGGATGAGATTTACATTTATTGAGATTCGGTGATGCCTGAGTATCAGCTAATTCAAAAAAAAATTAAATATCGCCAAAAGAAACTTTTTTGATTTTGTGTGTTTCCGGAGTGGGCTCAAGATTGCACCTCATTTTTTTTTCAAAAAAATAGGTATCTACTCGGGTGGTGTGCTTTTGAGATAAAAATTGATATCACCTGAGTAGTTACAAACTCTTCTTATTGTATTGTGCAATTGATGGCATTATAAAAATATTGTTTGTAAATATTGTTTGTATTCAAGGTCTTACTTATGAATTGGTTGATATAATTTCTGAATTACTAGTTTTGAAACTATTCAATCACATCAAATTTGGTTAAACAAAATACTTTTACGCTACTTTTTTAGCTATTCTCGTTCCAAAGTAAGTCTCAATTATCAAAAAAAACAGACCTTTTTTTTGCCTGTAAAGAATATATTTTGGGTAGCTACCTTGATTTTTGTTTGAATGATTAACAACTTACAAGCCAAACCAACATTTCTATGACAACAAAATTGAGCGTTAATATTAATAAGGTGGCTCTGGTACGAAACAGTAGAGGGGCGAATTTACCGGATCTGCGACAATTTGCAATCGATTGTGAAAAATACGGAGCTCAGGGTATTACTGTTCATCCTCGTCCAGATGAGCGACATGTACGATATGATGATTTGCCCATTTTAAAAGAAGTGGTAACCACTGAACTTAATATAGAAGGCTATCCATCTGATTTTTTTGTAAAAAAAGTTCTGACAGTAATACCACATCAATGTACTCTAGTACCTGACCTTCCAGGAGTACTCACATCGAATGAAGGCTGGAAGCCTAAAAAAAATGCAAAAATGCTGGAACCAATTATTAATAAAATGAAAAATGCTGGAATTAGAGTTTCTCTTTTTTTAGACCCAATAGAAAAAGATATTTATGAAGCAAAAGAAATTGGAGCTGATAGAATCGAATTCTATACTGGTAGATATGCCTCTGAATTTAATCAAAATAAAAAGAAGGCAATTTCAGCCCACATATCAGCAGCACATATTGCAGAGACCCTAAGCCTAGGGATAAATGCTGGACATGACCTCAATCTTGATAACCTAGCATATTATAAAGAAAATATTCCCTCTCTTCTGGAGGTTTCAATAGGCCATGCTTTGATTAGTGATGCACTTTATTTTGGTATCCAAAATGTCATAGGTATGTATCGAAATAAGTTGTCTTAACCCATTTTTTCATTGACCCTACCTATTGGCTGATGCTAATAAAATATTAATTTGTGTACTATAGGATTCTATTTTGGGCAAAACCTTGATTCTATTTTGTAAGTACTCAATTTTTTTTGTGTAAAAATTTTGTCATCATTTCAAGTCAAAAATATCGCCAAATCACAACATTCGCTACTTTACCAAGGGCGTTGCCCAGGGCTATTCAGCTTAAAGGCCTTCATCCTTTCTTTGATGATTACAATATTGAGTCCATTCCGAAAACTTACAAAATCAAAAAAATTTACTTCGACAAGCTCTGCATAAATCTTTTGACGAACTTTACATTTTTTTTTCAACGCGCTGATACTCAGGCTTCACCGAATCTCAAAAAATGTATATTTCATGCAAAACAACTCTTTTTATGAAAAATGTTAGTTGCCAGAGTAGACTCAATGTTGAGTACTTACATCTTGACTAAATATAAGATTGATATATTTGTAATTATGAATACAACCAACAATCAAAGCATTCTTTCGCAACTGGGGACGCTCTTATTTCTGGTGGTACTTTTTACACTTTTAGGCCAAGGAATTACTTTTCTAATTCTGAAAATAGGAGGTATAAATTTGGGGCAAGAGATGATTAATGATTTAGGGGGTGCAAGAGAAAGGCAGCTTGTAAGATTTGGCACTGCTATTGGGCATATTATATCTTTTACAATATCCAGTCTGGTTTTTCTATACATCTTTCATAGAGATACTTATTCCAAATATTTGAGAAGTGATATTATTCCAAAAAATTCTTCAGTATTAATTTGTTTGATTTTACTATTAGTTTCCTATCCATTGGTGATTAAATTTAGCGCGTGGAATATGGCAATTCCTCTACCAGATTGGGCCATTATGTCATCAGAAGCCACTTCCGATTTATTGAAAGGAATACTCAATATGGAAGGAATAGGAGAGTTAATTATGGCAATTTTTCTTGTAGGAATCACTCCTGCCATCGGCGAAGAATTACTATATAGAGGTATAGTACAAAACAAACTAATAAAAGCTACAGGTAATGAACATATAGGGATATTCATCGCTTCATTTTTATTCAGCTTAAATCATCTTCAATTAGAACGGCTTTTGCCATTTATGCTTTTGGGGCTAGTATTGGGATATTCTTACCACTATACTAAAAGTTTTTGGGTGCCTGTAATATTACATTTTATAAATAATTCCTTTCAAGTAATGTCGCTTTATGGCAGTAAAGATATTATAGCTGAACTGGATATGAATCAAACTCCTGAGATACCAATAGCTGCTCTAATCATTTCCATTTTTGCTACCTTCGGGCTTATTTTTTATTTAAAAAAGAAAAGCCAAAGAGAATACGTATGAGCAAGAATCTACAGCTTAGAATCATCTTTGGTCTTATCTATGCAGGATTTATATTGGGTATGTTATTGAGCGGAAAAAACACCGCCATTATATTACTTTCTTTGTTAGGCCTGATAATGCTTTGGGAGTATAATAACATAGCCCAAACCAACAGAACAAGTGGATACAAGACTGTAATGAATCTGGTCAATATTCCTATTGTAGTATTCATAGTATACTTTCTAAAAAACACAACTGACCTTTACCCTCTACTTGTCATTAGCATTACGTACGGACTAGCAAATATTTATTCTCTAGTTATCAAAAAAACTACACTAATAAAGAATGAACCCAAGTGGTTTCAAATGATTCTTTATATCACACTGCCTATGACTATTGGTATTCTTAGTTGTAGATGGATAGAAGGGTTTCATATGCTTTTACTATATCTATTTCTAATAGTATGGTTGTGTGATGTAGGTGCTTATTTCATAGGAAAAGCAGTAGGGAAAAGAAAACTATTTCCTACAATATCACCTAATAAAACATGGGAGGGATTCTATGGAGGGATAGCAGCTGGCATATTGGCTGCTATTGGTATTTATTATTATTCTGGGCTTTATAGCCTTGAGTTATGGGTTTTTATGGGGGTTTTAATTTGTATCATATCAGTGATAGGTGATTTGATCGAATCTTCATTTAAAAGATACTTTGAAATCAAAGACAGCAGCAATATTATTCCTGGCCATGGGGGTTTCCTTGATCGTCTGGATAGTTTCATATTTGCATTACCGTTTTATACTTTATTAATTGTAATATTTGCATTATGATACATCGTGAAGGCTTATATACCATTTTAATGGTAAGTGCAATTACCACACTTTTATTTGTCTTAGCCGTTTTGAAATCCAACTTCTGGCTGGCTGGTTTTTTTGTTGCTTTTTTTATTATTGAGCTTATAACATTATGGTTTTTTAGGAACCCAAATAGAGAAATATCTGAAATAAATGACAGTAAAATATATGCTCCAGCTGATGGTAAAGTAGTGGTCATTGAAAAAACTCTTGAAAACGAATATTTTAATGATACGAAATTGATGATATCAATATTCATGTCACCCTTAAATGTACATAGTAATCACCATCCTGTAGGAGGAAAAGTAATGTATGAAAAATACCACCCAGGCAAATATCTTGTTGCTTGGCACCCAAAGTCAAGTACAGAAAACGAGAGGCATACCACTGTTTATAAGAATGATAATTCAGAAGTTTTAATCCGTCAAATTGCAGGTGCGATGGCACGTCGAATTGTAAATTATGTAAAAGTAGGTGATAAGGTGAAACAAGGTGGCGAAGTTGGCTTTATAAAATTTGGATCAAGAGTAGATGTATATCTTCCTAAAGATGCTAAAGTAAATGTAAAGATGGGGCAAAAGGTGAGTAGTCGTATAGATGTGATAGCAGAAGTGTAAGATAGTCGTGTTGACTAAAAGAAAAATAACATTATTTGTAACTAGTGCTCTGTAATAAAAATGATAAAATTCAAGAGGTATTTCTCAGATATTCAACGTGTTATGTCTGAGATCTTGTGATTTTGTTCAGACACTACTTCGTGTCTCATGCACAGGTTCTACTAATATTATCGTACAAGGTCTACAATAATATCCACCCACTGTGGATCATCATTGAGGCTTTCTACAAGATCAAGTCTGGTTCCTCCTTTTTTCATAAATTCTTCTTTGTATTCATATCCAATCTCAATGGTTGTCTCAAGGCAATCTGCCACAAAAGCTGGTGAGAAAACTAATATGCTCTTGTTCCCATTTTCTAATTGGTCAAACATCACCACATCTGTATAAGGTTGAATCCACTCTTCAGGTCCAAAACGACTCTGAAAACTAATGGTATATTTTTCATTTGGTATATTTAGTTTTTTAGCAATGGCAAAAGCTGTAGAATGGCATTGAGCAGAATAACAAAATCGATTTTTATTGCTAATTGTCATACAGCAATTGTCATCACATTGGCAATAGTTATTTTCTTTTTTAAGATATCGCTTTGGCACTCCGTGAAAAGAAAAGATGAAATGGTCATAATCCTCCAGATTGTATTTTTTCGCCTTATCGGCAAATAGGGAAATCATAGAAGGCTGATCATAGTATGAATTTATAAACCGGAGAGAGGGGATAATTTCTTTCTTCTTCAGGATTCGCATCACTTCTTCAAAAATTGATCCTGTAGTAGCTGATGCATACTGTGGGAACAATGGTAATATCGTAACTTCAGATACATCATTTTCCTTCATTCTATTTAAAGCCGAATCAATTGATGGGTTCTGATATCTCATTGCTAATTCTACATGATAATCATCACCTAACTTTTGTTGTACTTCTTTCGCTACATTCTGGCCATATACCTTCAGTGGCGATCCTTCTTTGAGCCAAAGGCGCTGATAGAGTTTTGATACCCTGCCAGATCTCATAGGCACCACTATGCCCCTAAAGAGTATGTTTCTAAAAACCCAAGGCAGGTCAATCACCCTTCTATCGGTTAAAAACTGATTCAAATAAGTTCTTAAGCCCTGCCTAGTTGGGCTATCAGGAGTGCCCAAATTAACCAATAGAATACCTTTCTTTTCCATTTTTTTTATTGTAAATATTATGCATAGATAATGACAACAATATAAATTTTTATAAGGTTTATCTAAAGAGCTTTCATTTAAATAAACGCACTTCACTATTTTTACCACATGGATACACCTCTAATTCTAATTACTAACGATGACGGCATGTTTGCTCCAGGTATAAAAGCTCTTGTAGAAGTGGCTAAAATGCACGGAGAAATAGTGGTAGTTGCGCCCAATTCGCCTCAAAGTGGCCAAGGTCATGCGATTTCACTTACTACCCCACTACGGTTACATAAGGTGGATGTTTTTAAAGAGGTAGAAGCCTATGAATGCTCAGGCACTCCTGCTGATTGTGTAAAATTAGCTAAACATGTTGTGCTTAAAGATCGCAACATTGATCTGTGTGTTTCAGGTATCAATCATGGCTCCAATGCATCGATAAATATAATATACTCCGGCACCATGTCAGCCGCTATGGAAGCAAGTCTAGAAGGCATTAAGTCCATAGGGTT
This sequence comes from Saprospiraceae bacterium, assembly GCA_036479115.1. Lineage (GTDB taxonomy): Bacteria > Bacteroidota > Bacteroidia > Chitinophagales > Saprospiraceae > UBA7328. The sequence continues at coordinate 28,086 of JAZGFD010000042.1, read as the reverse complement.
TTCTCTTCTAGATTTAGCATTTGAAGCTGATTTTACAGGAGCTAAATATTATGCAAATCAAATTATAAAATATGCTTTGGGAAATGATCTGGGAGCAGGTAAATTACTGAACGTGAATATACCTAATCTCAAATTAGATGAAATAAAGGGCATTAAAATCTGTAAGCAAGGGAATGCATCATGGAGAGAAAAATTTCAAGAAGGCAAAGATCCTCGTGGAGAAACTTATTATTGGCTTGCTGGCAATTTTATAGTAACAGAGCAACCCAAAGATAGTGACCTATGGGCATTAAGCAATGGCTATGTATCAGTGGTGCCCTCTCATCATGACCTTACTCAATATGCGTCTCTTGAACCATTAAAATCTCTTGAGAATCACGTAAATAAGAATATATAGAATGGATTTACTACGACGTAATAACCTTTGGATTGGCATGGTACTAGCCCTTATTTTTTCAGTTATGTTTTTTGGAATAGTCTTGATGCTATTCGAATTTGGTGAAGATATGGGACTAATAGGTGAAATAGCTGACCCTATGAAAGGAAGGAGGTTTAGAACTACTACTCTGATTACAATTTGTGGCAACATGGTGCTCATTAAACTTTTCAATAGGCGGTATACTCAGGAAACATTAAGAGGCATACTTATCGTTACTTTTGCTCTGGCAGTTGTGTGGCTCGGTATGTTTCATCAAGAAGTATTTGCTGATTTTTGATATTTTATTAACTGTGAAAATATTTATAATAGCAGGGGAAAAATCTGGCGATCTACATGGGAGTGAAGTAGTTAAATTTCTTTTTCAAAAAAATAACGAAATCCAAATTGAAGGAATGGGTGGTGATGCACTTATTTCTCAAGGCATGAAGATTTTCGTTAATATCCGAGAATTAAATGTAATGGGTATTTCCGATGTTATGCTACGTCTTCCATTTTTTTATCGCCTTTATAGCAAATGCAAAATCAAAATCTTACAATTTCAGCCTGATGTGTTATTATTAATTGACTATTCAGGATTTAATCTTAGGATGGCGGCATGGGCGAAGAAACAGGGGATTAAAATTCATTATTACATTGCTCCTAAGACTTGGGCATGGCGGGCCAAAAGAAATGTTGACATTCGCAATCATATAGATTACTTGCATTGCATATTTCCATTTGAAGAAGCATATTTCAAAAGTGAGGGTATAAATGCAAAATATGTAGGAAATCCCACTATGAAAACAGTTCAAAAGAACGTGACTATCAAAGACAATGTCATCGCCCTTTTACCTGGAAGCAGGATACAAGAGTTAAAATATATTTTACCTGTGTTCAGCAAATTAATTATGAAAAACCCTCACTTTGAATGGGTTCTTTCAAAGGTTGCGCATATTGATGAAAACATATATAAAAATCTACTTGGGGATGAAGTTTTTAATAAGATAGAACTTTCTAAATCAACTTCACATTACCTTCTGGCTTCCAGTAAATTAGCCATCATTACATCAGGGACAGCTACTTTAGAAGCAGCAGTATTAGGATGCCCACAGATAGTCGTGTATAAAACTTCTGTCCTAAATTATTTCATCGGAAAACGTTTCATCCAAAATGAATTCATTTCGCTTCCAAATATCATATTAAATACAAATATTGTGGATGAATTAATTCAAAACAATCTTACAGTTGGCAATCTTGAGAAATGTATTTCTAAGTTAAAAAAATCTCATAACATAACTACCCTACTAGAAAAGTATACACAAGTAAAAAAGATTCTGGGTGACCAAAATCCAGGAAATAATGTAGCAGAATGTATAATAAAAAACACTGTTTAATAGTTTTTATATAATCCATACTACAAACATTTTACAGTGAAAATATTTGCATATTTATTGGTATTCAATACGTTGTTTGGTTTATCTGAAGAAATGAGTAATCATAATTCGACTGAAACATGTGAAGAAACTCCTGTTTTAAAGCTCAATTTTTACCTAATGGGTAAGACAGAAATTGATCAAGACGTCATTTTAGCCATAGGTAACAATGTAGAATACCTCAATGATGAATTTGAAGGAAAGGTAAAATTTGAACTAAACAAGCTCTTCATGGAAGAGAAGCATCAATATCTACCAGACATTTATCGCTCCTTTAAAAACAAATCAAAACATCAAGTAAAAGCACTGGTTAAAGATATAGAAGAAACTGGTGCAATTAACATCTATCTATTGGATACATACGTTGAGGGAGCTCATAATAAAGCTCTGATGGGCTTCACGCCTATACTCACTGCCATGCATCGCACCTACGCTTACAACAGCCCTCGGTTTGACCGAATGTTTATTGCTTATCCAGGTCTTCAGGATAAGTCAACCCTAGTGCATGAGATGGGCCATTTTTTGGGCTTGAAACATCCATGGGAGATGAATTCATATGACAAAGAATTACTAGGCTTGAACAACAAAACAGCTTTGGGTGAAAATCACATGACATATAACCTTTCAGTAGACAGTTTTACACATCAACAGCTCAGTAAAATGAAAAATTTCGCTCATAAATTTAGAACCTATTTAATGAAATCTTTATAAGCACTAGTGCTCTGTCAAGGATAAACTGACACCTCCATATGTGATAGTGAGCCCAGAGTAAAAACTAAAGCCCATCAGTGAATGTATCGGTTATGGTATCCTCTATATATTGGTTGGCTTCTCATGAAAAGTGCAATTTGTAATACTGAGTCCATTCCGAAAACTCACAAAATCAAAAAAGTTCCTTTTGGCGAATTTTACATTTTTCTCAACTCGCTGATACTCAGGCATCACCGAATCTCTGAAAATGTAAATTTCATCTAAAACGATTCATTTTCTAAAAAATGTTAGTTTCCAAAGTAGGCTCAATACTCAAATCGAATAATGAGTGGCCTTCATTAAATGTAACTACTCAGGTGGAGTCAATTTTGGCTAAAAAAAGTTCTTTTTTCATTATTCTTCGGTTATTTTAACAATAGCTCTGCTATTCTGATAAAAATGAGCTTCGTCTAATAAAAAAATAACAAATTTTTATCTCAAAAGCACCCACCTGAATAGTTACCATTAAATAAATATTCCTTACTTTTTACCCCACAAAAATAACACTAATGAAATCTATTGTAAAATCCATTGGATTAGTCGGGCTGTGGATAATGCTTCATTCATCTTGTAACTTATCGACTCAGAATAAGATTGAAGTAATAAAGGAAAGAAGTAATATAGTAATACAAGGTTCTTTTTTTCATGGTTCCAATGGACTTTATTTTGATGACAACGATCGGCTTCATGTAGCATCTGTGGTGAGCAGGTACATTGGAGTTGTTGATACTGATACAGGAGCCATTATTGACACATTAACCACCGCTGATGGTGTTGAAGGGCCAGATGATCTCACCTTTGGGCCAGATGGGTCTCTTTATTTTACTTCTATATTGACTGGTGAAGTAGGGCGAATCGCTCCAGATGGCAAAGTGAGTAGGCAGTTTGTTTCACCAGGCACTAATCCTATTACCTTTTCTGATGATGGTAGACTTTTTGTAGCTTTAGATTTTCAAGGTGATGGACTATATGAATTAGACCCAGAACTAAAGAATCCCCCTCGGTTAATCATCAAAGAATTGGGGTGGCTCAACGCAATGGATTTTGGCCCTGATGGTTATTTGTATGGCCCCATTTGGTCAAAAGGGCAAATAGTAAAAATAGATGTGGACAATGCTTCTTTAGATATAATTGTTGACGACCTTGAGATTCCTGCTGCTGTTAAATTTGATTCAAAAGGAAATCTATACACGGTGGATCATAAGACAGGTATGATATACACTATTGATCTTAAAGATGGAAGTAAATCAGAAATTGCATCTGGTTTTATGGCGGGTGATAATATTGCTTTTAATAGCGAGGATGAACTTTTTATTAGCAATGCTCAGGATGGCAGCATATACCAAATTAATAGTGATGGGTCACGAAGAGAGGTCATAGCTCCTTCGTTATGCAATGCTGCTGATGTGGAAGTAGTAAATGGAAAATTGATCATTCCTGACATCCTTTCAATGAAATCATATGATATTGATGGGGCTATAGATCGTCAATGGTACCACATGATCGGTGCACCTGGTATTATAGGCCCATTTACAGTAGATGCCGAAGGTGATCACTTGGCATTGACATCTTGGTTTGGTAATGAAGTACAAATATGGAATATCAAAACCGATAAAGCTCTGGCAACCTATCACGACTATGCAGTTCCTATCAATGCCATTATTTACAAAGGAGCCTTGATAGTAGCTGAACTGGGTACTTCTCAAGGAGGAGCTAAAGTCTCAAGGAGGAATAATGGAAACATAGAAACCTTGCTTGACGCCAAAGGAGGTCTGGTTGTTCCTTCAGGATTAGCATGTGATAAAGGCAATTGTTATGTTGCTGATTTTTATCGTGGCGTTGTTTTTCAAATTACAGAAAATGGAGATAAAATGACTGCTGCTAAAGTGCTGTTAGAAGGGCTGATCCAACCAGAAGGCTTGCAAATTGGTCCAAAAGGAAGACTTATAATAGTAGAAACTGGTGCCAATAAGGTGAGTGCCTATGATCTAAATACTAACGAAATATCATCATTAGTTGATAATATTGCTCTTGGGCTAGAAGGCCCAAAAGGAGTGCCTCCTACCTGGAAATTTTCTGATGTTCATTTTGATAGCGATGGTGTTCTTTATGTGCCAAGTGACGTTGACAATGTAGTTTATAAGTATGATGGTGTGTTTTAATTTTTAATTATATCCAATGGTGCTATACATATTGGTTATAAGATTATTTAAAAAGCACTTCAATAACATAACTAAACCCATTTTTAACGTTAATAATACTTCAGACGCTTTTAAGCCATCAAAATTGGAGGTGTAAAGGCAAAACTAATACTGTGTAGATGCATTTTCTCTTTCCTTCTTTTCTATGGGCATTATTGGCCTTAGCCATACCAATAATCATTCATCTTTTTCACTTTAGAAGATTTAAAAAAGTCTATTTCACAAATGTGAAGTTTCTCAAAGAGCTCAAAGAGGAAACCAGCAATAGAAATAAGATTAAAAATATTCTTGTGCTATTAAGTAGGTTATTGGCCTTAGGCTTTTTGGTATTTGCTTTTGCCCAACCTATATTATTTGATGGAAATGAAGTGAAGACTGGCAGGAAGGCAGTGAGCATTTTTGTAGATAATTCCTTTTCAATGAATGCTACAAAGAATAGTGCCACTCTGCTCACAATAGCAAAAGAAAAAGCACGACAAATCGTACAAGCTTATGGAGCTTCAGATGAGTTTCAAATCCTTACCAATGAACTCAATGGGCGACAACTTAATTTTTTTGATAAATCTACAGCACTCACCCATGTAGAGGAAATAATATCAAGTCCACTTGTAAGTGATCTCTCTTTGGTAAGAAATGTTCAAAAGAGAACATTAACACCTAAAAACAGTCAAAAATTAGCTTATATCATATCAGATTTTCAAGAAAGCATATCCACTTTCAAGGAGCCTGTAGACTCAATAGTAGAATACAATCTTTTGCAATTGAGGCCAGTGATTGAGCGTAATATTAGTATAGACGATGTAAAATTTGATGCTGTAGTACCGGTTTTAAATGAAAGCAATGCCCTTAATATCTCTTTGACCAACCACAGCGAAGAATCAGCTGATAATGTGCAATTGAGCCTTATATATCAAGGCCAAACCAGGCCACTAGGCACCATTACAATTCCGCCTCAAACCACTATTACTGATACAGCCAGCATGACACTTAACAGTACAGGATGGCATGAAGCTGAGGTGAGGATAGAGGACTACCCAGTTACTTTTGATGACACTTATCACATCGCTTTCCAACTAAAACAACAGATTAACATCCTTAGTATATATGAATCAAGACCTAACTCATATCTAGGAGCTGCCTACAAGTCATTAGGATATTTTAACAGGACTGCAGTGCAAAGAGAAAAAGTAAAGTATGAAAGCATGACTACTCAAGATTTGATCATTTTAGAAGATTTAAATACTATGAGTAGTGGGCTAATAGCTGTGCTAGTAGATTTTGTAAAAAAAGGCGGAAATGTACTTCTTTTTCCAGGCAGCAGAATTAATAAAGAGGTGTATGCCGATTTAATGGGCAGGTTGAGAGCTAATAATTTTGGAGACATCCAAAAACAAGAAAGGAAAGTAGGTAAAATTAACGCAGATGCTTTTGTTTATTCTAAAGTTTTTAGAAAAATAAGTAAGAACATTAAACTTCCATCTACAACTTCTAATTATGAGGTGATAAAATCACAATCCATACCAATGGAAATTATTTTAGACTATAGAGATGGCAGTAATTATATGGCCCGATATACTGTAGGTAGTGGCTCTGTTTATGTGTGTAGTGCACCACTTTCATTAGATAAAAATAATCTTACGGCAAATGCTGAGATATTCATCCCTCTACTTTACAAAGCAGCTATTTCATCAGGGAATAAAGCTGTTATTGCCTATACAATAGGTGTAAATAACATCATTACTGCCAAGAAACTAGACCTGAGCGAAAAAACAAAATACCTCATTAGGGGTGGCGGCACAGAATTTATACCTGGTCTTATCAGGCAAAAAAATGATTATCTGATTGATGTCACCGAGCAGATAAAATCAGCAGGAATTTACAACATGACTAAGAATGAGACGGTCGAAAGTATCCTTGCTTTTAATTATGACAGAAGAGAATCTGATCTCACTTTAGCAAATCTTGATGCTATTAAAAATAACATTGGAACCAATATAAATATCATTGGCGAGACAGTTCAGGCTGGTCTTACAGATTTTATTAGTCAAAAAGACAGTGGTTTTCGCCTTTGGAAGTATTGTATTATGCTGGCTTTGTTATTTTTGGCACTTGAAACTATCTTATTAAGATTCTGGAAAATCTAATACATATCAACAATAGGCACAAAGTCCTCATCAAACAAGTGAAAATTATTGACTCGAAATCTCATTTTCATAATGAGCAAGTCGATATATTAATAGAAAATCATACTATTAAAAGCATCGCTGCAAAAATAAATTCTAGAGCCGATCATGTAATTGAAAGTGAATTTCTACATGTATCACAGGGATGGATAGATATAGGCGCTATGTGCTGGGATCCTGGTCACGAATACCGCGAAGACAAGCAATCTCTCAAAGCTGCGGCGGCCCATGGTGGGTTCACAACAGTCTATATCTGGCCTAATACTGATCCTACCATTGACAACAAAGCTCAGTATCAATATTACTCACATTACAATGAAGGTGGAGGTATAAAAGTGTTGCCAATTTGCAGTCTTACAAAAAAAAGCAAAGGAACAGAGTTGGCAGAATTGATAGATCTGAACCATTCAGGAGCGACTCTTTTTTCAGATGGTCTTGTTTTTAATGGGTCAATTAAAGAATTGAATAAAGCATTAGAATACACTAAGAGTATCAATGCCTATGTATTATATGCTCCTAGTCCTTTTGACATTAATCCCGATGGGCAGATACATGAAAGCAGTACTTCGATAGCTTTGGGATTACAGGGATTAGCTGGTGCCAGTGAAAGAATATCAGTACAAAAAGCCATTGCTCTGGCCGAATACGCTGAAACAAATTTTGTGCTTCACAACATTAGTACAAAGGCTTCTCTTCAGGCCTCAAAATCCAAATCAGTAAGTGCCTTAGGAGTGGCTTATCTCAATCTTTGTAAAACTGTGAATTCTTGTGAAGGTTTTAATACCAACTATAAGGTAATTCCGCCTCTAAGAAACACCCCAGATTCTAAAGCGCTTATCAAAGGAGTAATAAATAATCAGATTACTTACATCTGCTCTAATCACTATCCCCTTGAGAATGATGTGAAGGATATGGAATTTGGGATGGCACGGTTTGGAGCAAGTGGAATAGAGACGTTATTCTCTGGTCTTATTATGGATACTAACCTGGAAGTAGAAACTATTGTTGACAAATTAACTTATGGCCCTGCCTCGGCAGCTGGAATAAAATTGCCCCCGATAAAGGAAAAAGAAAAGGCCAATCTTACTCTTTTTGACCCTACAATATCATGGGTTTATGATCGATCTACCTGCAAATCAAAAAGTATGAACAACCCTTATTTTGGCAAGCAACTTAAAGGAAAGGTTCTAGCAGTCATGTGCTAAAGATTACAAAATATTTTTGTGCCTACTCAATATCTTGTGCCACCAGAAAAATTTATTATCATTTTTGGTCAAAAATCCCGTCAAATCACAACAATGGTTATTCAACCAAGGGCGTTTCCCTTGGCTATTTGCTTAAAGGCCTTCAGCCTTTCTATGATGACAACAATATTGAGTACTTACGTATTTTTGTAATGATGGCTCAAGTTAAGTCATTACTTAGCTGGCTCCACATGGCCCCAGTTTTCACCTCTCTCGATTCTTTTGAGTTGAGTAGTACTTACTCCAAATCTCTTGGCGATCATTTTTCTTCTTGTTTTGCCTATGATAAGCTGTTTTTTTATGATAGCTACCTGTGCAGCTGTAAGTTTAAAGTAGCCACCTTTGGTTGATTTTTTAAAACCAAATTTGACCGCTCGAGCTTTTACGTATTTCTTCCAATCTATCTCATCTACCCAAATGATATTTGATATGGTATTGTTCTTTCTATTTAAATCTTTATGGATAACATAAATGTGCTCATCTGATTCTGGTTCTACAAAGTGTTTGGCCACTTCTTTATGTACATAGATGGCCTGATTAAGATTTCCTTGTACTTTGATAGATGCCCGAAAAAAGCCTCTGTGATCAGGATGAGTCTTTAGCTCTTTTTCTTCTTCGCTCTCTTTGTCTATAGATTTAGATCTTCCGAAGTTAGAGATAAAGTAATCTTTCTTTTTGGTGGGTCGCTTGAAAGTTATCTTAGCCCATTCCTCGTTGGGCACCTTTTTTAATGTCATGATGATTTACAGTTTACTAATATTTCCCTTTAGTCGTTTTATGTATTTTAATTTAAAATAGCAGTTCTTAAGGCTCTTTATGTCTGATTCATTAAGCTTGGTTTTTCCCATTTCGTTAATTTCAGCATTGAGTTTATCAGTAAGTGTGTTGATTTCGTTATTAAGATCGGTTAATCGCTTTTGACTAGTGTCTCCTTGCTGTACATCCATGATGGCCTCATTGACATCCATCATTTCCATTAAAAAGACTTGCGAAAGTATTTCTTTATCTCCGTCTTTGATTGCGCCTTTTACTTCTAGTAGATGTCTTAGTCGTTTTTCTCCGTCTTTGAGAATTTTATACGCTTCATTGTTTAGCGTAGATTGGCGCAGTGCTTCTTCTTGCTGCTTTTCTGGCTCTAAGGTATAAAAATCAGGGTGATACTTTCTACTGTTTTCATAATATAATCTTCGAAGTATTCCTTGATCTATATTCATAGATACTGGTAAGCCAAAATAATTAAAGTAATTTATCAAAATAATCTCATTATATCCAGTCCCAGAGCATAAATCATTAGCATTATCAAAAGAGAAAAACCTGCCATCGTAGCATATTCTAATACTTTATCGCTTGGCTTTATGCCTGTTACTACTTCAAATAATAAGAACATAACGTGTCCTCCATCAAGTGCTGGTATGGGCAAAAGGTTAATAAATCCTAATAGAATGGACAACATTGCTGTTAAATTCCAGAAACGATGCCAATTCCATTGTGTGCCAAACATGCCTCCAATAGTTATTAAGCTCCCAAGGGAATCCTTTGCTTTGATTTTTCCTTTAAATATCTGACCAAAAGCCTTTATCTGATCCACAATAAACTTATAACTCTGGTGAGTGCCTTGTGATAAAGCTGGGCCTACAGCATATTTTTTAGATTTCACATCTATAAAGTCAGTAAATGGTCTGCCTATATAGCCTAACTTTCCATTCTCGTCCACCATAACATCCAAGGTCAGAGTATCTCTAGACCTAATCAAACTCACTTTTATTTCTTCAGACGACTTCTCAGACATTACTGCTATAAACTGTACATAATGAGGAGTAGGCTCTCCATTAATGCCTATGATTTGATCCCCTCCTTTTAAGCCAGCTTTGTCAGCATTACTACCTTTGCTTAATTCTGCTATTACATTAGGAAACCCTATTGTAAAAAGTCCAATACTTCTATTTTCATATGCTGTGAGTTCTTCTAAATAATCAACAGGTACGGAAAGTGTGACCTCCTTATTATTTCTTCTTACGATAAGTGTAGATGCCCCGTTAAACAGAATTTCTTGTTTGACTAAAAAAGACTCAAATCGATCAATTTTTGCATCTCCAACCTGAAGGACTAAATCTCCATCTTGCAAACCCAATGATTCTCCTAGTTCTTCTACCACCATGCCATATTTGGCCTCTTCTGTAGGTATATAGCTTTCTCCCCAGTGCCAAAGAATCATAGAAAAAAGGCAAATTCCAAGAATAAAATTAACAGTAACTCCTCCTAACATTATGATCAGCCTTTGCCATGCTGGTTTTGATCTAAATTCCCACTCTTTGGGTTCTTCTTTAAGCGCTTCTGTATCAAAACTTTCGTCTACCATGCCAGCAATCTTAACATAGCCGCCTAAAGGAAGCCAACCGATGCCGTATTCTGTATCCCCTTTTTTTATGGAAAAGAGAGAAAAATAAGGGTCAAAAAAAAGATAAAATTTTTCAACCTTCGTCTTAAACCACTTAGCCGTAAAAAAATGTCCACACTCATGGAGTATTATTAGGATGCTTAGACTGAGTATAAACTGTGCTATTGTTACCAATATTCCCATATTATCGTCTTCTCATTAATAAAATTAAATGGATGGTAAAGTTTCCATCAGAATGGTGCCAAAAGTATACAAATACGGAGTATTTTTCATGCTCTATTTAAAACACATCTTTAGATAAATTAGTTTTACCAATTTCAATTATCATGATTGTCTTTTATTCTCAACTTATTAATGCTGAATTTGGAGAATTAAGTGCCGAAGATTCTAGGCATTGTTATAAAGTACTGCGAAAAAAGATAGGTGATAATATTACTGTTCTTGACGGAAAGGGCAATATTCATCAATGTAAGATTATAGAAATTGAACGGAATAATGTGACATTTACTATACAATCTTACAAGCATTCAGAGCCAGATATTTACCATCCAACAATAGGAATGTCTTTATTAAAAAATACCAACAGATTTGAATGGTTTCTTGAAAAGGCAACAGAAATAGGTGTCCAAAACATCCAACCACTAGAATGTAATAGGACACTAAAAGGAAAATTTAGAAAGGACAGGGCAGAGGCAATAGTAATCAGCGCTATGAAGCAATCAATGAGAGCTTACTTTCCAATACTAAATGAGGTAAAAGTTATTAAAGACGTATTGTCAAACACAAATTATCAACACAAATATATCTGCCATTATGCTTTAGGAAATCCCCACCTTCTAGATACCTTACAAGTTGGGATTGCTTCGTTCATTTTGATAGGGCCGGAGGGTGATTTTACAGATGAAGAGTTATCTATTGCACATCAAAATGGATGGCAACAAGTGAATATTAGTGAAAGTAGATTACGTACAGAGACAGCAGGAATTACAGCATGTCAAATTGTAGCACTAAAAAATAGGGGGTAATATTGAGTCCACTCCGAAAACTTACAAAATCAAAAAATTTTACTTCGACAAGCTCTGCATAAATCTTTTGGCGAACTTCAGAAATTCTCAGTTGAGATGGGAAAGTAGGCGATAAAGGGAATGTGCCGCCTAATCTGAACCTGATTAAGGGGTGTTTTCCTAATACCCTTTACATTTTAGATGCTCCCAAATGACTAAACTGAGAATTGGTGAGCGAACTTCACATTTATTTCAACTCGCTGATACTCAGGCATCATCGAATCTCAAAAAATATATATTTCATGCAAAACAACTCTTTTTATGAAAAAAATTAGTTTCCAGAGTAGACTCAATTTTGGCATTTGCAAAATAATGCATGATAATAAACATTATATATGAGTGCATATCAAATTGTATCTTTCATACGCTATTTGGTTGAAAACCTTTGGCCAAAAGATAATAAAATGTTAAAAATATAAATCTCGTGCAATTTCTTACTTGAATATAGGATACTCCCCATTAAATAAGTGAATTTTGAGAGATAACACGTCACCCTTAAAAATAATGTCTTAGTTACAATGCAATATTTTAAAATAATGAGGATAATTCTGACATTGATCTTTTCAATTTTTATTGGAAGTGCATGGGCTCCTTCTGAAATAAACACCATTAAATTGGGCCTTTTAAAATATAGCGGAGGCGGAGACTGGTATTCAAATCCTACAGCTCTCATTAACCTTTCTCTTTTTTGTAATAGTGAACTGAATACCAATATAGATGCTAATTATGGAACTGTAGAGGTAAGTAGTCCAGAATTGTTTGACTACCCAATGGTACACATGACAGGTCATGGAAATGTGGTTTTTTCTGATGTTGATGCTGATAACCTTAGACAATATCTCATGGCTGGAGGTTTCCTTCATATTGATGATAATTACGGCATGGATCCTTTTGTAAGACCAGCAATGAAAAAGGTTTTTCCTGAATTGTCTTTTTCAGAGTTGCCATTTGATCATGAAATATACCATCAGAAGTATGATTTTGACAATGGTTTGCCAAAAATCCACGAACATGATGACAATCCAGCACAAGGGTTTGGACTATTCTGGGAAGATAGGCTCATCTGTTTTTATAGCTATGAGAGTGATCTCGGTGATGGCTGGGAAGATGAAGAAGTGCACAATGACTCACCTACAAAAAGGCTCGCCGCATTGAGGATGGGAGCAAACATTTTACAATATGCTTTCTCGGAGTAAGCTGCCGTCAAGAGGTTGAAACCTTTTGGGTCGAGATTCTGGTGGATTTTTTTGGCTTAAAGGCAAAAAAAAATAGTGCTGTTATGCACACCTTAGAATATTCTGAACAATTATCGCTGCATGATGCCTAGTATTCTCAATGAATAATGTGCTTGTACGCATACCTGCATTAAGTACTCCAGCTATGTATACATTGCCCAAGGGGGATTCAAGGGTTTCTTTATTGTAGAGCGGGATTCTATCATCATCATCAGTGTATGGAATATTTAGGCGATCCATGAGATCATAGTCTGGTTTGTAACCTGTCATGGCCAACACAAAGTCATTTTCTATTTCAAATTCTCCTCTTTCAGAATTGTGTAATATGACACTCTTTGGTTTAATCTTTTTTACTACAGTACTAAAATGAGCCATGATTTCTCCTTCTTTAATCCTATTATTAATATTAGGTAATATCCAATATTTTACTTTTTCATAAAGATTGGCCTCTCTGATGGCCATGGTCACTTCTGCTCCTTTCTGCCAGGTCTCAAGGGCTACATCACATCCAGAATTGGCGCCACCTATGATGAGTATTTTTTGTCCTACATATGGGTGGGCCTCATCATAGTAGTGCTTTACTTTGGGTAGGTCTTCGCCTTTCACATTGAGCAGTCTGGGTGTATCATAAAAACCAGTAGCTACCACTACGCTTTTAGTAATATATTCCCTTTTTGAGGTGAAAATTGACCATTTGTCATCGGCATCATGCTTTTGCATCATTTCTACAGGCTCATAGAAGTGTATATTCAGCTCATAGCTGTCTACTATTCTCCGATAATATTCTAGTGCTTCTCGTCTTGTGGGTTTGTCTTGATGCGAGATGAAAGGGATATCCACGATTTCTAAATTCTTAGAAGTGGAAAAGAAAGTCATGTTTGCTGGAAAGCGAAAAATTGAATTTGCCAGAAGACCTTTTTCGATGATGGTATAAGAGAGACCTGCTTTCTGAGCTTCTACACCTACATTAATACCTGTAGGCCCACCGCCAATTATTATCAGATCATAATCCATTACTGTCTTCAAAATATCCTTTATCTTTCTTTTCAGATATCTTGTATCAATTACCTGATGAGCAGTAAGTCTCCTTTTTCTTCAAAAATAGCTCCCCCTGTAGTACTATACGTCGAATAAAAGAAATACACATCAGCAGGAGCATCTTTGTTGCCTTTTCTACCATCCCAACCCAGATTTACTTGTTCTGATTCGAATACTTTATTACCCCATCGGTTATATATTTTCAATACATAACTTTCTAAGTCAGTACAATCGCTTTTAGGTGCAAATATTCTATTGATTTCATCTTTGCTATTTGGCACAAAAGCATTTGGGTATTCCATGCATTCATCTCCTGTAATAGGTGGCTCTACCCCACAGTTATCCAGATCATTCTGAGTGATTTCTATTTCGGCAATTATCGGGTCTCCACAGGGATCTATGCCCGTAACGGTATAAGTATTAGGCTCTGTCACACTTATCGAAAGGCCAATATTTCCTGTAGACCATTCTCTGCTTTCTATGTTCTCTTCTGTAGCTAAAAGAATAATTGAATTGGCTCCGCAAGATTGGTTTATGGATATAGATCCATCTTCTAGAAAGAAGCTCGCAGAAACACTAATATCTGCCATGCCACTACAAAACCCTTCAAACATCACAGAGTAGTCACCGGGCTGTGATACCAAAATAGAAGTTACTCCGCTTTCTCCATTTGACCATGTGAGTCCTGCTGGGTTGGCATTAAAATTTACAAGGCTGATGCGCACTGCCCCTAGGGTGCAATAAGTATCTTCTATATTGGCTACAAGAGGCAATTCTATATTAAGATCTGCTTGGCTTATATTAATACTTGCACTGCCCTGATTGCCACAATCATCGACAATTGTAACACTATACATTCCGCCTTCAGTTACTCCTAAGCGTGTCTCTTGTGTGAGGCCTGTAGACCATTCTATTTCCACTATTGCGTTATTAGCTGAAACACCTAGTATAGCCATTCCTGTTTCGCAGTAGCTTGCAAAATTTGGTACTATTTGAACCATCGGAAATTCTTTCTGAGTAATATTAGTCGTATCACAAAGTGTCCAGCATGTGATGCCTTCATTGTTTCTGCCAGATACTGTAACACTATATTCTCCAGCCATTTTAGCTACAACTATTCTAGGATCTTCTGTTCTTTCAAACTCTCCCTTCCAAAAATACCCCAATCCCCCTTCTACGGTAGCATCGAGGGGGAAGTCAATAGGGTCTTGTGGGCAATAGGTGGTATCCCTTAAAGATAGAATGGGAGGCATAAATCCTTGATATTCTTCATCTTTTAAGGTTATTGTGTCAGTGAGGGTTACTACCGCTGTTTCTGCAAGGGTTATTTCTGACATTGTAATATCTGTAAATGCCAAAGTCATATTAAGTTTTTGTTCAAAACACAATCCGTTTCTAGCACCAATTTTATCATATCTTATCAAATAAGGCGTTACTCTTTCTTCTGTTCTTCTAGTACCTCCACTTACATACATGATGGCACCTCCATCCTTTGTAGCGGCAAACCCATTAATATCTTTAGGAACAGACCTAAATGAAACAGAATTCCACCCCAATGTGGAGTCTAGGTTTAACTGAGCAATATAAGGTTCTCCTTCACCTTCTATCACATTGGTAAAGCCCATAAAAAGAATAGAACTATCCGGTCTTGCATCAATATCCAGAATGTTGACATTTCCTGTTGTGGTACCAATGACATGCCCTGTTTTTACATCACCTCCTCTATCTAGATGTAATATTAGATTTTGAACACTGCCATTGTTTTGGGTAATATCTCCAACAATTGCAAAATCCCCGTTAGTAAGTTGGGTTAATTTTCTTGCTGTCATACCAGTGACATTATCTAAAGGCGACTCGTAGGAGCGAGATGATAATATATTGCCTAAAGTATCCATTTCTGAAAGGATGATTTTAGCTCCTGTATGAGACAATATTGCTATAGTTGTATCTTGAGTAACAAGTACATCCGCTAAGATGTCCGTTTCTCCTGTACTAAAAGATTTAGATAATACTTCCTCTCCATTGATATTCATCAATAAAAAGTATACGTCTACATTTCCTCCATTGATATACTGGCTTACTTCCATCATTTTTTTATCTGCCACGGCTACAAGCTCGTATCCTCCAGTATAATTTTGATTGGTACTTCCTTGACCATTGAGAAGTTTACTCCATCCATATCCTCCATCAGCGCCAATTTTGGTGATAATCCTTTGATATGTTATGGTGTCGAGGATAGAAGTAAAAACAAGAGAATCATCGCCTACAACTTCTATATCACCTAAAATAGTGAAATCTTGGCCTCTTTTGATACTATATGTCATCGTCCAATTGATATTTCCTTTGCCATCAAATGAAGTCACATTCATACCTTTTATTTCTTGATTACTGTTTCTCTCAGCCGCCATAGTAATAAAAGACCCTCCCTGCAAGGTGTCAAGATCAATGGTAAAATGATCCTCCATTGTAGCAGGATATACTCTTTCAAAAGGAAAGACTTGCTCATCTCCACCTACGCCAAACTGAGCAATAAGTGGTAGAGAAAATAGAACAGAAATAAAAAGAACAGGTATATATTTTTTCATTTTCGGTAGATTCAACAACGATTCTTAACAAGTAACTACTCAAGTGGCGCCAATTTTGGATAAAAAAAATTTTATCTATCATATTTCAGCTATTTCTTTCGCCATAGCTCTGTTATGTCTCAAAAAATGAACTTTATCTGGTAAAAAAATAACAATTTTTTATTTCAAAAGCGCTCACCTGAGTAGTTACCTTAACAAAAATAGTCTTCCACTCACTAAGTAAGCAGAAATCTGGTAGGTTTTCTTCTACTCTGACATATTTTCAAAACGAAAATTAGTACTATATAAGTTGTACAAGCCCATATTTATTTATTCTGGAAAGGTTAACTGCTCCAGTTCACATTTTCAAAAAAAAAGAAAAAACGTAGTATTGAAAAATCCAACTTACGTTTTAATTTTTTTCAAGCATGTAAAATTAGGCTATGACATCATGCCTTGTAGCTTCATAGCAAGTCCCATATCTCCTGATATTTTTACTTTGCCGCTCATGACTGCCATCATTGGATTAACATCTCCATTTTTCATTTTCATTAATGTTTCCATAGATGTAGTTATAGTACAATCCGCCTCACCGTCCTCAAAACTAAGTGTGTTTTCACTTCCTTTCCCGTCTATTAGTACCACTTTGTCATCTATAGCAAATTTTACTATGCCACCTATTGGATCCATTCCTTTGGCTTGCTCATTAAACTGGTCTAATACTGTTTGAATATCCATTTATTTTTTTTTTGTTTTTTATATCTACACAATTGGTATCCATTTTGGTATAAAAACTTTTTATCTCAAAAACACTCCATCTGAGTAGTTACATAATAAAGTAATTAGAAAATTTATGCAAATACTTTTTCTTCTTTCATTTTAATTGTTAACACCTCATCGCTCATAAGAGTTTCGGCGAGGCCAAGAGTTTTAGGCATTTCATACTTATAAAAAAACTTCATTGTATGAACTTGATTTTTATAAAAATCTTCTGAATAAGTCATTTTACTTGTTACCATTGCTTCCTTGGCTGATGTGGCCATGTTGATCCATTGCCATCCTATCACAATTGTAGACATGAAATCCATAAATATTGTAGCATCTGAAAGAAATCTTTCGTAGTTGCCAGACATTGCAAATCCCATCAATTTCCCTAATACTGTTTGCATAAGATTGAGTTTGTCGTCTAGTATTTTGGCATAAGGTTTTAAATCATCATAGGTCTGTGCTGCCGCAATCGCTTTTTTCACTTCTGCTGCTAATGCAAACATGGCTGCACCATTATTCATTGTAACTTTTCTGCCTAGTAAATCCATTGATTGTATTCCAGTAGTGCCTTCGTATAGAGCTGTAATTCTAATATCTCTGTGATATTGCTCCAGAGGAAAATCACAAGTGAAGCCATATCCTCCAAAAACTTGAAGGCCATTGCTCACTGATATTCGTCCCATTTCTGAAGGATATGTTTTAACTATAGGTGTCAAAATCTCTAACAGATTATGTGCCACTTCTCTTTCTTCTTTATCTGGTGAGTGGTAGGATATATCCATATACTTAGCCGTTGCAAAAGCCAGGCTAAGAGAACCATCCACTATAGCTCTTTGCAAAAGAAGCATTCTGCGCACATCAGGGTGTTCAATAATGGCTACTTGTTCTCTATTCGGATTCTTAGTATCACCATTGGCAAGTTTCCTTCCTTGGGGTCTTTCTTTAGCATATTGTAGCGATTTGTGATATGCTGCATTTGCAATAGACATTGCGGTCACACCTACGTCTAATCTTGCTCCATTCATCATTTGGAACATATATTTTAGGCCATTATTAGCGTCACCTACTAAATATCCAGTACAATTTTTATCCTCACCAAAAACAAGATGAGTTGTAGAAGCACCTCTTTGTCCCATTTTTATAAAATCCCCGGCACAAAAGACATCATTATATTCTAAACTACCGTCATCATTAATTCTATGCTTTGGCACAATAAAAAGACTGATTCCTTTCGTGCCAAGAGGAGCACCTTCTATTCTGGCTAGTAATAAATGCACTATATTATCTACTTGATTGTGCTCTCCTGCTGTGATAAATATTTTTTGTCCTTCTATTTTATAGGTACCATCTTTTTGCAAATATGCAGCAGTCTTGATATCGCTCAGTGAGCTGCCTGCTTGTGGCTCTGTCAAACACATGGTACCTTGCCACTTACCTGCCATCATATTCGGCACAAAGGCATCAAACTGCTCTCTGTCTCCAAATGACTGTATAAGTGATGCTGCTCCTGCAGTAAGGCCAGTATAAGACATAATGGTGTTATCAGCTGATGAGAAAATAATACTTACCGCTGTCAGGGCCATATGTGGTGTCTGAACGCCTCCATCTTCATAGTCAAATGCTGAACAGATGAACCCATTCTCACCTGATTTTTTCATCATCTCCCCTACTCTTGGATGTACAATGATCTCACCATTGTCATACTTTACTCCAAATTGATCAATTTCCTGAAAATATGGATGTAGTTCTTTGTCAGCAAAATCCTCAGCTGAATCGACTAATATATTAATGGCTTCACTATCAAAATCTTGAAACCTCCGTAATTTTAAGACATCCTGCACATCATGTACTTCATGAAGAAGAAATTTTATCTGTTCTGTGTTAACGTATTCTAGCATATTTTTTTTATTAAAAAAACTCTGAGTTAATTAAGTTGACCACAATATTATGAAAGAAGGAAATGACTTGCTACCAAACTATTTGAAAATGATAACTTATTTACTTGATTTAATGAAACGTCTAAAATTTTGGTTACAAAAACAAATATAGGACGCAATAATCCTAATAATTTCAATTCTCACTACTCAGAGAGGCACTTTTGAGGCCAGTCTGCTATTCAGGCAGGTGAACATTTGTTATTTTATTGTCAGATATAGCTCATTTTTTTTAGTCATAGCAATAGGCGCAGCGAAAAATTAGGTGAAATAAAGTAGAAAAAGGGCTTTTTTTATCTAAAATTGGCTTCAACTGAGTAGTTACTTTCAATTTAATTTGATAAGACCGCTCTAATCAGAACTGAATTTAGTTTTTTAATTTCCCTAAGGTCAGCATTGAGTAAGGTTGTACTCTCTCCTGATGATGTAATGAGTTTTATATATCCTACATTCATAGACCATCCTTGCAGTGTAAGTAAAATAGCATCTATTTTACTACTTATGCTTCCATCTTTTTTGCCTCTTATTATTTCTTGCGAAGTAAGTTTTAAAGGAAGGTTTTGAATGTTTTTTATTTTTTTGAAATAGATACTATCTGCAATGCCTGATGAAATTTTATCTTTCTCTCTTCCTCCTGCCGAACTTCTGATTAAAGAAAAATAGTTAAGAATGGTCTCGGAATAAAGGAAATTGTTTTCACAAAAATCTATAAAAGCTTGGTGAATTCCAATAGTTCCATCAATGCCTGGTTTGGATTTATTCTCATCAATGGTATGATAAAATACATCAATTAAATATTGGAATGCTTTGTAAGTGATGGCCATAAACAGGTTTTCCTTACTTTGGAAGTAAGAATAGAGGGTCACTTTTGTTATACCAGCCTTTGCGGCAATATTCTCCATTTTTGCATTGCTAAAGCCGACAGTCTCAAAAATAACTTCAGCTGCTTTGATAATAATGTCTTCTTTAACTTTGCGTTTTTCCCTATCCATGTAGTGCTAAAGTATCATAAGCAATTCAGCCATACAAGGATTGATGTGAATTATCGAATGTTTTGGGATATTCTAGAGCTGCGTCAAGTGTTGAATGCGGTAAGGTTTGATGAAAATTTTACTCCTGATCAAGGCATGAATGAGTGATCCCGACTGGTAAAGATGTGACTTTCAAGTAAATAGGGTCTGAACGAAAACTCATCAAAATTAGAAATAATTTACTTTGACAAACTCTGCATAAACGCTTCGAAAAGCTCTGTATAAAGCTTTTGGCAATATTTCAATTTTTTTCATCTCGCTCAAACGCAGGCATCATCGAATATCAAAAAATGTAAATTTCATCCAAAACAATTCATTTTCTGAAAAATGTTAGTTTCTAGAGTAAACTCAATATTGAGTACTTGTGATAAATGCTCAAGTTGGTTAAACTATGTTTCCTTCAAAGATGATAGAAAGGCTTTTTGTAACTACTCTGATGCTGTGCTTTTGAGTCCTGTCTGCCGATCAGGCAGGTAAAAAGATGCTATTTTTTTGCTAGACACAGGTTATTTTTTTTAATAGCTACGCTATTGAGATAGTATTTTCTTGATTAGTATACGATACCATGGTGGCTAAAAATAAAAAAGACCTCATCCTGAAACAGGATGAAGTCAAAATTATTACCCCAAAAATACCAATTACATTTTTTGGTTTGGATTCATTATATCTTATTCAAATATGGTACCAACTTCTCTTGCAATTTAATATATTTTTTTGAAAAAAAAAAGAATGAAGTGAAAATCACAAGAGAATTTTCACTTCATTCGAAATGTAAACTATTTTACACTTTTACGTACGTCAGAGAATAGACCATTGTTTTTCAACATCAGCCCTTTGTCCTGTACATTGACATCACCATTGAGGTCAAAATCTCTTAGGTAATAACTACTATTCAAGCCATCATCAATCAACCAAGTACGTAAATCTTTCACGTTAATGTCTACTATGTCAGCATCTGAAGTCACTTGATCACCATTACCAGCATACATTACCCAAACATCTCCTAGATTTTTCTGACCTACACCTACAAGTTCTGTATAAGAATCCCTCAGTCTAAAGTCATAACTGATCTCGCCATTGGCTATTGGTAATTTAGTATGAGACATCACTAATAGATGATTTCTATGCTCGATTACAATGTAGTAAGACTGCGTAGGATCAAGGTTACAACAAGCTTCATCATCTACAAACATTACTGTACCATCTGATAACAATAGTGCTGCTTGCTGGCAAACTGTAGATGATTCTTGTGGTGAAGTACGTAAAGATACCAGCACCCAATCAGTAGCATTCACAGGATATCCTGCGGCTCCATCTAATGACGGAAGCGTAGCATCAAATTGATTTCCTTCAGCACCATCATAACCCCATGGCGTAGCAGCATATGGCTGACCAGATGGCGTTGCAATACCAAAGAATACTTCTGGTATTTGTCCTGGCAAGTATCCAAGTTCATTCAACTTAGTAGACATCTTTTTAGGGCCATTTTGATATGGACCTTCTAAGAGTACAGCTGTATTAATCTTAATACATCCTCCTGAAGAACCTAAGATAAATTGTGGTTCTACTGAAGCCTCGTCATCTTCACTTTGATCTCCATCGTCATTACCCGGAGTAGAATCTGGATCACTGTTGGTACTCATAGTCACCTGTGCTACATTTTTATAGTCACATTCTCTTGTTAAGAAATGTACTACTCTTGCTTCAAAGGTAAATTCTACTACCTCTCCAGCATTAAGATCTCTTACGTCCCATATTACTCTATTCTGAACCACTTTTCCGTTATGGCTGATATCTACCATATCGGTATATCCATCAGGAACATAATCAGTCACTTGTGCATAAGCCACTCTATCAGGGCCATTGTTTCTCAATGTAATGGTAAACGTTATCCAATCATTGGCATCTACAATATCCCTATCCGCAGTTTTAGTCAATTCTAAATCTGAAGTCTTGCCTACAGTAAAGATGGCCATAGCTTCATCATCCTCTACAGGTTCTGTTCCTAAGTTTCCTGGTGTAGAATTAGGATCAAACTGATCGGCATCTGTTATTTCTGCTAAGTTGATCACATCTTTTCCAAAGGCAGAAGCTGCCACGGTAGCATCAAATGTTAACTGTATACTTCCATTAGCTGGTATTTGAAGATCAGACCATTCAATTGTTTCTCCTAAGAATAGACCGCCATTACTAATGTTGGTAAACTCAGTACAATATTTGATAGGAAGATAATCAAGTACATCAACACCTGTGGCATCTGAAGGTCCATTATTGATTACTGTCAATGTATAGGTCACAACGTCTCTAATATCAGGATTCATATCACTCACTACCTTAGTCAAACTAAGGTCAGTCTCCACAGGAGAAGTAGTAATTGAATCTTCATCATCCTCACTCTGATCACCATCATCATTATTAGGTGCAGAATCCATATCAGATTGATCCGCAGCTGTCACTTGTGCTACGTTAGTATAGCTTATACCAGCTCCAGGCTGCACAATTTCTACATCATAAGTCAATCTCATTTCATCAAATCCGTTGATACTTAATCCACTCCATGTGATGGTATTTCCTGAAAGGCTACCTCCATTGCTGATATTGGTAATGTTAGTAAATCCATTAGGCAATACATCCTGTACTGCGACTCCAGTAGCATTTACTTGACTTGCATTTGATACTGTTAATCTGAATGAAACTACTTCACCTGGTTGAGGAACAGATATGTTCACTCTTTTAATGAGTTCTAAGTCCACTTTGTCAGTAGACATATCGGCTGGCATTACAAATGCGAAGTCTTCATCGTCTTCACTTTGATCGCCATCATCATTATTAGGTGTAGAGTCCACATCATCCTGATCGGCTGCTGTCACTTGAGCTACATTTTTATAGCTAAGCCCAGCTTGGAATGCTGAAATTGTTGCTCGGTATCTTAAGGCGATACTTTCATCTACATCAAGAGAAAGCCCTGTCCAAGTAATTATTCCATTGTTAAGTACACCTCCATTTGAAATACTAATAACATTGCCATAGCCATTTGGCAGCACATCAGCTATGTCTATTCCTGTTGCTTTACTTGAACCACTATTGGTCACTCTCACAGTAAATGTCACCATTTCATCTACAGCTGGTGAAGAATTATTCACTGACTTATCAAGCTCTAAATCTATTACATCATTACTCACATCAGAATAACATCCTATATCTAAGTTGTCAATATTCTGACCACTGTTCAACATGAATAATTCAGATCTTCCAGTTGAAGGGTCTACATCATTGTCAATGGCATCATTATTTCCAACATCTCTCGGACTAATTACTATGTTCTCTCCTATTTCGAGGCCAACAGAATACTTTCCTGGGGGTATGTTGTTAAATAAGTAAGCTCCATTGTCATTGGTGAATGTGGAAGCGATGGACTCGCCATCTTCATTAAATAACCACACTCTTACATTCACCTTGCCTGGCTCATCTACATCCTGAATACCATCTTTATTAAGATCATTCCATACATAGTTTCCTATAGATCCATTCTGATAGAACCCAGCATCTATGGTTTTATTTGACTCTCCTTCTGCAAGGTTGATCGTTTGAGACCTACCATTCTGAACATTACTGTCTTCTTCTTTATTATTGCCTCTATTGGCTAATGTTTGTGTAAATCCAGTAGGTGTACCAAATTCTATATAATAGCTTCCTGCTGCTAGGCCAGAGAACATGTACATTCCATTGCTGCCTGTCGTTGCAGATGCTACTTGTGTGCCATTACTGGTATAAAGTCTGACAATAATTCCGCTAATTCCTGGTTCATTTACATCTTGGATTCCGTTTCTATTAAGGTCTTCCCATACAAAGTCTCCAAGTGCAGCGTCGCATTGCACTTCTTCGCTTATTTCTACTGAACTTTCTGCAGTACATCCATTAGCATCTGTAACTACAACTGAATAAGTACCAGCTGCAAGTCCACTTATTGATGAATCAGTAGATCCATTGCTCCAAGCATATGAGTATGCTCCTGTTCCTCCACCTGCATTCGCTGATGCTGATCCTAGCGCAACTGTGGCACAATTGGCACCACTGCTTTGTACGCTAACAATAATTGCTTCAGGCTCACTGATTTGTACAGTGAGTATTTTTTGACATCCATTATCAGCACTTACTGTTACACTATGTAATCCACCATTAAGCTGTGTAGCTACTTTAGTTGTTTCTCCATTATCCCAACTATAAGTTACATTATTCGCTGTAGTGTTCACCTCAGCCGAGCCATTGTTTTCTCCATTACATACTACTGATGATACTGGTGTTACAGAAGCATCTAAATCAAGTCCTATGTTAATTACTTGCTGAGCAGTAGAACTATTGCCACATGCATCAGTAGCTGTCCATGTACGAATGATTACAACACCACACTCTGTTTCATTTCTCGACTCATTCAAAGCAATATTTGCATCTCCGCAATTATCAGTAGCTGTTGGAGTAGAAACTGATGGAATTTGGTCTAGACCGTCGACATCTACATTTACTGGAACATTAGTAATAACAGGAGACTCATCGTCGGTTACGTTAATGATTTGAGTATGCGTTATAGAATTTCCACATTCATCTGAGAATGACCATGTTCTGTTAATTACATATCTATTCGGACAATTCCCGTCAGTTCTCACATCAACTGGATTAGCAGTAAGTGTACCTGCACATGCATCTATCGCTGTCAATGATGATCCTGATGGAGCAGAGCAAGAAACGCTAATATTTTCAGGTGCATTTTGAATTACTGGTGCAGTGTCATCAACCAAGTTGATATAAGCTGAACTTGAGTAATTAATCCCACATTCATCAATGTATGAGAATGTCACTTTTACTGAATTATCACAATCTGGATGACTACCATTATAATTGGATGAGATATTTACATTAGTGCAAGATATCGTCATTCCTCCATTGCTATTCAACCAATCCTGAATCATGCCAACTACATTGTCTCTTCCGCATACTAAATTCAGATCACTAGCTTGTGTCACTATTGTACATCCATCTATCACTGTCAGATTCAACACCAAGTCTGCTGTACAATTTGCTCCTTCTATTCTATCCGTATCACTTCCATTGTACGTTCTGCCATTCCATGTATATGGTAACTCATCGCTACAGATTGTCACATTCGTAACTTCATCTGATGGCTTTGGTGTTACTGTTAGGTTTAATACCAAGTCTGCTGTACAATTTGCTCCTTCTATTCTATCCGTATCACTTCCGTTGTACGTTCTGCCATTCCATGTATATGGTAACTCATCGCTACAGATTGTCACATTCGTAACTTCATCTGATGGCTTTGGTGTTACTGTTAGGTTTAATACTTCAGTGTACGGACATCCATTTGCATCTGTCTGTTGAGAAGAATATCTGCCTGGCGCATTAATAGACTGACCAAAGAAATTGAATGGTAGTTCGTCTGAACAAATGGTTTCATTTGTAATCTTATCATCTTGGCCACATTGTTCATTTCTAGTGATTGTTTGAGATACTGTAGAAGTATTTCCGCAATCATCAGTGGCTGTCCATACTCTTGTCATGCTTCCATCCTTACATATTCCGAAATTTCCTGACTCTGTAAATGATAGGTCTACATTGGTATCACAATCATCTGTAGCTACTGGTGTATCAAATATTGGATCCTCGTTGCAAGTAATTGTCCTATTAGACAAATTAGTCAAATTAGGAGGAGTATCATCACTAAAGCTAATAGTAGCTGAAGATGTTGCACTATTTCCACATTCATCCGTTGCTATAAAAGTGACAATTTGAGCGTCATTTATACATGATAAAACGGAATTTGTATAATTATTACTTATTGTAACATCTCCACAATTGTCTGTTGCATTTCCATTTCCTCCATTATCCAACCATAGCTGAATTAGGGAAGGAATATTGTCATTGCAATCTAGTCTTAGATCACTTGGAACACTCTCCCAAACAGGATTAATCTCATCTCTCACTGTTATTCTTTGACGATGAGTTGCTATGTTAGTACATCCATCATCAAAAATCCATGTTCTAATGATTTCAAAGTCATTAGGGCAAGATCCTGGTATAGTGTTTTCTGAAAGTATTCCTGGGATATCTCCATTACATTTATCCGTTGCCACTAGATTAGCTGGAGAAGGTACGTCATCCTCACAATTTACAACTACATCTTGAGGCAAGTTGTCAGGAAGAACTGGAACCTCATCATCTCTTACCGTTATAGTTTGAGATGCACTGATATCATTTCCACACTCATCTATAGCTGTCCATGTATATGTAATTGTCTCAATAACTGGACAAGTACCTGGCAGTGTTATAGTGCTCAAATTTACTTGTACATTATCAGAACACTGGCTTTTTGCTGTTACTGTTGCTGGTGTTACATCATCGTTACAAGATACTGTTGCATCAGCAGGAACTCCAATTAGCTCTAGCCTATCCTCTGCACTTGGTACTGTAAATCTACTTGAGCAGCTTTTGGTACCACAATCATCAACAACAATATATTCAAACTCTACAACTCCTCCATCGCACACATTTGGCGGTGTAGGTAATCCATCCGAAAGTGTAAATGCATTGCAACCACCACTAAAATTAAAGCTTGACAACCAATTGTTAAATTGATTATTAATTTCATCTTGACTTGTACATGCAGTTATTCTTACATCTCCAGGACATGATACTATTAATGGTGCAGGTGCATCCACACTAAAAGTCGCTGTGCATGATTTTGTGTCACAATCATCTGTAACTGTGAAGGTCACTGTTACATTTCCTCCGTCACAGGCATCTGGTGCACTCTCATTGCTTACGCTCAATGTAGGATTACAGCCTCCTCCGAAGGTTACACTGTTCTTCCATTGCGCAAAGGCATTGTCTATCTCGCTTTGTGTAGAACAACTTTGTAGTGTTCTGTCACTTGGACATGTCATTGTTATTGCAGGGGCTGCTGTCACTGTGAATGTCGCAGTACACTGGTCGCTATCACATCCATTTCTATCATCTCCTGTGAAGGTCACTGTTACTGTGCCTCCGTCACATACTCGTGGTGATTGGCCTGGTGCATTGTTTGTCAATACTGGATCACAACCGCCGCTTACACTTGCTGAACTCAACCATGATGCATATGCTGCATCTATTTCGCTCTGACTCATGCAGCCATCTACTGTCATATTGCTAGGGCAGCTTACTGCTACGTCTGTTGCTTTTGTTACACTGAAAGTCGCTGTGCATGATTTTGTATCACAATCATCTGTAACTGTGAAGGTCACTGTTACATTTCCTCCGTCACAGGCATCTGGTGCACTCTCATTGCTTACGCTCAATGTAGGATTACAGCCTCCTCCGAAAGTTAAACTGTTCTTCCATTGCGCAAAGGCATTGTCTATCTCGCTTTGTGTAGAACAACTTTGTAGTGTTCTGTCACTTGGACATGTCATTGTTAACTGAGACACAGTCCATTTATAAGTTACTATGCAACTTGCTGAATTCCCACAATTGTCTGTAACAGTCACCGTAAACATTTGAGTTTTTTCACAGTCTCCATGAATTTCATCAGCAATTGCTGTAGCTTCTTGGACTCCACAATTATCATCTGTATTTACTGCAGAAATTGCGTCTTGAATTGTTGGCAAGGTTGGATTGCAGCCCAAATCAATAATATCATCTGGGCAATCTATACTTGGATTGATCTCATCTACTAACTTGATGATCTGCACACAGGTATTTGTATTGCCACAGTTATCTGTTACTGTCCATGTTCTGGTGATCTTGCTTACATAACCATCTCGCTCACAATCAG
>JAZGFD010000041.1:0-13626 GCA_036479115.1 Saprospiraceae bacterium | reverse complement strand
GCAAGGTCATTTTTTTTAAAAACTTTTTTTCGTTATCCTGCGGCTATTATAGCCCCAAATCGGAGTTATGGTGACATAATCGTGATTCACTAACCAATAAAATAGGTTAATGATAGCTTTGCTATTAGGGCTCAAATGAAACTTGCATAACATAAAAATGATAATTTTATATCTCAAAAGCACACCACCTGAGTAGTTACACAGAATTTAATTATTAACAGTATGAAAAAATTAACTTTTCTAGTTACTTGCTTCGTTTTTGTCATGTGTATGCTGAAAAGTAGTGATGTAAAAGCAGACAGATACTTTACAGTCTTTGGCGATAACTGGTGTTATGGTTCAGGATGCTCTCTTACCACTGCATGTTGCGTGGGAGACGAAGACATAGTCATCACGCCAGGGCCAGTACCTGAGGGAAATTAATATTACAAATAATGCTTGGTGGTACTTTTATATAGTACCATTAAGCATTACAAATTGTTTCAGTGTTATGCTTAATAATTCCAATTTTTATTATTTATTATTATTAGGATTTTTTGCTTTCATGTGCAGTAGTAACCATTCTGAAATAGAGATTATTATTGGAGATAGAAAGGCATTTAATATAGATAGTAAAACTTCCTACGCTTCAAGATTCTTTGATATAATAGAATATGATGGTCGTGAGTGTTTTCTTCTATTAGACCATAATGGAATGTCTATACAATTGTTTGACTTCGAAAGTACAGCTTTAGTAAAGAAAATCAATTTAGAAATAGGAGGTCCAGATGGAGTGGGAATGCCGAATGGGCTAGTATACAAAAGTATTGATTCAATGTATATAATAAATTCTAACAGATACGAAGTTGTCCTAATAAATAGATATGGAAATGTACAAAAAAGAATTAATATTCTGAGGAATACAAACCCGAATGAAAATACTGGAATGTTTTTACCTCATACTTCTTCTAAGGCAATTTTATATAAAAAAAATATGTATACGAGTGTGATTCCTGATAGAAATCCCTTTGATCCCAGTTTTTATGATGGACATACCCAATTAAAAATTGATCTAAAATCTGATTCTTTTCAATATTTCGGGAATTATCCCAATAGTATGAGAAAGAAAATTTGGGCTATAGACCCATTTATTTTCTATTCTACTCAAAATGACGACGAAATACTATTTTCATATTCTGTTGATGATTATCTAATGATATATAATATAGAAGAAGATAAGTATGATAAAGTATTGGCAATTAGCAAATTTTCACCAAAGAGTTTTGTATCATTCAATGAATCAAATAATGGAGATCCCACACAATTTTCTATATCTACCCTTCTCTACGGCCCGATCATATGGGATCCTTATCGAAAATTGTATTACAGAATGGTACAAAGTGGTATAAGCCCAAAGCGTGATGATGGGACGCCAAATACCTACTATGATAAACCATTATCTATTATTGTACTAAATGAGGATAAAGAAAAACTAGGTGAGGTAGAACTTCCTTTTGACACCTTTTTGCCACGGGCCTTTTTAATTTCTAAAACTGGATTTTATCTCAGTGACATGCACCCAGACAACCCTATGTTTGATGATGATTTTACTAGCTTTGTAAAGTTGGATTTTGAATAATAAGTGTAATGGTGTCGGTCTAAAAATAGTTTGTATTCTCCCACCATTGACCCCCTAGTTCTCCCAAGCTGACCCCCTAGAAAAGGAGCGGATTTGTAAAGGTATAAAAAAGGAATTAATAGGATTATTCTCCCAAGTTGAACCCCTGGAGAAATGATATAGCAATTATTAATCTCAATCATCAAGATTGATACTATTATTAATTTTCCAGTGCGAGAGGATGGCATGATAAAGGGTATTTTGAGGGGTTTTTCTTTTGACGTGGATGGAAGCCTAATAATAGGCACACGCTATTTTCCTTCTACACTTTTTAAAGTCAAGGGCAATGATGAATGTAATAATATTTTAGAAATGGAACACCCTATAGGATCACAATTGACCACAAGAAAATTTTTCTACACTACTTCTCTATTGTATAATGAATCTTGCGAACTTGAAAACAAAGTTCTGCTTCCTTATAATTTCTACGACCACAACATCAAAAACATTGGAGGTGCTTGCCCTCTTTATACTTTTGATCTGACAACAAAAAAGTTTGATGAAACAAGCTTTATTTTTCCTAATGATATTGGTCTTGATAGCTACACCTCTGTGCCTTTGCTGGTAAAAGGCAATAACGAGTTTGTTCTTTCTTTTATAAGCAGTAATAAAGTCTTCAGATTTAATAATCTAGACCATTACAGCACAACAGAGGTAAAATCAAAATATGAAAACAGTGACTTCAAAAATTTTGATAAAATCAAAAATCCTTTAATGAAATACGCTAGAGAATTTAGATTTTATAGTATAATGTACGATAAATACAGAAAACAGTATTATCGCTTTTGGCCGCTTTTGGCCGCTTTTGGCCGCTTTTGGCCGCTTTTAAGAGCGCCATATCTCCTATCTTTGGGGTGATATTACAACTGGTTGTTAAACCAAAAAAAAACTATTTATCACTTGAATTCATCTTTCGTAATTTTATATAAACCTCTCATTATGATTTATTTTTCTTCAAAGTTAAGGACTCTATGTGCCACTTTGGTTATAATCTGTGCGTTTTCCCTTCAGTGTTATAGTAGCTGTAACGTTGATACGTATTTTTGTTGGCCTTCTGGTGTGGGTGCGGGTTGGGCATGTGTAAATGTTGATGCATATACAAATCACAGTTGTCTATGTGGAAATTACCAATTGTGTTCAGGAGAGAGACACGACGATGATGATTATGGGCCCATACCACATTAAAATGAATATGGCTAATTAATCATTCAATGAGCCAATTTATATAAAATTGGCTCATTTTCACCTATGTCAAAAACATGTATAAATCAATATCTATATTTTTTCTTGTCACTATATTTGCTTGCCAAAACAAAAATTTGGATGAAAATATTTTTCCCTGCAAATTAGTCAAAAACACGAAACTTATACAATTAGAATCTATCATTGATTCGATACATTATATTCTATTAAAAGAGGATATTTATATACATCCTGGAATAAATTCTGCATTTTTTTTTGATAGTTTATTTGTCTTCAATTCATTTGGGCTAGACTTTAGAAGTAAGTTGTATGTATATGATTATTTTGGAAATTTTTTACGCAAAATAGTGCCGACTGGAAAAGGTCCATTAGAGGTCAATCGCATAGATAGTTTTTGCAAAAAGAATGATACATCATTGCTTATTTCAGATATCACTAAATCTTCGATATTTGAATATGACCTAATTGAAGGTAAGGTTATAAATGAGTGGAAACTTGATAAACAACTAAAAAGAATATATTACGTAAATGAAAAGCTTTATGGCTTATCAGTCGGCAATGATAACGGGCTTTTCCATATTTATGCTCGAAATATGAACCATATATTCAGTGGAATTTCTGGACCTGATCATTATAATTTCATGCCTTCTAGAAAACCATTTCATGAAATAAATAATGAATTATTTCATCATGCCTCTTTCAGCGATACTATATATAGAATTTCATCACATAATCAGATAATTCCATTATTAAAGTTCGGAGATGGAGAAAATTCTATACATACCTTAGCAACTGATCAAATTTTAGACCTATTCTTAAATAAACAAGATCAAATTTGGGATCCAACAAGTACACTTCAATTGTCAATGGGCAGTTTATCTGGAAACGATGAGTATTTTTTTGTTCAGATGTTCAACAATTCTTTGCTTTTTTTTGACAGAAAAAAGAATATTTGTTATTCGACAAATAAAAGAAATATTGCTGATTTTGAACTCATAAGCAGTGGAGGATATTTCAATAACCATAATTCTCAACCAGAACCTTTTTTCTCAGATATAGCCTTGAGGCCTGACTTTATCAAATCCGCTAATTCTTATATCCAAAATCACGAAAATTCCATCTCTGAATCACTAAAAAAATTATTAAGTAATGATGCGATTCATGACAACTTCGAGAATCCAGTTTTAGCTCGCATATACTTTAAAGATAAATGGTGGCATCAGATCACAAACGGTCAATAATTGTCATTACTTTTATGGTTGTGACTACTCAAATCCCTTAAGAGAGAATTAAGTTTGGACAATAGTTGAATGCATATTGAGGTTTCTTTTTCTCAAAGTATCACAAACAGACCTTAGGGTAAAGAAGACGTGTTGGCCTGATTTGAACATGCCAGATATTTTGAGTTTGACCTTAGCCATTCTAGTAGTAAGCCATTCTAATAGCACGTTCAGAACCGTTATTATATAGTTAATCGAGTAGGAAGAGGCTTACGCCTCTGCCCGCCCCCACCACCAGGCATACGTACTACGTACCATGGCGGTTTCTTGCTAAGTTTTAACAATCCCAACTATTGCTGGTTTGTCAGAAATCGCTTCTTTTCATTGCGAAGACTAATTTATGACACTACACCAAAAATTCCAGATTCCGTCCTTCGCGTAGGATTTGCTACCTTATGATTTGCTACCTTATGTCTTTACGCAATCCAATGGCTGCTTTCTGCATCGAAAAATTTAGCCCTTCAGAGCTAGCCTCTCCTATCCGTTTACTACCATCTTGGGGTTCATTAGATACGGATCGGCCTCTCCTAATATGGCCTCTGCTGACTTCTGTAAAGCAAATTTGCTTCTTTGGCACTCTCTCGTACCTCCGACAACTCCTCCCCTCCTCAGATCTCCCAGGGCAAGCAATTTATCTTTCCTCTTATCTGGTTGAGTTTATTGATCAATCCTCCGTGTAACTTTTAGGCTTTGTGGTTCAATGCCCACTTACCTGAATTGACCAACCTACTATTCAGTTTCTTTTCGTCCTGACTAAATTTTGCCTCCAGCTTCCTTCAGATTCTCCTTCGCAGAAGGCACCTTTGCTCTTGGCTATCGGATTCCCGTTACTGGGTTCCTTAGGGATTTGATGGTTTCACATCTCACCTTTTAGATAAATTGCATGCCTAGCACTCATATAATGTTACCCCTCTGAGGTGATTAGTGACAATCTGAAATGCACCCGAGTAGTTACATTATTTCTGAATGCTGTTTTCTAAGCTGAATATTTGTCTTGATGTACTTTCTTGGTTATTAAGGATCATTTTTTTTATTCAATCTTACAAATCATTTTTTTTATCTTTCTAAATACCTGCTGCGATATAAATTGTCCTTTAATAATAATATCAGCTTTTTTTAATCGCCGTCGCAGTGTCCTTATAGACATACCTAATTTTTCCGCGACTTGTTGTCGTGTCAAGAAAGATTCATTATCCATATTTGAGTTATTTGCGGAAAAAATTGAAGTAATCAATTCAGGCTATAATAATAAATTTTTTCTAAAAAAAATACGTTTTGAGCATTTATATTGAATTATATTTTAACTAAATTTAGTTACAAATGACTATAACATAATTTCTTAATCCAGACATTTAGAATAAAGGGGTGCATTTCAATTTGTCGCATAGAAGAAAAAACCTTGTAGGGGTTCAATATTTGTAGCCATGGGTTGCAACCCATGGTTAATAGGTTAAATTTCAGGTGTTTTGGCGGCATTTTTGCCTCTTACGCAAAAATGGTGACAAAATCTGTGAATAAAAAACGACAAACTGAAATGCACCCGAATAAAGGCAGACAGAAGCACACATTGATGCATGGTAATTATAACACGATAAAAGTAGAGCTTGTACAATATAAGTTAGGGTAGAAATAGAGCAAATACAAATTCCATTTGACATGCTACATAACTACATGTTGCATTGTTTCAATGAAAATTCTATACTTTAATATACATATTGGCTGAACGAAAACTATCATTTTTTACAAAGTGAATTATTTTTTATGAGGTTTTCACTTTTTAAAAATTCAGTGATGCCTGAGTATCAGTGAGTTGATAAAAATGAAAATATCGCTAATTTTGATGAGTTTCCGTTCGGCCATTACATACATTATTGCAATATTATTTATCTTACATATGTGAAATTACCACACTTTGCCATCATTATTATCGCCATTGCCTTTTCGGTGATTGGCATTATGTTGATACCATCTTTACAATTAAATTTTCTCCCACAGGCTAATAAAGATAGCATACAAATATACTTTTCATATCCCAACGCAAATCCCCGACAGGTAGAGGAAATACTAACTTCTCCGTTAGAAGCAAGCATCAATCTGATCGAAGGAATAGACCAGATTAAATCAGTATCCCGATATGGTTCTGGGTATATCATTGCGACTATAGATGATCATGTTGATATCAACATGATAAGGTATGAGATATCGTCAAAGTTGAGACAGATATATCCTGAGTTACCACAAGAGGTGCCTTTTCCTTTTTTACGACTTAATGATTCTGACGAAACCGCCATTGATCCCGTCATCATGAGCTATAGCGTATATGCACCTATCACTCAAAGTGATATTTATATATATGTCAGAGACCAATTGGCTCCTTTATTGAGTGATCTTGAGGGTTTAGAACGTATAGATATTAGTGGCAGCAACGAAGAAGAATGGTTAATCACCTATGATCCTATAAAATTTGATCATTTGTCCTTGGACTATAACCTAATAGGACAAAAAGTCAAGACTGTGCTTGAGGAGGTCTCATTGTCATATCAACAATCTGATGACAAATTGATGTATGTCAAATTATTACCACAAACACTTGATGATTTAATGTCACAGAACATTGTCGTAGGTGGCCATTTATTGCCATTAGAGCAATTGCTAAATGTCGAAAAGACAGAAGCTATACCAAGGCGATATTATCGCATTAATGGTCAGAATAGTATAAGACTCAATCTCATACCCACTGCTACGGCCAACCACTTAGACCTATCCTCACTGACAAAACAAAGAATAAAAAAAGTGATGTCATCATTGCCCAATGGATACCGCATCATCCTAGATTATAATACTACAGAATATATAAGCGAAGAGCTGGATAAAATAAAATCCCGAACCTTATGGTCTCTAAGCATATTAATAGCCTTTGTGATGATCGCATATAGACGGTGGCAAGATCTATTCATCATTATTTTCAGCCTTATTATTAATCTTGCCATTTCTATTATTTTTTATCACCTGCTGTCTGTACAGCTTAATCTATATGCCCTAGCAGCTATCACCATATCATTTGGGATTATCATCGACAATACTATTGTACTTTCTCATCACTATCAGAGACATCATAACATACGTGTGTTTAGGCCCATTGTAACAGCTACCTTAACCACCTTATCGGCATTGTTTGTTATTTTTTATTTGCCAGAAGAATTACAACTTCAATTGGTTGACTTTACTAAGGTTTTGGGTATCAATCTCTCTGTATCTCTATTGGTCTGCTTATTGGTAGTGCCCAGTCTTATAGAAGTAACAAAGTCTGCTAAGACCCACCCTTTTGACAACAATGCTCCTTTCGCTTCTCGCCAAAGTATCAATTATAAGATAAATAATGTTTACAATAAGATCATCCATGCCATGAGAGCTTATCGCAAATGGCTTATAGCTGCGACTATTGTACTCTTTGGGTTACCTCTGTTTCTATTGCCTAGCAAATTGGAAAATCATCTCTGGTATAATACCACCATAGGATCTGGCACATACCAAGAATATATCAAACCTTGGGTGAACAAAGCACTGGGTGGTACATTAAGGCTATTTTCTGTATATGTATATGAGGGCAGTGGATTTAGATCTCCAGAAGAAACCAAACTCTATGTCAAGGCCAGACTACCTGATGGGAGCACAATAGAACAGATGAATACAGTGATGAAAAAAATGGAATATTACCTCACTCAATACCAAGATCAGGTGGCTACTTATATCACCGATATAGGCGGTGGCCATCGAGCATCAATTATTATAACTTTCCAAAAAGAAGTTTCTCCTTCCTTTCCATATGTATTAAAAAACAGACTGCTTTCATTTGCCCTTGATCTAGGCGGAGCTACTTGGAATATCTATGGAGTAGGCAAAGCCTTCAGCAATGCCTCTGGCAGATCCATCCCTCGATTTAAAGTGATACTGAAGGGTTACAATAAAGACAATTTAGAAAATATAGCGTCACAGTTTTCTGATATTCTTTTAGAACACCCAAGAGTGCAAAATGTCGATAAAAATGCAAATATCAACTGGTGGGAAAAGACCAGATACCAATATTTCCTAGAAGTAGACCATCAACTATTGAAGCATACAAATCGAGATCTTGCAGATGTCAACAGACTTGTCACCCGTTTTGATCAAGAAAGACAGCGTGTGGCTGTAGATCACAACAATGTTCATATCAAAATAGCACCTTTAAAACCAGACAAAATGGATTTATGGATGCTCAATGAGACTTATCTTTACAAAGATTCAACCCCTATATTATTAAAAAAAATAATCAGCTTGACCAACTCTGAAAAGAGCAATAGCATACACAAAGAAAATCAAGAATACCTACAGTTATTACAATTTGAATATAGTGGTTCGGATAGATTTGGTCAGCAACATTTAGATAAGTGCCTTGAGCAATATATACCTACATTGCCATTAGGCTATACGATCTCTAAGAGTAATTATAGATTCTGGGGTGAAAAAGAAAAAAAGAAATACACCCTATTATTACTGGTAATCGTTTCTATTTTCTTTATCAGCGCCATACACTTTGAATCACTAATGACTGCCGCCTTGGTAATACTCTTGATACCACTATCATATATCGGTATTTTTTTGACTTTTTATTGGTTTGATTTTCCATTTGATCAGGGAGGGTATACGTCCTTCTTATTACTCAGTGGCATAGTAGTCAATGCTTTAATTCTAATAATGTCTGACTATCTGATAATCAAAAACAGATTTCCACATCGACTACCTATTGGTCTCTACCTCAGAGCATTTAGGTATAAGAGCACGCCTATTTTTCTGACCATTATTTCTACGGCTCTGGGGTTGATACCCTTTACCCTCCATGGTAGTCAGGAGGTATTTTGGTTTGCTCTAGCTGTAGGGACGATAGGAGGGCTTCTGTTTTCTATTGTGGTGATCCTATTTGTAGTACCGTTGTTTATAAGTGAAGGAAAGAAGGAGAAATAATGAGTCCACTCCGAAAACTCACAAAATTAAAAAAGTTTACTTCGACAAGCTCTGCATAAAGATTTTAGTGAACTTTTCATTTTTTTCAACTCACTGCTACTCAGGTATCACCGAATCTCCAAAAATGCAAATTTCATGTTAAACAATTCTTTTTCTGAAAAATGCTAGTTTCCAAAGTAGGCTCAACATTTTTCATTATGTTGGATATTAGTTCAACCCTTGACTACTCATTATCTTGGCTACCTTATTCCGATATCTTAGCTTATACCAATAGGCAATATTTGATCATTAATTTCGACTTCACTCTGATTAAATGACGAGAAGTGTAGGAGCGCGATAGCAAATGATCTATGAATACGTATAAATTATCTTTCTGGTAACAGTTTCATAACCCAATGCAATTAATAATGCATCAATAATTTTTTTTACAAAAAAAAACCTATTATTGATTTTACTATGCAATTCAAAATTATATTCTCAAATGAATAAAAATTTCGGAATTATTAAACTATAAAGGCTAGAAATCCTAGAGTATGCGAAAAGTAAATATGGAAAATCAATACCGATTCGGTATATATCTTCTTTTTCTCGTATTGAGTGCATCACAAATAGCACTGGGCCAATATACTATAACAGGAAAGATAATCGAAAAGGGTACTGGTGAGCCTATGTCATTTGCTGCCGTGTCAGTTGCCAATACTTCTAAGGGTACACAAAGTAATTTGGATGGATTTTTCACCTTATTCGGGGTGCCCTCAGATACGTCAACCTTGCTGGTTTCTTACGTAGGGTATGGTCTTACATCATACATACTATCAAAAAAAATAGTCGCCACTAAAATAATAATAGAGATTGAAGCACTTTCTACTAATTTGAGTGAATTCGTGGTATCAGGAAAAAATTATAAGGTACTCCAGGCCAATTCTGGCGTGAGTGTTTCTACCATATCGACTAAGCAGCTGGCCTTATTACCCAGTATAGGTGAAGTAGACATCTTTCGGTCGCTACAGTTACTGCCCGGTATTAGTTCTACCAATCAAAGTTCGGCAGGCCTCTATGTACGGGGAGGGACGCCCGATCAAAACCTCGTATTGCTGGATGGTTTTACGGTGTATAAAGTGGATCATTTCTTCGGATTTTTTAGTGCCTTCAACGCCAAGGCTGTTAAAGATGTAAAAATATATAAAGGGGCTTTCCCGGCCAAATATGGTGGAAGATTGTCCAGCGTAGTGGAATTGAATTTGAAAACCGGGAGTTTTAAAAAATTCGGCTCTTCTGTAGGGTTTAACTTATTTGCAATGAATGTTTTCGTAGAAGCCCCAATACACAAGAAAATAGCCATTATGTTGGCCGGCCGAAGATCACACAATGGCATTATAAATAGTGGACTTTTTAAAGAGCTTCGAAATAACTTGTTAGGAGATAACGAATTTTCTGATGTAGAACAAAACGATATTGTCAAAATACAAGAGTTTGATCCGGATTTTAATTTTTATGATTTTAATGGCAAAATATCATATCAACCTTCCGATAAAGATGTTCTTACTTTAAGCTATTACGGAGGTAAAGACTTTCTTGATGAATCCCGTGATCTCAATGCAGACATCCCAACAGGAAGAGATGAATCAGAAAATCGATTACTCAGTATAGACATTCAATCTAAGACAGACTGGGGAAACAGTGGTACGTCTTTAAAGTGGTCACGCCAATGGAATAGTACCATTTACACCAAATTTATTGCAGCAAAATCTTCCTATTTCAGTCAATACAACAGAGATGCCAGTTTATCGCTCACCATACCCGGGCAGGACTCCCTTATTGCAGGAGGGACTCTTAAGACATTTGAAGACAACAAGGTAGACGATCTGACAATACGACTGGATTTGGAATGGAAGCCCAATGCTGAACATACGATCGAAGCGGGGTTCAATTATATCAATACTGACATTGACTATATCAACTTCAGAGATGATACTATCAAGGTGTTAGAAAGGCGAGAAAATTCTGATTATAAAGCTGTTTATATCTCCGACACTTGGAAATTGCATGATAAAATTACGATTACTCCAGGTTTACGTCTGTCCTATTATGATTTCACAGATCAGTTATTATTATCCTCAAGATTTTCAGCTCAATATCAATTCAATAAAAATATAAAATTCAAACTGGCATACGGAAAATTCTACCAGTACGTGAAAAGGATCATTAATGAGAACATATCTGAAGGATCGCGTGATTTTTGGTTGCTGGCCGATGGCCCTCAAGTTCCTGTAGGATCGGCCCAGCATTATATTGGCGGTATTTCATACGAAACCAATGGCTGGCTATTTGATGTGGAAGGATATTATAAGGACCTGAAAGGACTGTCTGAATTTACTCTTCGGTTTCGGA
The DNA here is from genome assembly GCA_036479115.1 of Saprospiraceae bacterium. GTDB lineage: Bacteria > Bacteroidota > Bacteroidia > Chitinophagales > Saprospiraceae > UBA7328. The sequence goes on along the minus strand of JAZGFD010000041.1, from coordinate 2,094 downwards.
CTGCGGGCACACTTGATCCTGAAGAACTTTTCTTTCAGGGCAATGGCATTGCTAAAGGTGTAGAATTACTGGTGCAGAAAAAGAGCGGAAGATATACTGGATGGATGGCATATACGCTGGGAACAATTCGCAATACTTTTGACGGATTTAATGATGGGGTATCTTTTCCTGCATTACACGATCAATTGCACGAACTTAAATTTGTCCTGTCCGCGGATATTGACCAATGGACGGTATCATCTACTTTTATTTATGGCTCGGGTAAGCCTTTTTCTGAGCCTTCGGGCAAATATAATGTGGAACTCCTGGATGGAAGATCGCTCAGTTTCATAGGTGTAGGCAACAAAAACGGATCACGAATAGCCCCGTATAGCAGGATGGATGTATCGGCTCATTACAAAATGACGGCAGGAAATTTTCTCCTGGATTTTGGATTTTCCATTTTCAATCTCTACAATCGTAGAAATACGTCTTATTTTCAATATGATTTTCAAAGAGATCCTCCTGTAATTTCAGATATAAAATACATTGGAATTACTCCTAATATTTCTTTAAATATCGAATTTTAATGAGACGGATATTAACTATATCGATTATAATCATAGCGGGTTTCTCCTGTACTGAAGAAATCGGTGAACCTAAATTTGTGGTAGAGGGATTTATTTTTGCCGGAGAACCGGTGAATAATATTAAAATCAAAGAACAGATAGAGATCGGTATGCCCGATAGCCTAGAAAATCTTATTTCCAATGCTGATGTTGTATTGATCAAGAACAATATCGAATATGCTCTGGACTTTGATAATGGTAAGTACAAATATTTTGGAAATGACCTGGCCATAGTGTCCGGAGACAACTTCAGACTGGAAGTAACGGTTGGTGACAGGATTGCAAGTGCCGAGACGGTAGTACCACAGGCCACAACAGGCCTTGTGATCTCAGACCTGGTCATTACTGTTCCTAAAATAGTATTGAGTTTTTCTCTAATAGAAGAGCTGACCGATCTGTTTTGGAACGCAAGATCAACGGTGAGCTGGGACAATCAAAATGACGAATTACATTTTATTGTTATCGAATCAGTTGAGGAAGAAATGGACCCTCTATTTCCCGAAGGCTTTCCACAAAATGCCAAAGATTTCCTGTCAGGATTTAAGTTTGCGCCTGAAGCGTTGGAAGTTGATTCATTTAATATTATCGGAATAGCATTTGACTCATACGGCAGACACCGGGCCAAAGTGTACAGAGTAAACTCTGAGTATGCCGATTTATTCGACAATCCAAAGCAGGATTCCAGAGATTTGACCACTCCTCCTTCCAACATAGTCAATGGTTTTGGTATATTTTCAGCCTTTGCTGCGGATAGCGTTTTTTTTGATATTGTCAATTAGAATTACTTCTTTGGAAAAACCCCATTTTCATTTCATCTTATCTATTTTTCATCAGTAGAGATAAATCTAAAGTTTGACTGCTCAGCCGTAATGCTTTATGAGTAAAAATGAATTATTTTTTTGCTAATAAAGCTCAAGTAAGTTGGAACAGCACTTTGTGACCTTCAAGTGAATGAACCGCCAAAGAGAATGGGCAGCTACGATTTCACCATTTCTAAATGAGTAATTTTCCGACCCAGGACAGGATTAAAATATTCCAAATCACCCCTCATTTATTACTTAACAGAAGCACTAGTCAAAAATGCTTAGAAATATTGATGGTCAGCACATTTCAAATATCAAATTTATAAATACAACCATGCTACAAGCAAAGGTCTCCCAACTTCTTGTAAACATCAAACAATAGCGTAATTTTGAAATGCACCTGGAATGAAAGTGGTTCTAGCAAATCCAGATTAGGTAGCCAAGTCTATGATAGATTAAGTCCCTGCATGGTCAGTAGCCCATCCACCATTTTAACCAATAAAATAGACGTTCGGATCTCAACTTTCTAATTTTTATTTTTTTCCAAGGCAACCATTATTGGCTGATTCGCATATATAGTCTCAAACGAGCCAATTCTATTCAAAAACATTTTAATAATGGTCAGAATTAAGCCGAATTAGACCCTAAAATAGAAGTAGGCATTATTTTATTTAAAAAAAAAT
>JAZGFD010000040.1:0-8309 GCA_036479115.1 Saprospiraceae bacterium | reverse complement strand
GCTCTTTTATCACTATACTTCGGCAATTGTATATCTCAATAGCGCTGCTATTAATATAAAAATAGCCTGTGTCTAGCAATAAGATAGCAATTTTTTACTTACTTGTTTGGCAGACAGGTCTCAAAAGTACACCTGAGTAGTTACAAAGAATCATTTTTAATTTTGATGAGTTTTCGTTCAACCACTATATATCAATACATTGCACGAAGATTGAAACATATGATTGATAAAAGCCTATTCGTTCTCACATTTTTACTGATATTTATTCTTTCATCTTGTAAAAATTCAAGTCACTTGATCAGCCAAAACAAGCACAAACACACCAATGCTCTTATCAATGAAACAAGCCCTTATTTACTTCAACATGCTCATAATCCTGTAGACTGGCATCCATGGAATGAGGAGACATTAGCGAAAGCAAAAAAAGAAGATAAACTCCTCTTAATAAGTATAGGATATGCAGCTTGTCACTGGTGCCATGTAATGGAGCATGAGTCATTTGAAGATGAAGGAGTGGCTCAAATTATGAATGAAAATTTTATACCTGTCAAGGTGGATAGAGAGGAAAGGCCTGATGTAGATGACATATATATGACAGCATGTAATTTAGTATCAGGGAGAGGTGGATGGCCCCTCAATGCTTTTGCTATGCCCGATGGAAGGCCGATTTGGGCAGGTACTTATTTTCCAAAAGACAAATGGATAGATGTTTTAAATCAATTTATAAAATTGAAAAATAATAACCCATCAAAGTTAGAAGATTCTGCCCAGCGATTGACCTCTGGTATAAACAGTGCTGGAGAAATGGCCCTTGTAAATATTCCCGAGCAATTTTCTTCTGATGGCTTTATTAAAGCCATTGAAATGATGAATGGTCAAATAGATCAGCACAAAGGGGGGCGTGATGGAGCCCCTAAATTTCCTATGCCCAATAACTATGAATTACTCCTTAAGTACAGTCATCATTTTGGAGATGATAACTCTCTAAAGTCAGCCCTACTTACTCTGGATCAAATGTCATATGGAGGTATATATGACCAGGTGGGAGGTGGCTTTGCTAGATATTCTGTAGATGCCGATTGGAAAGTCCCACATTTTGAAAAAATGCTTTATGATAACAGCCAATTGGTAGGGCTTTATAGTATGGCTTACAGATTGACCAAAGACAATTTATATAAGCATATTGTGGGTCAAACTCTGGAGTTTATTGATAGAGAAATGACTTCATCTGAAGGTGGTTGTTACAGCTCTTTGGATGCTGATAGTGAGGGAGTAGAAGGTAAATTTTATGTGTGGACAGAGGATGAATTGGCATCTATACTAGGTGATGAGACCTTATTGGCCACAGCCAAAAAATACTATTCCACAACAGTGCGTGGCAACTGGGAACATAGTAATATTCTGCATATTACTGAGCCTCCAAAAGATATAGCTCAAAATTTAGATATCACTTTTACAGAACTAAATAAAAGGGTAGCCCTCATCAATAAAAAATTGCTCAAAGAAAGAGGAAACAGAATAAGGCCAGGACTTGATGATAAAATATTAACAGGATGGAATGCACTCATGATAAGTGGTTATACAGAAGCTTACAAGGCTTTTCAAAATGAAAAATATCTACAAAAAGCATTAACAATTGCGGAGTTTATTGTTAAAAATCAAATGAGTGATGATTTTAGATTAAATAGAAATTATAAAGAAGGAAAATCTAATATAAATGCTTTTCTAGACGATTATGTGTCTATGATTAAAGCAGCCTTAGATCTGTACGAAATTACATTTAACAATAAATGGATTGACCTTGCAAAAGGCCTAACAGATTACACACTCCTACACTTTTCAAACGAAGAAAACGGTATGTTCTTTCGCGCATCTGATATTGACCCTCCTCTTGTATCAAAGTCAATAGAGACCTCTGATAATGTCATACCTGCCACTAATTCCATTATGGCTCGCAACCTATTTAGAATAGGAGAAATGACCTACAATGAGAAATATATTCAAAGAAGCAAACAGATGTTCGCGAACATGTATGAAAATATCAAAGCCTCACGGCAACCTAGTTTTTATAGCAATTGGCTGCAATTGTGGTTGGATTATTCTCATGCGCCATATGAAATTATTATCAGTGGTAAGGACCTCAAAAAGAAAGCTCAAGAGCTTCATCAAAATTATCTGGGAAATGCAATTGTCATGGGCTCTATCCTAGAAGAAGATCAATTGCCACTATTAAAATATAAATATGTAGATGGTAAAACATTAATCTATGTATGTGAAAATAAGGTATGTCAACTACCTGTAGAAAATGTAAATGACGCAATAGCTGTGATGGAGTCAAAAACCCACTGATTTGGATCAGTCAAAGGTTGAGCCTACTCTGAAAACTAACATTTTTCATAAAAAGAATTGTTTTGTATGAAATATACATTTTTTGAGATTCGGTGATGCCTGATTAGTATCAGCGAATTGCGAAAAATGTAAAGTGCGACAAAAGCTTTATGCAGAGCTTGTCGAAGTGAACTTTTTTAATTTTGTGGGTTTTCGGAGTGCGCTCAAGGTTCTAGTTGTAATTTATAAAGTATTCACCTAAACGTATAATACTTTACAAAACATGGGCTTTTGACTACAATTGTGAATAAAATTGTAGTTTTGAGTGAGTTATGTGTAATTTCCCTCCGTGCTCATAATTAAAATATACCTTAAGATTCCAAAATTATATAAACCCTGTAACTAGACAGGCAGAATGAAACGACTTATATTCATATTGGCCTTATCCGTTATTTTAGCTTCTTGTAGTAATAAGAATAAAACGAATACGACTTATACGATCATCATTGATCACTACAGTACTGAAATAGAAGAAACGCTTATAAAGACATTGTCAATTACAGACTATTCGCCCTGTCCTAATTTAGCTACTTCTACCTACAAATCAAAATTAATCAGATACGATATTGAGGGAAGAAATGAATCTAAAATTATTAGAAAATCATTGGTCCAAAGTATTTTTCCCTCACCGGTTAAACCAACTGTATTTACAAAAAAATTGTCCCATTATATTATTCCAAATTTTTTGAAATCACAAACCAACAATAACGTAGACCCAAAAGATTTGGAACTATATATCAATTCTTTTGATGTTAATACTACAAAAATAATGGGGATCAACAGCCTGGGAATTGAGTATAAAAACCTACATCTAAATCAAGCAGTCAATCACTTTCAAAACATCTACGACCTCAAGGATGCGCTAAGTGACTACATCTGTAATGAGATAAATGAAAAAAATGTTCTTATCCTCTTGAACGTATTTAATGATACCAGTTTGGAAGATTGCCTAAAAAGGTGCGAAAGCCTAGCTGAAAATTCTGTGTGTGCTGATGATGGAAACATATATCACAACATCGAATGCCTGAAATGCTACAGTGATCTAAACGAAATATCATGTATCAAAAGCATTCCTACATTCAAAAGAGAACTACTTACTGAAAAGGCCTTTGAGATTTTTTACCAATTTACAGAAGCTCAAAAACTGATTGCAAATGACAATAATGCCACGATATCAAATGACCTGATAGACAATACTTTACGACTTTTTCACTCAGAAAACACAAAGATAGAAATACTAAATCTAGGCACACGAGAGCCGATACAATTCAGCGCAAGAGACTATCTAAAAAGGATGATGAAGCGACCGTTTGATAGAATAGACATAGAGTGGAATCAAGACTGGACAGTAATGAATGACTGGACAGATGCAGGATCAGAAATACCAGAAAGTGAGATGACAGCTAGAGGCCGTCAATCATTTAAAGGATACAGAAAGAACCTAGTGGCATATAGCGACGCCATTGATAAAAACGTTAACTTTCAAGCCAAACTTGTTGAGTCTATTGATGCCAATGGCAATGAAGTATTAGAATGGAAAGTATTTATAGGAAATATAACGATAGCATCAGAACCGTCCAATTTGTATTAGTATACTTTGTAGGATTGCTGTCCTCCCCTACTCACGCACAAATCACACAGGAAAACAAAAAAGAAATTACTGCCTTTGTAAATGATCATTATTTGAATTTGCTTCAAAAAAGCAAAGACTATTCAGTGATTTCTATCGATGGAGAAGACCTAAAATCAAGCCTTGTCACTGAGTTTCAAGAGCTAAATTTTAATATAAATACAAATGCAATAATAGAGTATGATATCACTAAAAATCAAGGCAAAGACATTATAATCACAGATAAAATGATACCTTTTTTGATCAACTATGCAGGTAAAAAATTTTCTACGCCATCAGTTGATTTGGAGTGTATCGTAAATTTCGATAATGCATTTCTCGCATTTTATAACAGCAGAAACATTGTAAGTGATCAATCTACCCTTAGAAAAATGATTTTCAAAGAGGTAAATGGAATAATAGAATTGAGAAGAATTTCATTTGCGGAAAAATTACCCATATCATGTAAAGTTGAAGATATTCATACAATTGAGTCAAATACAGCCACAATAACCAGTGAATCATTTCAAAAAAATCAATTAACCATCCCTCGCATTATCATTAGAGAAGCGCTACAAGTAAACGGAGAAGTGTTTGTCTATGGATTTATTGATAATTACAAAACCAATGGCATTCTTACAGACTTAGAGACGGGCACCAGAATAAAAGTAAGTACCAGAGATGGATTCTTTGTAATGCGTAAATTTCTCACAGTTTTAGGGTTTAAAGAACTCAATTTGAAATATGATTATGGGCAGAAATTTATCATGGATAAAAAACTGGTCTTTTTGAAATAAAATGTGCATTTTTTAGACAATTGCAAAGAAACCAGGAGACCTTTTGCAGAACATTGGCAATATTATGCCCACTCTGAAAAATTGTCATCATTTTTGGTCAAAAATATCGCCAAATCACAACATTAACTTCTCAACCAAGGGCATTGCCCTTGTCTATTCAAATTAAAAGCATTCAGCCTTTCTCTGATAATTATAATATTTGATTACTTACTTTCCTATAATGCAATTTCATCCAAAACAATTCTTTTTCTGAAAATGGTAGTTTCCAGAGCAGACTCAATTTTAAGAAATTAAATATCTAAGTTCCTCCCTATTCCAAGCCGATATATCATTTACATTCAATACATCATCTGATAATTTGAGTTTTTTCTGTTGTAATTGAACTATTTTTTCTTCAATAGTTTCGTTACTGATAAAACGCAACACCGATAAAGAATGATCTAAACCTATTCTGTGTGCTCTAGCTATAGCCTGATTTTCAACAAAAGGATTCCACCATGGATCCAAAATAAGAATGTAATCCGCCGCCGTTAGATTCAACCCAGTACCTCCAGCTTTTATTGATATTAAAAAGAAGGCTAAGTCTTTATCTTTTTGAAATCTTGTGACAGATTCTTCACGTTTTGATTGTGAAGTTTTACCAGTAAGACTGACATATGATATATCTTCAACTTTAAGGTAATCAGATACAAGATCAAGATGCCCTACAAAAGAACTAAAGACCAATGCTTTGTGTCCAGATTTATTTATTGTATACAGTGTTTCTGTAATGATTTTATATTTTCCCGAACTACAACTATAATTTTTTAAATATAGAACAGGATGATTTGCAAGCTGCCTCAATCTGAGCAATGCTGTCACTATCTGAAGCTTATTTTCGGAATTTCCTTCATCGCAATTAAGAAGTAAATTTCTGGCAGCACTTTTTTCCTTTTCATATAAAGTCTCTTGTTCTGATGACATTTCGCAATATATTATCTGCTCTGACTTTTTAGGCAGATCTTTAAGCACTTCTTCTTTTGTTCGTCTGAGAATAAATGGCTTAGTTATTTTTATCAGATCTTCTAAAACTTCTTGGTCATTTTCTTTTTCTATTGGTTCTTTAAACTGCTTTTTAAAAAAAGTATGAGTGCCTAGAATATCAGGATTAATAATTTGCATTTGTGCCCACAAGTCTGAAAGAGAATTTTCTATAGGAGTGCCTGATAATGAAAGTATGTTAATTGATGTTAGCTCTTGTATAGCTGCAAATATTTTAGAGTTTTGATTTTTAATATACTGAGACTCATCAAGCACGATATACGTCCATATTACTTCTTTAAGAAGATCGACATCTCTTAGTGCCGTTTGATAACTGGTCAATACAATATCTACATTTTCGAGCTCACGGCTTTTTTTTGTTCTTTTTGCTCCAATATGCCTAGTGATTGAAAGGCCTGAAGTAAATTTATTAATCTCATCAGACCAATTAAATATTAGCGATGCTGGCATTACTATTAGTGCCCTTAGGCATGTTTTTCTTTCGTTTTGGACAGATTCAAATAAGCTCATTTGTTTAATGATGTCATCAGGTGCAGTATTTTCACCTTCAGCAAGATTCTCTTTTGCATACAAAAGAGCAGTTAAGGTCTGTAATGTTTTACCCAAACCCATATCATCTGCAAGGCAACACCCAAAACGGGCTTGCTGATGGGCCACTAACCATGCCACACCTTCTAATTGATATGGTCTCAAGGTGGCTTTTAAATTACGAGAAGGAGTGGTTTCTACATCACTTTTGCTAAGATCGTATGTCCTAATACCCTGTGATACACCATGCCCCATTTCTTGAATAAGTGAATATTGGCTTCTTAAAATCTTGACAACGTCACCATCATATTTGGCCCATCTTGATAATGATTTATATTTGTGCAACCACTCTATAGGAATAATAAAACAGTCATTATTTGGCAATATAAAAATTCGATTCTCATTTTTAATATGTTCTATCAAGTCACGAAATGTAACCTCATGCTCACCTACGCGTATTAAGCCTTCTATATCAAACCAATCATTATTTTCTACCTGATTAATGTGAAGAACTGGGTTTGCATCATGGATTCGTTTGTCTCCTATATTTGGCATTATGCAGTCTATTCCATTTTGTGCCAATTGCCTTTTATTTTCTTGCATCCAGAAAACAAAGCCGTAAGGGTCTTCTGAAATAGCATCGCAGTACAAATATCCATTGCCATCTGCCTCAAGGCCTAATTTTATTAATAAGTTGATGTAATCTTTTTCATCTTCGTCTTTTCTTTCTACTACTGTAAAAATCACTTCATTTCCTTCAGAATAATTCAGCCTTGTAAGGCTTGTACTCGGTGATTTATATTGAAATGAGTCTCTACCATAGAAAAATGTCAGATCAACTTCCCATTCATCTGTTATAAAATTCTTAATTGCCTTTAGAGTAGCTTTGGGTTTCTGAGAAGACTTTATTACATCAAATCCCTCGGCATTAACATGTACTTTTGACACTATATCTTTGACAAATTTTTCTAAATATTCTTTGGTCATCCTTTCTGGGATATGCACCATTTTTTTTAATAAGAAAGGTTTGAGTTTGTTGGCATTTGTACTTGTAAGTTTATATATTTTTTTTCTATCTAATACCCAACCAGGAATATCACTTATTATTTTTATATTTTTATCAGAAGGATAGTATTCAATATTCTTATTCCTTAAGGTCAAGTAATAATTTATTCCTTCATTTGTTTTTTCAAATCGCAATCGTGGCTCTACTATATCATGAGATAATTTTACTCTAGACCTTTCAAGGTTCATCCTTCTATCTATATCTATACAAAGCAGAAAATCATTGTCCAGAATATAGCTGAGAAATTTATTCATCCTCGTATTTATACCTTTTAAAATTTCTTTTTTTACATATACATTTTCTAATGCCTTTTCAAACGTCATTTTCTTTGATCTAATAAACCTCTTTTTCAACTCTGGGATTTGTAACTCAGTACAAATATCAAGTGAAAACCGATGAGTGTTATCTCCACTTTCTAATAAATAGCTTTCCAATATCTCCTTAGTTCCTATTTTTTCGAGAACACCCAATGAACCTTGTGCATCAATAGGAGCAAGAATTACACTGGGCACATAGATTTTCAAAATTGTATTAAAGGTTAAGACATAGACAATGACTAAAGGGTATTCGTTAGTATCATCGCCAATTTTATTCTGATTTATTGTCATACTTAACTCGAATTTTTTTTAGTCGTTAGTCCATTAGTCGTTAGTCCATTAGTCGTTAGTCCATTAGTCGTTAGTCCATTAGTCGTTAGTCCATTAGTCGGTTAGTCCATTAGTTGGTTAGTCCATTAGTCGTTAGTCGTTAGTCGTTAGTCCATTAGTCGGTTAGTCCATTAGTCGTTAGTCCATTAGTCGTTAGTCCATTAGTCGTTAGTCCATTAGTCGTTAGTCCATTAGTCGTTAGTCGTTAGTCCATTAGTCGTTAGTCCATTAGT
>JAZGFD010000039.1:0-4064 GCA_036479115.1 Saprospiraceae bacterium | reverse complement strand
AGTTGAAAAAAATGTAAAGTTCGCCAAAAGGTTAATGCAGAGTTTGTCGACGTGATTTTTTTTGATTTTGTAAGTTTTTGGAGTGGACTCATTATTATAACCGAAAACGTAATTTTGCTTAGATTATCAGTCTTTTTTTAAATATTTACATTTACAGCCATCACAGTTCTCATCTACATTATTATTATAGATTTCTATGGCTCCAGGATTCACATTTGGATCCAAATCATTGCAATCATTTTTCATAGTATAACCGTCTCCATCCTGGTCTCTTTCGCTTGAGTTGATTGAAATAATATTGTCACAGTTCTCATCTATCTCGTTATTAATAATCTCAGGTGCTCCAGGATTTATTAAAGGATTTGTATCGTCGCAATCCACATTTGAGTTATATCCATCAGAATCTTCATCTATTATATGTACGATTCCATCACAGTTTTCATCTATATCATTGTTGCTAATTTCCTCCGCATTGGGGTTAATGTTGCTATTATTATCGTTACAGTCAATTGACGAATTAAACCCGTCATCATCTGCATCAATAACCAATACTCTACCGTCACAATTTTCATCCGTATCGTTATTTGGAATTTCAGTAGCATTGGGATTAATATTTGGATCATTATCATCACAATCCAAATCGGCACCATAGCCATCTTGATCTTCATCTATCATTACAGATTCTACATTTAATGAAATGTCTAAAGTGCCAATTCCCTCTGTAGCGCTATTATAAAAAACAGCATACTCTTCTACTTTTTTTGATAAAAATTGAATTTCTAAGTCGCTCATTCTTTGATCACTGAGCACTACAAATTTGAAATTCAAAATATTGCCTATTATTTCTGGTTTACGATTATTCACAAATGATTCGAAAGTGGATCTATTCATACTAGTAATCTCGCCACCTACAAATCCATCATTGTTACAATCCATAGTGTTTTTACAATACTTTAATGGAAATGATACATCATCCATTGTCTTTAATCCCATGAGGGCCAATTCTACATCACTAAAATGATTTTTCTTACTATCATTTGCAGATTGGGTTGTGTATTTTATTCTGTCATTTTCAATAAAAAACGAAGAGAATGACCCACTAAAACATCCCTGCCCAAATGCTGAATGAGGCCGCTCTATAAACCCCCAATGCCCATTGTTCTTAGACATTCCAAATGTATTGAGACTGTTAACCCATTTGTGATTGAGCTCATGATTAATAAGCCCATTAGAAAAACTCCCAAAAGATTGAATTACATCTGCTCCAGAAATATAAAAAGCTGAGAAGTTATTTGTGCTTTGATTGGAATCAAAAAATGAAGCCGTAAGAAGGGTCATTTTTTCGCCTTCCCCCCAAAGGTCATGGGCTAATGTTCTTACTATAGCCCTGTCATAATCTTGAAATAATGGATTATATTTTCTTTCAATTACCACATTAGCAATACTATTTGAATGGTAAATTTCGTATCCTTTTTCCACCTTATGAATGATCTCAACATCCTCATAATCGGAAGCAGAAGAGACAGACCATGAACCCAATCTGGTTATAAATTTAACCTCACTTCCATCTACCAAAGTAATGGTAGTACGCAGTCTGTCTATTTCATGATCTTCGAGAAAAGGAGATGCCTTATTATAACAAATCGCTGAACTAGCAGTAAAAATGCCGTCATTTTCAAGTATATCTTCACCTATACCATTGTCAACAAAATGAACATTCTTAAAGTCTCGAGCACAATAGTCATACAACCTACATATAAAGGAAGAGATATTCTGAGGATTAGTAACTAGAAATTTAAGATAGACGGGTGTTATCTGATCATGGGTAAGCACTATTGGTACGTGCTGAAGCAATATTTCAACTTCATTGCCCTTTGATTTTTCTATAATTGTATTGAGTTTTTCCGATCCGCAGTATTCATGCTGAGCTCCTAAAAGATGAGACAGTAAAATGAATAAAATTGTAAAGTTAAATTGCAATCTCACCAATGTTAATTTTTTGGAAATATTGTAGAATATTCTCAGAATGAATTGGGGGGGGGGATTAAATCAACAATTGGTATAATACAAATATACACAATACTTTACATATTATAATTTTATATAATATAACAAAATGAACATTCTCGTATTCAAGCATTGAATCTACTCTAAAAACTAACATTTTTCGTAACTACTCAATGTCTTGTATAACCAGAAATATTTGCCCTCATTTTTAATCAAATATGACTCCTAATCACAACAATCACAACTCTACCAAAAGTATTGCCTTGTGCTATTCAGCTTAAAGGCCTTCAGCCTTTCTATGGTGATTACACTATTGAGTACTTACTTCAAATAAACCACTCGCCAAATCATTTTTCTTATCTTCCCACATTCTTTCCACATTCTTTCTACATCATTTATATATGAAAAAGTCTCCACATATTGTGCTCATAGGTGCCGGTATTATGAGTGCTACTCTAGGCGTATTGCTCAAACATTTGATTCCCGCATCCCGTATTAGAATATTAGAAAGATTAAACAAAGTAGCTGCTGAAAGCTCTGATGGATGGAACAATGCTGGTACTGGTCATTCTGCATTTTGCGAACTCAATTATACTCCTATGCGCGAAGGCAAGGTAGATTTAACCAAAGCGCTCAAAATAGCACAGCAATTTGAAGAATCAAAACAACTATGGGCGCACTTGGTAGAATCTGGGCACTTACCTATTGACAAGCCATGTATCAATGACTTGCCTCACATGAGCTTTGTGTGGGGAGAAGACAATGTGGCCTTTTTGGTAAATAGATACAATACAATGGTGGATTACCCCATCTTTAGCGATATGCTGTATTCGCATGATATGGATGAAATAGCACACTGGGTGCCTCTCATGATGAATGGTAGAGTACATGCACATCCTATGGCTGCTACCAGAATGGATATAGGTACTGATGTAAATTTTGGATTGCTAACAAGAGGGATGGTAGATTATTTAGAATCATGCGATGGTATAGAAGTAAGTTTGGGTAGAGAAGTAGAAGATCTAACAAAACTATCTGATGGAAGATGGAAAGTAGATGTAAAGATTTTAGAAAATTGTGAAGAAGATGATATTATTGCTGATTATGTGTTCGTTGGGGCTGGAGGCGGATCTCTGCCTTTATTAGAAAAATCTGATATCCCAGAAGGAAGAGGGTTTGGTGGATTTCCTGTGAGTGGTCAGTTTCTTCATTGCACCAATGAAGATATTATCAAGCAACATGAAGCGAAAGTATATGGCAAAGCTGCGGTAGGATCACCACCTATGTCAGTGCCCCATCTTGATACAAGATGGATAGATGGTAAGCGGTCATTGCTTTTTGGCCCGTATGCTGGATTTAGTACCAAATTTTTAAAAGAAGGTTCTTATCTCGATCTTTTTTTATCAGTAGAAATGCACAATGTGTGGCCCATGATGGCAGCAGGAGCACAAAATATACCACTCACTAAATATCTCATTGATCAGGTGATGCAAAGCAAAGAAGAACGGTTTGAATTCTTACAAAACTATTACCCAGAGGCCAATATTGACGACTGGGAAAACATAGTAGCAGGGCAAAGGGTGCAGATCATTAAAAAAGACAAAAAAGAAGGTGGAAAATTGCAATTTGGAACAGAAGTGGTCAGTGCAGCTGATGGCAGCTTTTCAGCTCTTTTAGGGGCATCTCCTGGGGCTTCTACTTCCGTTTCTATCATGATCAATGTATTAAAAGACATGTTTCCTGATGAAATGAAAAGTGATGATTGGCGTAAAGCCATAAAGAAAATGATTCCTTCTTATGGCGAAAGCTTGATTACTAATGGCCCATTTTGCAATAACGTAAGAGACAGAACATCAAGAATATTAAAATTACTGTAAGGCAATATCCAGCTGAATCATTACAAAAAAAACATGAGTAGAAAAAGGGTAACTAGTGCTGTGTCAAGCTATAAATGATGGGTGATTTGGAATCTTTTAAGCCTGCACATCGTTGGAAAATAACTCATTTAGCTCGCTAAAATCGTAAGTTTTCCGCCTTGTTCAGCCTCAAAATATTCA
>JAZGFD010000038.1:0-14748 GCA_036479115.1 Saprospiraceae bacterium | reverse complement strand
GTCATTTTTTCAGGGTGATCGGCTTTGCCACCTATTTTGAAAGTATATACAGTACCAGGGTGTATCATTGGCACTGCTTTCTTGGCAAGCCCTGTAGATCCTCCCCACCCTACAGCTATTGTAAGGTATTGCTCATCATCTACCATATATGTCATGGGTGTTCCAATAATCCCAGATCTTAAATCTTGCTCCCAAAGCTCTTCTCCTGTATCGGCATCATAGGCCTTAAACATCCCTTCTGCATCTCCTTGAAAAACCAAGCCTGTAGATGTACTCAATATTCCTCCATTCCAATACATAACTTGCGGTACCGCCCACACTTCCTCTTGTTTTACCGGGTCATAAGCCACCAATCTGCCAAAAGGAGCGAACGGACTTGGGCCCTCCGGATCAAAACGAGTAGGTTTGTACAACTTAGTGGCATAACTACTATTCCACCCCGATCCACTTGCCAGACCTCCAATTTCATTAAATTTATAAGATGGGTCATGGTCATAAGCCACAGAGATCATCGACGTTGGTATATATACCAACCCCGTTTTTTTATTGTAAGACATAGGCTGCCAATTGTGCCCACCGTATGCCCCAGGAGAAATCACAACAGCCTGCTCTGGGCCATATCGTGCATAGTCTTCTTCTATTGGTCTTCCATTTTCATCCAGACCTTTAGCCCAGTTTTGGTAAGTGTATGGTTTACCAGAAATAAACTCACCTGTCTGTCTATCTATGACATAGAAAAATCCATTTTTAGGGGCCTGCATCAACACTTTACGTGTTTTGGCTTCTATTTCTATATCTGCTAAAATAATAGGCTGAGTAGCGGTATAATCCCAAGTTTCTCCCGGAGTCGTCTGAAAATGCCATACATATGATCCATCATCTGCATTTACAGCTACGATACTTGATAAGTAAAGATTATCACCTCCTTTAGGGCTTCGTTTTCTTCGATCCCAAGGCGTGCCATTACCCACTCCTATGTACACCAAGTTCAACTCTGGATCAAAAACTATAGCATCCCATGCTGTCCCGCCACCTCCTTTTTTCCACCATTCTCCAGTCCATGTTTTTGCAGCTTCTTCTAGGTCGGCATGCTCAAAAGGTTTATTAGGATTTCCAGGTACTGTATAAAATCTCCAATCCAAATTACCCGTAGCTGCATCATACGCTGACACATATCCTCTGGCGTCGTACTCGGCACCTCCATTTCCTATGAGCACATTACCATTAACTATACGCGGAGCTCCAGTAATAGAATATTTGTGCTCTTTATTTACTGTTAATTTCTCCCATTTTAGGCTGCCATTAGCAGCATCTAGTGCAACCAACCTTCCATCTATGGTGCCAAAATAAATCACTCCCTTATAAAGGGCTACCCCTCTATTTACCACATCACAACAGGCATATTCCCCATATTCTCGGGGTACTTTAGGATCATATTTCCAAATTAACGTCCCTTTTCTTGCATCTACTGCATATACCACGCTCCATGTACCAGTAAGATACATGATACCATCCACTACAATTGGTGTCGCTTCTATCCCTCTCTTAGTGCCAAGATCAAGGCTCCAAGCAAGCCCCAAATTCCCAATGTTTTCTTTTCTGATTTGATCCAATTCAGAATAGTGATCTTCTGAATAATTACCACCATACGTAAGCCAATTTCCGGATTTCTCGTTATTGTTTTTCAACATTTCATCATCCACTTCTATTGTAACCTGAGAAATAAAGTCTTCAGAACCAGGTTCATAATTTTGTTTACACGAAATAAAGAGAATGATAATTATAATTGAGATGAGTTGCTTTTTTTGCATAGTTCAAAAATTAAGTCTTGTTTTGAAAAGAGGAAAACTGTTTATTATTTAATACTAAGGGGGGCAACGTAAACTCTTTTTTAATAATTTTAATGAATTACCGTTCATTCATTATTTATATATTCTGTATCACAAGCTACCAATCCTCCAAATTCTAGAGCGATAGTACGATCATTTGATAATTCAAGATATTCGGCTGTAGAAATCATATCAATAAAATGCTGTACCGTAGGATATTGAACAAGTAGAATCTCATGCGGCGAATCCTCATGATTTCCCACTAAGGTCTGTATTGCTTTTCCTTTGTATAAAATCTTTGCTTGTGCTTTCTTAATATGTGGTGCTATATTCTTGCTATATCTCGAATAAGCTTCTGCTCCTGATTCAGTACCCTTCATTATCTTTTCTCTGAATCTTAAAATATTCAACATTACTACAGGTTCGTTTTTGGGAAAATTATTAAGCATTGCCGCGATGGCTTTTCTTTCAGGATGAATTCTTGGATTATACTTCATCATTCTCTTTTTATTGCAGTTATGGTAACTACTCCTGTGGAGCCAATTTTGGATAAAAAAAACTCTTTTTCTGCCATATTACAGCTCTTTTTTCGACGTAGCTCTGATACACTTAAAAAAGTGAATTTTATCTGGCAAAATAATCTAATTTTTTTTTGTCAACAATTACACCATATAAATATTCGTAAAAATACGCATCTTCTTCTATAAATTTGATATATCTGAATAATATAGAAATATTCAATTCCATCTGGTCATTTTACTGATTTTTGCTCTGTTTTACAACTATGGGCTTCAAAACAAATTTTCTCCCAATTTGCAGGAATGTTTCCATATTTATTCAATACACCTCCCAATTTCAAATTGGCAATGGAAGGACCCGATTTGGTCATAGTGACAATGCTAAAATGATTAAAAGCCATATCACTTTTATCGTTTTGTGATCCTCATGTAGAGCCCAACATGATTTCCTCCGACATAGAACATTGGTGCATTAGCTTTAGAACTCAGATCATTAAATTCCTTCCATTCTTTGTTCAATTGGTCTTTGTCTTCTGTAACACCATCAATAAAGTCACCTACAGTCATGATAAATTCTGAGTGTAATAAATTGATCTGTTCTATGGCTACATCACACACACCAGGTCTATAACCTCCCCATAAATCTGAAATAATGGCAAAACTAAATTTGTTTAGATCTCTGTCCTTAATCTTCTTATTACAAGGGACATTATTGGGCAGTAACTCTTTGTCATGAGAGAATGATAAGTTTTTATCAACGGCACATCCAGGGAGGAAAACAACATACAAGAGCATGCCAAAAACAAGGTTTTTATACGAATAAGGGCGAAACAAAAATTTACTTACAATAAAATGAAACAACATTTGGATGTAAATCAATTTGTCGTTTTCACAAAAGAGATCAGGATACCTATTTCAGAATACCACACAACCATTGAACTTTTTTTGACATTTTGAATTACAACCCAACATTTTGCAATAAAAAAAATTAATTAAAACTATCTACTCCTTTTAGTTTTGTGCTATAATATTTTTATAGCATATTACTATTATTTCTATATATAATTTCTCTTTTTCTTTTATCGAATTAACATTGAGTCCACTCCGAAAACTTACAAAACCAAAATAAAGTTAATTTCGACAAGCTCTGCATTAGCCTTTTGGCAAGCCTTCCATTTTCTCAATCCTCTGATAATCAGGCAGTACTGAATCTCTAAAAATGCAAATTTCAATCAAAATAACTCGTTTTATGAAAAAAATTAGTTTCCAAAATTCTTTCAAAATTGATACCACCTGAGTTAAAGTATCACTATCGAATATTATAATTATTATTTTTCTATCTCAATTACTTTCGCCACCTTAGTGTTGGCACAGTTATGGCTTTTTCAATGCTAACCCCATTTGACTAAGAATACTGTAAAACTAATTTGGAGTGACTAATAATATTATATTTTTAGATTAACTCTACCACCAATTGAAAATCAGGATGATGACAAATGTCATTCATTTTAAGTCCTTTTGGCAATCGTTGTATTGCTATATATTTAATCCTTTTGGCTTAATTATAACTTGCATTTTATTAACTCCTAAACTAATAGAATGTCAAGAAGATATCTATCAATACGGCACTGATATTGATTCAATTCACTATGTACAATTTATTGCATTAAAGGATACTACCCTTTCATTTGGTGGACTTCGTCTTTTGGGAAATGTTCAAAAAGAATATGTTAGAAGTTCAAAAATATGCAGATATGCTCTAGGGTTTTACACTGACGAAAGCGATGCTGAACATGTAATGAATCAACTCAAGGTCATGGGCTACAAAGATGCTTTTATAAAAAAGAAAGCCTTGTCTCCAAGACTAAAAAAACTACCTAAATCAAACACTGTATATATTGATGGTGACAAAAGTGTCAGTGTAAATAGGAATGAACAAAGCAGTGTAGAAACTGGCCAAAATATTGCTAAGGATGTACTTAAAAAAGATGACAAAAATGAGCTGATTGTCAATAATAGTCCAGAAACATATCTAAAATATACAACAGAAAAAGTAGTCGATTCTACTGTTATTGACTTCTCAATGCTATATACAGGCAAAAGCTATGGCACTTTGGGATATACGAGATTTCAAGAAGAGCATGAGTTGGCCACAGAGTATGCTATTAAAAAAGATGTAGAATTTAAATTGGTAAGTCATGCTTGTTGGAGAGGGCTTGGTATCACGGTTTTCATGCCTTCTGACGAACCCAAGGGCGACGAATTACCGATTATTTTAGAAAAAAAAGACCAATGGAAACTCATTGGTTCTCATCCTGCACTTAAAACAAAAAACGTAATCCTTTTTAGAGACCCTGAAAGGCAAAACTTTGATATGCTCAATATAATAATGAGCAATAATAAGACACTACGAAAGTTTCCTGAGATAAGACAAGTCAATGTTGATATTTACAAAACCACGATAGGTGAAGATAAAGAATGCATTATTGTACAAGAAAAAAATGCTGTTTGGCCAGAACATGTTGAATTATGGTTAATAGGTGAAATAAATCGCTTGGATTTTGGTAAAACAGGTAGAATGTATGAGCTACCTATTAATCAAGGCAACTTTAGCAGTCGCGCTACTGTCATTAAAAATATATTGTTACAAACTCCAGATGATCATCCTTTTACCTTCAAAGCAGACTTGGGGCATAGAAATGGATATTTCGGAGTTACTAATGAGGAAAGAGCATTAGCCGACATGAGAGGTTTGGATACTCTGGGCTATGACTTCCTACTTCCTTATGAATTCGAACTTACTTTAGGTAATAATAAAATAAATCAATTGAAGCGTGATTTCCCAGATATTAAATGGATAGTTACGAATATTAACAACAAAGAAAAAACACTTTTCAAACCTCATCATATCATCAAGCACAAAGGCATTAAGATTGGGTTTCTTGGAATAGTAGACCCGTCATTAGAGACAAATCTCCCCGGTAAAATATTAAAAACTCTTCATTTTGAAAACTACTTATCAGCAGTAAAAAACGGTGTGAATTATTTATTAAATGAGGGAGTAGACGTGACTATTGTCTTTTCTAATATGAGCCCTGCTGACAATGCTATACTTGCCCACAATGTGCAAGGAATAGATATTCTTTTGGCCGATTTTACTGATAATAGCACACCTTTTTACCAGTTTAAAGAAATCATTCTTAGAAAAGACCAGAAGCGTGGTATTGGGCCTCCCCTACTCATTGCCCAAAATTTTAACCATGGCACAGCACTTGGTAAAATAGACTTCAAGATTCAAAAAGGAACCACTTCTCTTACTACGAAATTAGTGTCAATCAAGGAAAAGAACTATCCTATAAATGATGATATCCCAGCTGATGTAGCATTGATAAAAGGAATTACATCAGGCTTAAATTTTACTCAAATTGAAAAAGGGACACTTATGATTCCCTCTTTTAATGATATGAAGGTGCAACAGCCAAAACTAGAAGCCTATGATGAAATAACCAAACATGGAAGAATATCGAAAGGGCTATGGGAACAATTTTTAGCCAATATATTAAAGAATAGTGCTCCTTCTGAAATAAGCATTATTAGGAAAATAGCCAGTTTTCCGCCCCTCATTGGCAAACTCCATCAGAAAGAAATAAATTCCTGGTTGAGGATGGAAGATGAGTTAATCATCATGGATATGAAAGGTAGAGATATTAGAAGGCTCATGGAAGCCGATCAGGATAAATCATTGATTACTAGTGGAATAACATCTTTCAAAACTCCCAGAGCTACTTATTGGTTTGTGATGGGGAGATTTTTAAGAGAAGATGTATATTACCGAGTATCCACTACCAATATCGTGACAAATGGAGCTTTTTCAGAGCACTTCAAATGGGGGCTAAGAAAAAATCAGAGATTCACATATAAGCCCAATGGCTTTTTAAAATCAGATAAAGCAGGGTCATTAGTGAAATTGAGGGATTTTGTAGTCTCTGATCTCAAAAGAATACGAGGGCTAGGCAAGAGTACAATTCATCATAAAAATATTGCAGACCTTTTCATCCGCCCAAAACCATATGAGAATCTTTTTAGTTTGAAATTTGACAAGCCTACACTGTGGGGTTCATTTAATAAGAGCTTCAAAGGAAGTGGTTATGAAAGTGTACCAGAAAGTAGAATTATCAATCGAAATTCGCTTATTCTAGGTGTTCAAGGTGGATTCGTGTTAAGTCTGGACAAGTTAAAATATGAATTAACATTGGGAACAAGAGTTGCCTATTCTCAGCAAAGTGCTGATGTAGGAGCTGATAAGTATCAGCGAACAGAAACCATGGATGATTTCAATATTTATCTCACTTATCAATATAAAGGAACAAAAAGAAAGGCACTTCATCCTTTTATACGATTGGTATATGATTCAGAATTCACACCTACATTTAATAGCACCTTAGAGGAGAACAATCCCAAACAAAAAATTATTAGAAATATTTTGGGGTTAAGCAAAGAATTTTCTATAAAATGGCCAGTATTAGAACTCGGAATAACCGCTGAAAACGACTTTTCTAATAATCATTACCAATTTGGGCTGCAAGGTCGGAGTATAGGGCGTTTTCCTTTGGATAAGAATTGGCATGTGATTTACTCCCTTACAAATAATTTTAATTATTACCTCCCTACTAAAAATGATACAAACAGGGAATTGTCATTCAAATACAATATGATCCATGAAATACTTGTGCCATTGTATGGTGATATATCATTGTCCGTAGCGGCAGATTTCTTTTTATATCGAGGTAAAACGGAGGTCAATAGAGAGCCAGGATTAAATATGTTATTGAGGCTAGGGTTCACTTATAATAGAATATGGAAACCAAAATATCAGAAATTTTTATAATAAATACTGGCTACTTCAATTCTAAATATTCATTCAAAATATTATTAAAAGTATCATTGATTACCTCGCCAAATCCGCAAAGGTGTAAGGCCACAGTCTTCTGATAAAAGTGAAAGGTCTTCAGTAAATCTAAGTTTTGAATATTAAAAAATCCTTGAGAAATACTCTCTCTAATCGGTTCATTACTAGATTGCTGGAGGGCAGCTAACTCTTCGAAAAGCTCATTTTTTAGTGACATAAATATATCCTCTAGTGAGGGCTGATATATTAATTCTTTAATTTTGAGGCGCGTTACATACGGGAAAGATTGAATCGAAGATTTGCATAGATTATATAAGGTAGAAGATATTGACATTTGGTTAAAAGGATTCATAATGCCGCCAAGTTCATAATCGCTTTCAGTGACTATGAAAATTTCTTCGAGGTTGAATTTGGTCATGTCGAAGTGCTTTCTATAATTGTTCAATAGCTTAATATCCTGGGTGCCTAAACACTCAAAACCGGAAGCAAGAAGTAAACTTGGTAGCAATATGATTTCCCTTTTCACAAAGTTCTATTATCATCAGAACGCTAATATATTACAAATTTTCGTAATACGTAAATTATTTTAAATCAATGTGTTATTTAACATTTGGGGCAATTCAGCATAAACTGTAATTATCAAACCAATATAAATGCAGGGCGGATGATTAAATGCTTATCTTAAGGCTACACTTATTGCATAATGAGTTAACTTCTAACAGGGAACCGTATTGATATTTCTTTCTTGATAGGACCAAATATATGATATAGATTGAGATATCATGTTGAAAATCAGGTTTGAGTATTGATATCTAAAATTAACAATAACTGAATTCATAATATTGGTTACTCATTAATTAAAAACATATTGGTTACTTTTTAATTGAAAAATCTGATGTCAATTCTCCTATAATAAATAAAGTAAATCTGATGAAAATAAAATATCACATTTTAAATGGTGACTGCCTAAAAGAAGAGTTTCCAGCGACTTTAGAAGGTCGTAAAATTATTGCTAGATTATGTTTGGTTGATGGGGATGTAAAAGCAGATTCTTTAAGTGAGCTGTTTAAGATCAGAGCAAAATTTATAAGTGACAATTATGGTAAACATACCGAAGAATGCTATTTCGAAAAAACGGTGCCTGAAATTGAGAAAATTCAAAATATACCGGATCATTTAGAAATCAATCTTTGGTTTGAAGACGATTTGTTTTGTCAGGTAAATTTTTGGTTTGTTGTTAACCTACTTTACTATCACACGAAGTCTTGTAATATTTATTTAATTAGACCCAAAGAAAAAAGCAAATATTCTTTTAGTAGTATGGTTGAGAACGAATTGGTGGAAGTATATACAAAGAGAAAAAAGATAGAGCCCTTTGATTTTAACGAATTAAGAAAATTATGGGGCTTTTATCAGCATGACAATATTATTGAAATGCTCAGGATAGCAAGGAAGTTAGATAAAAAATACCCATTCCTCATACCTGCAATACAGGCCCATGAGGGTCGAATGGCAAAAGATGGAAACTTAGGCAGGCCTAAAAACTCCCTCATTCAAATAATTTCAGACCTAAAAACCAATAATTTTGGTCAAATATTTAGAGCGTTTTCTAAACGAGAGGAGATATACGGATTTAGTGATTTACAAGTTAAAAGGTTGTACGATGAACTGATAAATTCTAATATTAAAATTAAGTAACTATTCAGGTGGAGCCAATTTTGAATAAAAAAAGTTCTTTTTCTACCATATTTCATCTTTAATTTCTCCCTCACTCTGCTATGTCTCAAAAAACTGAGATTCATCTGGCAAAAATGCACCAATTATTTACTTGCCTGTTTAGCAGACAGACCTCTAATGCGCCCACCTGAGTAGTTACAAAATTAATAATTCTGAGTACTAGCAAATACATACATACAATGATATCTTTGCCGACTAATTTTTAGAAAAAATGGAAAATATTATTGACTTCATAAGTCAACCTTGGCATTGGTTTCCTTCTGGGCTAGCCATCTCTACAGTGATGCTTATTCTAATATTACTTGGTAAGCATTTTGGTATTTCATCTAGTTATAGAGCTGCATGTAGCATTTTAGGCGCAGGAAAAAAAGTAGATTACTTTAATTACAATTGGAAAAGTCATGACTGGCTCATTGCTTTTATTATAGGTTCAATAATAGGTGGTTTTATAGCCTTTAATTATTTGAACTCCGGAGCGAGTTCTGCTATTAACATAAAGACCATTATGGCTCTTAAAGAACTAAACATTGAAGTTCCCCAAGATTTAGGTAGAACACATTATATCCCTGAAGAGATTTTCTCTTTTGAATATTTGAAAACAGTACCCGGAGTGATCATCATGGTTGTAGGTGGTTTTCTTATAGGATTTGGCACGAGATGGGCAGGAGGATGCACGTCTGGTCATGCCATTACGGGTTTGTCTAATCTTCAATTGCCATCATTAGTTGCGGTTATTGGTTTTTTTATTGGGGGTTTGTTAATGACCCATTATTTACTTCCTATTATTTTGTCATTATAAATTAAGGATTGAATGAGATTATTGAGATTTTTATTGGTAGGTATTCTATTTGGTATTGTGATGACTAAGTCTGAAGCCATATCATGGTATCGTATACAAGAGATGTTTAGGTTTGATAGTATTCATATGTACGGTATCATTGGAATATCTGTTATAGGTGGTATTTTTATACACTTATTCTTTAAGTCAAAGGAAATATTTGATGCTGATGGGGAGCTAATTTCCTTCAAACCCAAAGGAGCAACTTATAAGGCCAATATATTAGGAGGAACCATTTTTGGCTTAGGATGGGCTATGACTGGTGCTTGCCCAGGCCCTTTATATGTCCTTTTAGGTCATGGTAACTGGATTATTATAGTGACTATTTTAAGTGCTATATTAGGCGCTTTCAGCTATGGAGCATTAAAGTCCAAACTGCCCCATTAGCTGGTAATAAATCGGCAATTCTCTTCTTTGGGAGAGAATTTCCCTACGATTATCTATTTTATCATGGGTTATTCCGCTAAATGGGATATATTGATAAAAATAAAATGTGAATTATGATTTCATTTCTGATAATTGGTTTCATAGCTGGAGCCGTGGCTAAAGGTATTACTCCACAACAAGAAGATCCAGGTTGGATATCTTCATGCATCATCGGTATTTCAGGTTCTTTTTTAGGAGGATTTGTACTTCGTATAGTAGGTATGAGGTGGATGATAGGTTATGGGTATATTGGTAAATTATTAGTGGCAACATTGGGTGCTGTTTTGTTTTTATACATCTATCACAGATGGCTAAAAGGTAAAATTAAACTTCCTATTTAGTTATATGGTGTTTGAACGAAAACTCCTCAATATTAGAAATAGCTCACTTCGACAAGCTCTGCATAAAACTTTTGGGGGTATTTTAATTTTTTTCAACTCGCTGATACTCAGGCATCACCGAATATCAAAAAAACTAAATTCTCATCCCCAATATTCTAATGCATAAAATTCGACAGTTTCTATTCAGGCACTTTAAAGGAATCCTGCATTCAAGAATTGAAATAAAAGGCACCAAGTATTATTCCACATTTTTCATTTGAGGGACTTAATCGTTAATTATCGACGTTTGTCAAATTGCAAAATGAGCGAAATTTTGGAGCTACTCAGATGGTGCCAATATTGGACATAAAAACGCCCACCTGAATAATTATGATATTTTTTTTGAAATAACTATTCAGAGAGAGCAATATTAAAGCGCCCTACCTGAATAGATTTTTTACTTATTTTCTAAATATTGGTCATCTTATATTAATCCCTTTGTGCTCCTTTTGCCGTCAAAAAAGAGGATATGATACTGTGTCCATTTTTAGTGGCCATCCCCAATGGTGTTCTTAATTTTGAATTAAAATAATTTCCATCTCTGGAAGATTTATTAACATCTGCACCATTTTCTACTAAATATTTGACAACATCTAAATGCCCATTCCATGCCGCTTGAATCAATGGCGTTTCATCTCCTTTAACCTCTCCATTTACATCAGCCCCATTTTTTATCAGATATTTTACTATTTCCAAGTGCCCACGACGACATGCTGCAATCATAGGACTACCATCCCCTTTTACTCCTTGATTAGAATCCGCCCCATTTTCCACTAAGGCTCTTACTAATGGAAGACTGCCCGAAGATGAAGCAATAATTAATGGGTTACCGTCGCCAATCACGCCTTTATTAACATTGGCTCCACTTGCAATTAAAAACTCAGTAATATCATCATGACCACCTCGTACTGAACTTATCAAGGCCGTACCATCGCCAGATACTTTATTATTAATGTTGACCTTATGCTTGGTCACAAATAGCTTTACCAAGTCTAAATTCCCACTTTTGGAAGCCGCCATAAGCGGTGATTCGTCACCTTTAAAATGATAACTCGGGCTGGCCTTTGCATTGAGCAATAATTCAGCGATTACTAAATTTCCGTTGCGTGAAGCCACTAAAAGAGGAGTGCGTGGATCACTTGTCCGCACCACGCAATTGGCATCTATTTTTGATTTGCTCAATAAGCTTTTTACTTCATTCACATTTGATTTCTTCACGGCTTTCATAAGCTTCTTACAGCCATCAGATTGGTTATATATTGGGTTGAACATGCTTATCACAGAAAAGATAACGATTGTAAATAATATTTTTTTCATGATTGTTTAATTAATTTAATTTTTTAAAATGTGAACTTCTAAATATTTCCTCAGGATGACATTTAGTGGTGGGTTATGCAAATCGTTCGTCCATTAACGCAATGTAAATAACTAGTTAATGTAGATTCATAACCACATGTAATAAGGTGATAAACATTCTTAATTTTCATGTGTTTTCGTTTACCAAAATTTAGTATCATCACCAATTGACAATGCAAATATGAACCATATTATTACCCTAGTAAAATATTGTAGCCCAATGGGTATATCTCGTCGCTGAATAAACGATTAGTGAGAGTTTTATCCATTTGCCTTTAAAAATCACACATTCAATGCATTAATTTGCTCATATATCTATATTCACTCAAATGAATACAGCTCACTCTTATATTGCACCTATTAAAATAAACAAAATGTCAATGGATTTAGAAAATAGAAGTGATAATAGCCTCTTCAGGTGGCTATCTCATCTATTTTATTGGATATTAATTTCTTATATTACAGCTTACTATGGTAGCCTATTTGGAGGTACAATAAGCGATAATTTGACAAGTATTTTATCCATGCTCCCAGGCCAATTACTACTTGCATATACTTTCGTTTATTACTTTCTGCCAAATTTTTTATACAAAAGAAACATGGTGGCTTTCATAGGAAGGTCTTTCTTTGTAGGTGCCATTGCTCTAATATTAGCGAGAGTTGGAGTCATCTACGTAGCAGAACATATCATTCATGGAGAAGTAAATAGTGAGACTCTGTGGCAAATTATCTCAGACCCTATTTATCTTATCCAAGTCTATTTGCCTGGTTTGATTATTCCCGTTACCCTGTTCTTCTTAATCAAAACTACATTAGAAAGGTTTAGAATGAAATCAAGGGAAAATAAATTTATAAAAGATAAAAAAGAGGCCGAACTAAATTTCCTGAAAGCTCAAATGAACCCTCATCTTTTATTTAACACTCTAAACAACATCTATTCATGTGCTCTTCAAAAGTCAGAACATACTGCCGAACTCATTCTAAAATTGTCAGAAATACTCGATTATACGCTATATGAATGTAGAGCGGATAAAGTGAATGTAACCCAAGAGTGGAAATTAATCGAAAATTATATTGACTTAGAAGCCATGAGATTTTCAGAGCCCATAGAGCTCATTCTAAATCAAAACATAACACATCACGATGCCCAAGTAGCCCCCCTTATCCTAATCGCACTAGTAGAAAATGCATTTAAGCATGGGCTTAAGAAAGGGCACAGTACATTTATTCATATTGACCTCGAAGTAGAAAACAATATATTGGACTTTCACATGAAAAATTCGAAATACCAAAGCAAAAATAGGACTAAAGTAAAAGGTATTGGCATTAAAAATATTGAAAAACAATTGCATCTTTTATATCCCAAACGGCACAGTTTAGTGGTGATTGAAACAGATATATATTATGATGTAAAACTCACAATTAAGCTATGACAAAAAAGGTAAGATGCCTTGTAGTAGATGATGAACCTCTAGCAATTGATATACTCAAGGAATATATACAGCAGGTGGATGGATTAGAACTGATCACTACTTGCTCAACGGCCATGGATGCATTCAGCGTCATTACTAAACAAGAAATAGACCTTATATTTTTGGACATTGAAATGCCAGACCTCAATGGATTAGAACTTGTGAAAACAATAAAAAAAGGCATTAAGGTGATTGTAACCACAGCTTATCGCGAATATGCCATAGAAGGATATGAATTAGATATTTTAGATTATCTTTTAAAACCCATATCATTTCAAAGATTCTTCAAATCAGTGAATAAGTATTTGAGACTTGCAAACAATAATAACATGCCTAGGATAGAATCTGGGTCATCTGCAAAGCCACGAGGCTCTATGTTTATCTATGCCGATAAAAAAAATTTTAAAGTGTACTTTGATGATATTCTATACCTAGAAAGTATAAAAGATTATGTGAGGATTCATATCCTAAAAAAGAACATCATAACCAAAGGCACTATTTCTCACTTTGAAGGTTTACTACCCTCTTGTTTTCTAAGAATACATCGATCATATATCGTGAACACCTCAAAAATCAATGCATTTACCAATCACGACGTAGAAATTAATAACAAAGAAATCCCTATTGGCGTAAGTTACAAAAGAGCTGTGTTAGAAAGTCTTAAGGAATAATTATTATGATATAGTGATAGAATGAGAATTGTTGAATTCGGCAAAACACAACAATAGTTTCTCAACCAAGCCGTAGCCCTTGGCTATTCTTCCAAAGGCCTTCAACCTTTCAATGATGATTACAATATTGAGTACATAGTGTCTGAACGAAATCACATAACCTCAGACATAACACGTTGAATATCTGAGAAGTACCTCTTGAATTTTATCATTTCTATTCCATAAAAAATAGTAAATATTTAATATATATTAAATTAATATATATGTATTTGGCTGATTGTCAGCATTTGTCTTGATTCTCTAGCAAATTATTCAAAAAAATATTAGAACTTTTATCCATGAAAAAGGGATTAGAACAAATGCAATTCCTTTTTCATTTACTTTTTGAATGGCTCAAAAAGTAACAAAAAACCCACGCCTAAATAGATTTCTTAACGTGATTTCAATACATTTTTACTAAACAGAACAAAACTCGCATTTGGCTATACATTTCTATTTTATTCATCCTTGATTATCAATAGAGTGTGATGTATTATCACATTGATATTGCTCGAACAAATGTTCTGTTCTTAACCTAAAAATGCATCGAAATTACTAAAATCTATAAAGGTC
>JAZGFD010000037.1:0-55645 GCA_036479115.1 Saprospiraceae bacterium | reverse complement strand
AAAATCAATGTGATAACACATCACACTCTATTGATAATCAAGGATGAATAAAATAGAAATGTAAAGCCAAATGTGAGCTTTGTTCTGTTTAGTAAAAATGTATTGAAATCACGTTAAGAAATCTATTGAGGGCAGTACTCTGAGAATGAAGCATAGTGCGCTTAAGAGGCAGTTATTTTTTTATCTGATTGAGGCTTGAAAACCCGGAGTTATACCAAAGTATAATGAGGGTTTTTCAAACGAAAAGCAATGAAAAAAGAACCAGTCTAAAGGGTATTATGCTTTATTTTTAGAGTACTAAGGTTTTTTGTTGCTTTTTGAGCCATTCAAAAAGTAAATGAAAAAGGAATGGCATTTGTTCTAATCACTTTTTCATGGATGAAAGTTTTAATATTTTCTTGAATAATTTGTTAGAGAATCAGGCCAAATGCTGACAATCACCCAAATACACATAACATAATTCTAAATATATGGGATATTCGTCACTTTTTATGTAAAAAAAATGATATAATTCAAGAAGTATTTCTCAGATATTCAACTTGTTATGTCTGAAATTTATGTGATTTCGTTCAGATACTATTTATTATTAACTGTTACTTTGTTTGAAAAAATTGATTTGTCTGTGAAAAATAATTTAGCCTAAATTCTGCAAACCCCACAGAATGTAATTTAAAAGGGCTAATAAAGCCCTATGATTGAGTCATATTCTGCAAAAGGTCTAATAACTTCATTGCGAAAACGACATTCTGAATTGCTCCCATCCCAAATGTCATGATTTTGTTATGCTAATTTAGAGTACAATTGTACCAAGGCTATCAGCTATTCCTTTTCTATGTTCTAATATTTTATGGTAAGTTTTAATCAGGATAACTTTTTTATGATCATCAATAGATGTGTCTTTAATTTTTTCTTGTAATTCATTTACTTGCATTGACATTTTTCTTAGCAAATATCTCAAAAGAGCTTGTTCGCTATCTCTTTCGTGATTCTCATCTATATTTTTCTGCGTTTGTAGTTCTACCCCATTTTCTGACCAATTTGCATATGAATAAGGAGATTCTGCAAGGTTTAAATATACTTGTTGGATTTTAGTATCAGAATGATTAATATAATGATTGATATCAAATCCTTCTTCTCCTTTGGTGATATTATTTTGATACTCCTTTAGAATTTTTTTAAATGTTTCATCTCCAAATGAATCAATAATTTCTTTAATATTTTCTATTATGAATTCTGCAACAGTGCAATCGTGCTCAGTCATCCTCTTTTTGCCATCATGGATTAGTATTCTTATTATGTCTTTTTCTTGATAGAAATCTTTTTCATCTATTTTGAGATTTTGAGTAGGTGAAAGTGGCTTTTTTAATACAAAATCATCTTCATCGTTCTGTGGCTTCCTGTCATATGTTTCTCTCTTTTTCTTTGAAATCTGTTTTCTAATGTTTTTATTTAACTCCGCGATTATTGATCCTTCATCTAAAGACAGGATTATTCCTATTTCCTTTATATAAAATGACCTTTTTATAGTATCTTTTAGATGGGCCAGAGTTTCTATAAGTGCTTTTATTGCCGTGCTTTTTTCGATAGGAAGGCTCTTATAATGATCAGCTATCCATTTGGCATGATATATAATAAAATCCTCTTTCTTATCTGAAATGTATTCTTGAAACGCAGTAGCTCCCATCTCCTGTACCAGAGAATCAGGATCTTGTTTTTCATCAAGTGGTACGATCTTAACATTGAGATCCTCATCTAAAGCCAAAGGCAGTCCTCGTAAGGCTGCTTTTTGACCAGCACTATCCCCATCGTATAAGAAGGTAATGTTACTACAAAACCTTTTTATCACTCGCAATTGACCCGACGTGAGTGAAGTGCCAGAAGAGGCAACTACATTTTTAACATCATTTTGGAAAAGGCTTAAGACATCAGTATATCCCTCCACAAGGTAGCAATTATCTTCTCTGCGAATTTGGTTTTTGGCTTGAAAAATACCATATAGTGATTTGCTCTTTTTATATATCTCTGATTCTGGAGAATTGAGATATTTGGGTACTTTTTTATCAGATGACAAGGTACGTCCGCCAAAACCAATGACTTTTCCTGAGAGGTTTGTGATAGGAAATATTACTCTAGACCTAAAAAAGTCATATCCATTTTTTGATTTTAACCCTAATGTTTCAAGATACTCAGATTTATAACCATCTTTCTCTGCCTTTTTGACTAAAGTTTTAGAGTCACTCGGGGAGTATCCTAAGTGAAACTCTATAATAGTTTTAGGAAGAATTCCTCTATTTGTGAAATAACTTAGCCCTACACTTTTTCCTTCATCAGAATTAAGCAACGATTCATGAAAAAATCTTTTGGCATATTCATTTATTATGAATAGACTTTCTTTTTGTTGAATGTCTTCTTTGTCTTTCTCCGTTTGTACAGTTTCTTCTATTTCGATTCCATATTTTTGAGCCAGATACCTTATAGTTTCTGGAAAAGAATAATTCTCATGTTCCATGATGAATGTGACGGCATTTCCTCCTTTGCCACAACCAAAACATTTGTATAAATTTTTAGTAGGTGAAACTGTGAACGATGGTGTTTTTTCATTGTGAAAAGGGCATAACCCCAACATATTGACACCTCGTTTTTTAAGTGAGACAAAGTCATTGATCACATCTTCTATATGGGCAACTTCAATGACTTGTGCTATGGAATTTTGGCTTATCACGTTTTAAATACAAATAAAATATTAGTATACAAATATATTTTAATCAAAACAAACTCAAATGCAATGAGTGCATTTCAGATTGTCGCTAATTACATCAGAAAAGTAACATTATGTCAGCTATACTATTAAGGTACAGCTAGCTTTGGCGAAATTCTTGTCAACAAATATTGTGACTAAGCAACCATTTAAAATACACCTAATTAGATGGATATACAAACAAGTTCAGCTGGTAAATATAAAAATTTCTAGTTGCCACTTATGCTCAGCATTTCATTCATGCCATATACACCTTTCTTTCCTATTAGCCATTCAGCCGCAGATATTGCCCCAATGGCAAAACCCTCTCTTCCGAAAGCTTCGTGCGAGAGCTTAATCACATCGATTGAATTGTGATATTGTACTTCATGAGCTCCGAAAACTTTACCTATTCTTTTAGAATAAACGGATAGTTTGTCCATTTCTCCGATAGTATTACTCTCCCAACCATTTTTCCTATCTATTTTGCTTAAAATATCTTCTGCTATTGTCAAAGCCGTGCCACTTGGAAAATCTTTTTTAATAGTGTGATGTATCTCCTCCAACATTACATCATAATTAGGAAAATTATTCATTAATTGAGCAAGATACTTATTCAATTGATAGAAGATATTGACCCCTATACTAAAATTTGAAGCGTAGAAGAATGAAGCATCTTCTTTAATCACAGCCTTTACTACTTCATCATATTTATCTAACCAACCCGTAGTGCCAGATACTATTGGCACTTTTTTCATTACACAAGTCATAATGTTTCCATATGCTGTTTCGGGTGTAGTAAAATCTATGGCTACATCTGCTTTAGCTAGTTTGGATACCAATTCATTGCTATGCTTACCATCCGAAATCGCCACGATTTCGTGTTCTGTATTTTTAAGTAAGCGTTCCAATGACTTTCCCATTTTACCATATCCGATTATAGTGACCTTCATAATTTAAGGGCTTTAAATGATATATTTGCCGCAATTTAAAACAAAGAACCAAATGATTCAGAATGATCTTTTGTTAAGGACTCTAAAAGGTGAAAAAGTCGAAAGGCCTCCAGTATGGGTGATGCGCCAAGCAGGAAGAATATTGCCTAATTATAGAAAAATAAGGGCCAAAGCGGGCTCATTTAAAAAACTGGTTACACAACCCGATTGGATAGCCGAAGCCACCGTTGAGCCTGTTGACATATTGGGCGTAGATGCTGCAATAATATTCTCTGATATTTTGGTGGTTCCAGAAGCGATGGGGCTGAATTATGAAATCATCGAAAAGAAGGGGCCGCAATTTGACAAGAAAATTAAATCCCAGAGTGACATTGATATACTAAAAGAAGGTGATGCAATACCCGAAAGGCTTGAATATGTATTTGACTCAATAAAGAAAACAAAAGAAGTACTTAATGGTACGGTGCCATTAATTGGTTTTGCAGGTGCCCCATGGACTATTTTTGCATACATGATAGAGGGAAGTGGTAGTAAAACTTTTTCTGAGGCAAAAAAGATGATATATCAGGAGCCAAAACTGGCACATAATTTAATGTCAAAAATCACCTCTAGTACCATCCATTATTTAAAACAAAAAGTGAATAGCGGTATAGATGTGATCCAATTGTTTGATTCATGGTCTGGCTTACTCGATGCTAAAATATATCGAGAATTTGCATGGCCATATGCAGAAGCCATTCTTAGAGAATTTCCTGATGTCCCAACCATTTTTTTTCCAAAAGGAGCTTGGTTCTCCTACGATGATTTTAGTAATTCTCAAGCATTCGACTGTCTGGGATTAGGATGGAGTACGGATGCAACATATGCACGCACCAAAATGGGGAAAAATAGGCTTTTACAAGGAAATTTAGACCCCTGTCAACTCTATGCTTCTGAGGAAGAAATAGTCATTGCTACTGAGAAAATGATCAATTCTTTTGGTCGTAATTATATAGCTAATCTAGGACATGGCGTATATCCAGATACTTCTGTAGATAAAGTGAAAAGTTTCATACGTACTGTAAAAAACTACACCTACAAATAATTAAAATTTGAGCCTACTTTGGAAACTAACAATTTTTTCAACAAAAAGAATTTTTTTGGATGGAATTTGCATTTTTGCAGATTCGGTGAGGCCTGACTACCAGCGAGTTGAAAAAAAATGCAAAGTTCACCAAGTGCTTTATGCAGAGCTTGCCAAAGTGTTTATGCAGAGCTTGTCGAATTATACTTTTTTGATTTTGTGAGTTTTTCGAGTGAACTCAAAATTAGGTATTTGGGGTACTTAATAAGGTTTTAAAAAAATCCCTGCTTTAACAGTCACAATAATTGCTTACCAATCTATTACAACAGGAGGAGTAAATTAATTGTATGAAGGAGTGTATGAATCATCAAAATTTTATAGTTTTACATCGCAAATTATAATCCCATTTCTCTAGATTATATAATGAAAGAAAATGGGCTGGTTTAAAAGATTAAGTGAAGGAATTCAGACTTCTACTACCCTAAAAAAAGAAGTTCCTGATGGCGTGTGGGAGAAGTGTAAAGGCTGTGGTAAAACCATTACAGTAAAGGAATTATCTAACAATTTTCTCAAATGTCCAGGATGTAATCACCACATCAGAATTGGTTCTTTTGATTATTTTGATTTATTATTTGATGGTAGATATAAAGAACTGTATACCAATATTTTCTCCTATAATTTTCTCGATTTCCAAGATGTTAAAAATTACGACGAAAGGTTAGAAAAAGCCAATAGTACTACTACTCTTAATGATGCCCTTACTGTAGCCATTGGTAAAATTAAGAGAAAACCTATTATCATTGCCGCGATGGATTTTGCCTTCATCGGTGGATCAATGGGGAGTGTAGTAGGTGAAAAAATATCAAAGGCAGTGGACTATGCCATAAAGAACAAGACGCCACTCATGATCATTTCTAAATCAGGTGGTGCCCGAATGATGGAATCAGCCTTTAGCTTAATGCAAATGGCAAAAACAGCTGTGAAACTAGCCGAGTTATCAAGATCAGGTGTCCCCTATTTTAGTTTTCTCACTGACCCTACTACTGGTGGCGTTACAGCATCTTATGCAATGTTGGGAGATATCAATTTTGCCGAGCCAAATGCTTTAATTGGATTCGCGGGGCCTCGCGTAATCAAAGAAACTATAAAACGAGACCTTCCAGAAGGGTTTCAGCGATCTGAATTTTTATTAGAACATGGGTTTCTTGATTTTATAGTTGATAGACAGGATTTAAAGGAAAAAATAGGTGATCTTCTATTTTTCTTTTCTAAGAAATAGAGCAAATACGCTGATATATTATCTACTAATCCTATCACTCATTGAGACGCTTGAGTCAGATTATTCTTCTAGGATTAAAAAATCCTTATTCAAAGGATCTAAATGTTCTAACAATACGCCTAACCACTCTTTGCCGTATTTAAGATAATAAGGTATAAAATTATCATACCGTTCTTGCATTGTACCTAGTGGGAATAGCCTTAATTTTATATTTTCTAGCTTTTTTAAATGAATTTCATTTTTAACTTTAGCGGCTTTTGTCATTCTGCCACTTATATTTTTCAGCACTTTTAATTGTTTGGCCCCTTCTGCGAGAGTATACTTTTCTAAGCTGGGGTCTACTATCTTAACCTTTCGAGCCAGATCATTAAAGAAAGACTGTAGCTCACCGCTTTCTTGTGACAAGCTGTAATCACTTTCTGTATTTTGGCTTAAATAATACTTTGTAAGATCATGTTGACTTTTGAAATAGGCCGATACTTCTAAGCCCAATTTATTCATTTGTTTCTGTACCCCACTTGCCACTATCAAAGCAGAATTTCGTCTCACTAGGATGGGATATGAAACATTGAATTTTTCAAACTGTGACTTTCTTTCTAGCCAGTAAGCAATCTCACCACCACCTCCTACATAGGCTAAATTAGGAAGGATAATTTCTTGGTAAATCGGCCTCATTACCACATTAGGACTGACGGCTCCCGGGTTTTGTTTTAAAAGATTGATTAATTCTTCTTTAGAATATTTTTGATCGCCGATTGCATAATTTTTATCAATTTCTATTATGCGTTCTCTACTCCCTTTTGTGAGGTAAAAAAGATTAATATCTCTCACATGAGCTTGAGCTTTGATTCCTTTCTCCGCTAATTTTTCTTGCGTTGAGGTCACT
Source organism: Saprospiraceae bacterium (assembly GCA_036479115.1). Lineage (GTDB taxonomy): Bacteria > Bacteroidota > Bacteroidia > Chitinophagales > Saprospiraceae > UBA7328. The sequence continues at coordinate 48,727 of JAZGFD010000037.1, read as the reverse complement.
TCTTTATGTGATATTTTATCTTCTATTTCTTTTATTGCATAAGGTAAAAATCGTTCTTTTAGCTTTTCATCATCCATATTTAGTACAATGAGACCTAAGTCGCTAAAAAGTGATTTATATAAATTGGTATTAAATTCTCCATAACTATTAGCGGCACTAAAGGATTGTTTAATAATATTAGACAACTCCGTAGCGAATGGTGTCTGGCCAAATAGACCGCTTACTTGGTCTATTACTTTCTCAATACCATCTAATTTCATCCTGCCTACAGAACCAGTTTGATTTGAGTGCCATGTAATGTCCTTATTAAAAATATGCATAGTCGCTACTTCATCCAAATCATGATCTTCTCCTCCACTCACAAAAATAGGGACAAAGTTGTATTCTGGATAATGCTTCTTAAGTGAATTGCAGAGGCTTATAGTAGAAAGTATTTTATAAACCATATATAGTGGCCCTAACAGTAATACAGGTTGGTGAGCAGTGGTAATAGTGAAAGTATTGGAGTTTTCTAGAGATTTAATCTTAGATATAATGTTTTTTGATGGATTATTCTTGCTGTACTGCTGCAATAATACATCTGCCAATAGTCTTCTATCTACATCATGATTTTTCCTTTGTGCTATCGCTTCTTGAAACGATTCTATGTGAGCTGAATATTTATAAAACCCATTATAGGCATCATCTCCTGTTTGATACATAATGTCTTTAGCAGAAAACTGAGGAATTTCTTTAAAATTTCGAGAGGTGACGTTACTGATCATTATGCAATTTTGTTTTAAATATTATGAATTTTTTAAATTTTCTCGACTGAATCTATGGCGAAAAAAAAGAATATAAATATGGTTACTACTCAGATGATGTGCTTTTGAGATCAGTCTGCCAAAAAGCAAGTAAAAAATTGCTATTTTATTGCTAGACAAGACCCATTTTATCTTAATAGCAGGCCTATTCAGACTAAAATATCTGCCGTATAACGATATAAGAGTTTTTTTTACCAAAATTGAGCCCACTCTGGAAACTCAAAATTTATACCGCATGAATAGTTACTAAATATCTAAGGATCAATGATTTGCATATAGACATTAAAGAAACGTTTATTGAATAACTTCTTCGTGATTAAAGAATAAAATTAACTTTACTTCAAAGGTAACTATAAAGGAAATATAATCATACCATAAAATGTTCAGTTACACCATTAAAAGTATCATTAATAGTGTGGTCGTTTTGACTCTGGTTATTGTCTTGATCACATCCATCATTTATTCTTCTCCAATAGATCCTACTCGTTTGACTTTTGGTCAGCGAATGGATGAAGAGACTGTAGAACTAAAAAAGAAACAACTTGGCCTCGATCTTCCATTGAGGCAACAAATATTACTATATCTGAGTGATATAAGTCCAGTAGCAATGGTCTCACCAGTAAGATGGAATGATCTTCCGTTTAATGGGAGAATAATAATCAGTGGTGACAAGTATCATTTGGTAATAAAATGGCCATATCTCAGAGAGTCATTTCAGACAGGAAGAAGTGTAATTTCCATACTTCTATTAGCTCTACCAAACACTATTATTCTAGCCAGTCTGTCTATTATTATTGCTGCATTGATAGGGATATCATTAGGGGTGACATCTTCTCTGGTGAGAGGCACATTGTGGGATGATTTAATTATAAGTTTTTCTACTTTAGGGTACTCAGTACCGAGTTATGTTTCAGCAATGTTTTTTGCATTGATATTTGGCTATTATCTAAGGGATTGGACAGGTCTAAACCTCCAAGGTAGTTTGTGGGAATTGGATGATTTTGGAAATGAAAAGAAGGTTTGGAAAAATATATTACTGCCTTGTATGGCATTAGCAATTAGACCCGTGGCCGTTATTACACAGTTAATGAGAAACTCAATGAACGAAATAATGGAGCAACCTTTCGTTAAAACCTTAAGAGCGAAAGGAATATCGAGATTTCGATTGGTTGTTAAACATTTGATCAGAAATGCTCTTAATCCAATAATAACAGCCTTATCGGGATGGTTTGCTTCATTGCTTACCGGGGCCTTCTTTGTTGAATACGTATTTAGTTATAAAGGATTGGGATATACTACAATAAATGCTCTTTTAAATTTTGATATTCCTGTAGTTTTGGGTGCAATTTTAATAAGTACAGTATTTTTTATTATAATAAATATAACAATAGATTTCTTATACAGATATCTTGATCCCAGAATAGTATGACAACTGATTATGAGTGAAACTTTAAAGTATGATAAGCGCGGTGTATCCGCAAATAAAAGTGAAGTGCATTCTGCAATAAAAGGAATGTACAAAGGCTTATATCCCAATGCTTTTTGTAAAATTTTACCTGATATAGTAGCTCGTGATCCTGACTATTGTAATATTATGCATGCTGATACCGCAGGTACAAAAACCAGCCTTGCTTATATTTACTGGAAGGAAACGGGTGATTTGTCAGTATGGAAAGGCGTAGTACAAGATTCAATTGTGATGAATCTAGATGATATGGCTTGTGTCGGGTGTATTGATGATATCATTATCTCATCCACAATAGGGCGCAATAAAAAACAGATAAGTGCAGAGGTATTGAAAGAGGTAATACAAGGTACAGAGATCTTCTTAGCCAGAATGGAAAAGTATGGCGTGAAGGTAACTTTAGCAGGAGGTGAAACCGCGGATGTTGGAGACATAGTAAGAACAATTGATATCGGTTTTACGGCATTCGGAAGAATGAAAAAAGAAGATGTTATTGACATTAAAATTAAAGATGGTGATGTAATTGTAGGCTTCGCATCTTATGGCCAAGCTACATATGAAGATGAATACAATGGAGGAATGGGCAGTAATGGGTTGACTTCTGCTCGACATGATGTATTTCATAAAGCATATATGGATAAATACCCTGAAAGTTATGATCCTTATGTTCCTAAAGAATTAATTTTTTGTGGAAATAAAGCCGTCGATGACAAAATAGAAATAGATGGGTATGGCGTAAGCACTGTAGGCAAGTTGGTTTTATCTCCTACAAGGACTTATCTCCCTTTGCTAAAAAAGATAATTAAAACTTACAAACATTCCATTAACGGAATTATTCATTGCACTGGTGGAGCTCAAACAAAAGTTGGAAAATTTGTAAAAGATAAAAAAGTGATAAAGGATAATTTATTTCCAATTCCACCTCTATTCCAAATGATAGAAAAGCAAAGTGGCACATCACGAAAAGAGATGTATCAAGTATTTAATATGGGTCATCGATTGGAAATTTATACAGATAAAAAAACTGCAGAGGATCTTATTGAGATATCAAAGTTAATGAATATTGATGCTAGAATTATTGGCCGAGTGAAGCGTCATGAAGGAGTTGAGATTGCGATCACTGACGACAAAGGCATATATCATTACCGGTCTTAAAAAGACTGTGCAGGCTTAAAAGATTCCAAATCACCCATCAGTAATAGCTTGACAGAGCACTAGTTCTTCTGTCAAGGATAAATTGACGGGTAACTTTGGCATCTTTTGAACCTGCTCTTTGTTAAAAATACTCGCCATATCTACTGCTATGACAGCGTTTTTCGCCTCGTTCAGGATCAAATTATGCGCAAAGCCTACCCGTCATTTAACACTTGACAGTGCACTAGAGCATACCCTACATAATTAAAAGGAGTAATTGCTTTTAGCTCAGACTTTATATTGTCGCTTACTTCTAGACTATCTATAAATTCCATAAAATTTGCTTTTGTTAGAGAGTCTTTGCCTCTGGAGAAATCCTTTAAGGCCTCGTATGGCTTAGGATATTTTTCTCTTCTGAGAATGTTTTGAATGCCTTCAGCAACTACAGCCCAATTCTCTTCTAGGTCTTCTGATATTTTCACCTTGTTAATCTCAAGTTTACTTATTCCTTTCAGGATGCTTTTTAGGGCTATGACCATATGCCCTAGCGGTGTGCCAAAGTTTCTCGTCACTGTGCTATCGGTAAGGTCTCTCTGTAGCCTACTAATAGGTAGTTTGGAAGCGAGGTGATTCATAATTGCATTTGCAATTCCTAAGTTTCCCTCGGCATTTTCAAAATCAATAGGATTAACTTTATGGGGCATAGCAGAACTACCCACTTCATTGGCAATTACCTTTTGAGTAAAATAATTCATTGAGACATACGTCCAAATATCACGACAAAAGTCAATAAGAATAGTATCAATTCGTGACAAGGCATGAAACACTTCAGACAAAGAGTCATAATGAGCAATCTGCGTTGTATATTGTGCTCTGGTAAGTCCTAATTCACTTACAAACTCATCACCAAAAACAAGCCAATTAATATCAGGGTAAGCGATAAGATGGGCATTAAAATTACCTGTAGCACCGCCAAATTTAGCTTTAATGTCGATAGATTCTAAATTATTTATCTGCGCTTCTAATCTTTCCACGTATACCATTAATTCTTTGCCCATGCCTGTAGGAGATGCAGGTTGGCCATGAGTACGAGCCAACAAAGGAACATCTATGTACTGAATAGCCTTGTCTTTTATAGTATTATTCACTTCTTTAATAAGTGGAATAACTACATTTTTCAAACCCTCTTTTAGCAAAAGTGGTAAACAGGTATTATTGATATCCTGCGAAGTGAGGGCAAAATGGATGTATTCTACTTGACCTTTTAGAACACTTTTAGCGAGTTTTTCCTTGATAAAATACTCTACGGCTTTTACATCATGGTTGGTCACTTTTTCGATCTCTTTCACCCTATTGGCATCTTGATCAGAAAAATTTTTATAAAGAGATCTAAGCATTTTGAGCGTATCGGGGCTGAGTATATCTTTATTTTCTATTGTATTCAATAGTTTAATAAAATATTCAATTTCCACCTTCACACGGTACTTAATAAGAGCATACTCTGAGAAATACTCTTCCAAATCTTTGGTCTTAGACTTATAACGTCCGTCTATAGGCGAGATGTTTTTTATCATAATAATTAATACTGTTTTGGTAACTACTCAGATGGAGCCAATTTTGAATAAATTATTCTGTCGATAACCATTCTGGTCAAAAAGCAATTTTAACATTGCACTTCGGTATTTCTGTCTCAAATCGAAGATATAATAACCTAATCAAGTTTTCCAACCTAGAAAATAGATTTGGTATAAATGTGGCTATTAATTTCAATACTTGCCTTGCTAAAAAAGAAGAACAACCTTTTCCAGCCTATTTGGCAGGCAGGTCTAAAAATCACATCAATTGATAAATCACGCCGTTTTATAATAACCTCCTCAATATTAGATTCCTTCAGTAATTCTTTTAATATAATAGTAAGTTTCTATTTGTGCTTGGGTCAAAAGATCTGATTCAGAAGTTCTATATGTATTCAATTCTGTATGATTAAGTGATCTCGATTTTACGTTATCTCTTATCTGAATATTTACCAATTCTTGCAAATGTTGTTGTATGGTTTCATCATATACAGGAGTGATCATTTCTATACGTCTGTGAAGGTTTCGATACATCCAATCAGCAGAAGAAATATAGTAATGTTTTTCTTGAGCATATATAAAAATAAAAATTCTAGCATGTTCGAGATATCTATCTACAATACTTAGAGCGTCTATATTATCACTATACTCAGGCATACCTCCTACAATAGAGCAAATACCACGAATGATAAGATTTATTTTTACACCTTCTTGACTTGCCTCATAAAGTTTTCTTATCATTCCTTCATCCTGGAGGCTGTTCATTTTGAGAAAAATTTCTGATTTTTCACCTAATTTAGACGATGCTATCGCGGCCTCAATGTGATCTTCAAGTATCTTATTCAGATTAAATTTCCCTATACCTAAATGCTTAAATTTTTCATTTTTTAATTTCTTTGTTTCCAACACATTGAAAAGCCTTAAACATTCTTTAGTCAATTTTCTATTGGCTGTAAAAAGGCCCACATCACTGTATAGTTTTGCAGTTTTTTCATGAAAATTACCGGTACTTATATAAGCATAAGTAGTTGTTTTATCGCCTTCTTTTCTTATTATCAAGCCAAGTTTGGAATGCACCTTTATACCAGGTATACTGTATTGTACCTTTACACCAGCTTCTTCCAATTTTTCTCCCCAATCTAAATTCGCCTCTTCATCAAATCTTGCTTTTATTTCAATAAAAACGAACACCTGTTTCCCATTCTTTACAGCTTTCATAAGTGCGGCCATAATTCTTGATTTCTTGGCCACTCTATATTGAGTGATTTTTATGTGAGATACATTTGGGTCAATAGCAGCTTGCTCAAAAAAATTAATAACAGATTGATAAGAATGATAAGGTACGTGAATGAGATGATCCTTCTTCCTAACATTTGACCATATTTTGCTGCCTTCTAACTTAGGATAATGAATCTGAGGAAGATCTTGGTCAATAAGGTGTTTTTTTCCAAAAGTGGGAAATTTAAAAAAATCAAAATTATTATGATATCTGCCTTCGGGCAAAAGATCGAGTTCTGACAGGCTGAATACTTTGGTCAATGTCCGCAATAGGGCTTTTGACATACTACGATCATATACCATTCTTGATGCTTCCCCTATATTTCTCTTTTTTAGACCTTCTTTTATTTTGGCTATAAGATTTCCGCTAAATTCATCATCTATATATAGTTCAGCGTCTCTGGTAAGTTTTATTGAGTAGGATTGTATAATATTGTAGCCAGGAAATGTCCCTTTAATAGAATGCCTAATGATATCATCTAAGACAATAACAGTCTTCATTTTACTGTCTTTTTTACTTGGTATTTCTAAAAATCGATCTACTTGAGAAGGCACTTTGATAAGAGCATACTTGCGATCGCCAAGGATGTCCTTATCTTCTAACTCTACAGCCAAATAGATAGAAGCATTTGTGAGAAATGGTTTTATTTTATCACCATCCAATAGGATGGGTTGTATATAAGGTAAGAGGGTATTGTAAAAATATTTTTCAATATATTCTTTTTGCTTTTTTGATAAATTTCCTCTTCTTATTACATTGACATTGTGATCTTTGAGTTTTTTAATTATTTCATTATAAATTTCACTAAACTCTTCTTGCTGAACCTTGAGTATTCTCAAAATCTCAATAAGGATTTTTTCTGGATCAAAATCAACCTTTTTTTGAGCCTTTTTGCCGGCCTTTACTAAGTTGCGGTGATTGGCTACTCTTACTCTGAAAAATTCATCCAAGTTAGAAGAATATATAGCTAGAAATTTAATCCTTTCCATTAAAGGAACTCTTAAATCTTTAGCTTCCTGAAGCACTCTGTAATTAAAAGAGAGCCAGCTAATATCTCGTTGTATGTAAGGGATATTGTTTTCCATTGATTAAGAAGTAAATAAACGAAAATTAATCAAAATGAAAATTGGTGATTTAAGTGGTATTGTCATTTTTGTCAAATCAATGGCATTCAAGCATCGTTGATTGTCAAAAAAAATAGTAACATTAAAAATAATTCTTAGTAAGAAATTAGTTAATTTTCGTTCAGCTGCTAAGTACTACAAAAGTCGTTAAAAAGTTAATTCTATTAAAATAATAATTGCCTACAATCTATATAGAATTATCATTGTTAAAAATTACAATACAAAATGTGTTTACTTGCAATATAATATTGGCATAAATAGTGTCTGTAAATATGGTGGATGCAATTTAATTTGTGTTTTAGCAAAGAGCTCAGGTTACCTTTTGCAGAATATCACACAATCAATGGGCTATATACGACATTTTAAATTACAACCAATATGGTAGTTTTTTCGTGACGTGATTAACTTAGTTTAGTATTTACCAAAAATATAATAACTAAAAAAAATGTGGCACTTTTGAAAGTAGAGTGGAACAATTGAAAATCCGAAAAGGAATGACAAACAAATAAATTATCAATCAGAAGATTGAGTCCACTCCGGGAACAGACATTTTTCACAAAATGAGTTGTTTTGGGTGAGATTTACATTTATTGAGATTCTGTGATGCCTGAGTATCAGCTAATTGAAAAAAATATAAAGATCGCCAAAAGAAACTTTTTTGATTTTGTGTGTTTTCGGAGTAGGCTCAAGAATAAGACATGCCATTAAGATTCTCTTTTGTATGAGTAACTACTCATAATTAACAAAGCAAATTATGCGAAGCAAAATAGCTGCTGGAAATTGGAAGATGAATACAACTGTGTCAGAAGGAAAAACATTAATTGCCGATCTTAGGACTGCAAATATTCCAAATGATATAGAAATGATAATATGCGCTCCTGCTACTCACCTTTCTTCTCTAGTGGGAGAAGGGTTTGTAAAAATAGGCGCTCAGAATATGTACAAAGAAGACAAAGGTGCATATACTGGGGAAATATCCCCACTAATGCTTACCGACTTAGGAGTACAGTATGTATTAATTGGTCACTCTGAGCGCAGAGAATATTTTCACGAAAGTGATGAATTATTAGCATCTAAATTGGACAAGGCGTTAGAACATAACCTTAGACCAATTTTCTGCTTTGGCGAGCCATTGAAAATAAGAAAAGAAGGAAGTCATGAGACTTTTGTAAAATCTCAATTAGAAGGAGGTTTATTTCACCTTTCTCCTGAAAAATTAGACAATGTGATTTTGGCCTATGAGCCTATATGGGCCATAGGTACTGGAGAAACTGCATCACCAGAGCAAGCACAAGATATGCACGCTGCAATAAGAACATTGGTGGCAGATAAATATGGAAGCGCAAAAGCTGATGAAATACCCATTCTTTACGGAGGATCAGTAAAACCCAATAATGCTATTGAACTATTTGCGAATAAAGATGTGGATGGAGGGCTTGTAGGTGGTGCCAGCTTAAATGCAGAAAGTTTTATTAAAATTGCCAATTCTTTCTAGTGCGCCAAGAATGAATTTTAGCGCACCTTAGAGGCAGTTATTTTTTATCTGATTGAGGCCAAAAAATCAGAGTTATTCCGTAATATAATGAAATATTATCAAACGATGAGCTGAGGGAAAAGAACAAATATTAAGGTGTGTGATACTTTGTTCTTGGTGCAAGAGAGTTATATTCATGGTTGAAAAACCTCGTATATAGTGTCTAAAAGTAAACCATTTCTAATTTTGATAAGTTGTCGTTCAGACACTATATATCTGCCTTTTTCCAATATGTCAATGACCTCCATATCCACTCCAATGGCCCCATTTTATATCGCGCCATCCAAAGGTGGGTAAATCCAAAAATTATAGCCCAAACTACAATTGTCATAAAGAGTTGATTCACTCTAGAAAAATCTCCAAAATATCCCAGTCTGTTGAAAAAAGTCGTACACAATACAGACATTAAAATGTAATTAGTAAAGGCCATCTTTCCCACTTTTTGCAATAAAGATTGTACACCTCGCAACATATCAGATTTTGACCAAAGCATAATGATTGCCAAATAAGAAAAGGCCATAAATAAACTTCCAACATAGTTGAAATTGGTTCCTAAAAACATAGAATGCTGGACCATCCAACTTTTATCAAAATTGAACCATATCCCCGTAGAAATGATAACCAAAGCCAAAGGAAAAGAGATGTAAAAAAGTCGTTTGTATGCAGCAGTATTCCATTCCGCACTAAGCGCTCCTTTTTTATAAAAATACATACCAAATAGCATCATGGCCAAAATTCTCCATATTCCAGTGAAAAGGAAATAAAATATAAAAATACCTTGGTACTCCCCTACCCGATGGTGTAACCTTTCCATATAAGTGCCTTCGGAATATGTAGTAACAATGGAGGCTATTTCTTCAGTTTCTGGGTTCCAACTGTGATTGATATTTTCTATAGCCTCTGCTGGTATGTAATCCCAACTTAGCCATTGCACCATATTGAGAAGTACAGGTAAACAGAAAAAGACAATAGCCAACCTCATCAGGAATATACTACTCCTTTTTCTTAAAAAATAAGCTAAAAACCCACAGATAGCATACATCACTAAAATATCTCCAGGCCAAATCAGAAAAGCATGAGCCAAGCCAAACATTAAAAGCCAAAAAAGTCGCGAATACCAAATTTTCTTGATTGGCTTATCACTACCTTCTAACTTCTCCATTAATAGAATGATGCCTGCACCAAAAAGAATAGAGAACAAACTCATAAATTTCAAATCAGCAAAAAAATGACTGATCATCCATACCCATTTATTAATACCTGTTAAATCCCCATATGCCGTAGGATTGATATATGCAGAACTGGGCATACTAAAGCTCTGAATATTCATAATGAGAATGCCTAAAACAGCGATACCTCGCAAAAGATCAATGGACTTAATTCTATTCATGTGATTATAAAATTCTTTGAATTCAACTCAGAAATAGAAAAGTGGATTTAGTAATGATACAATTAGTGATTGTAACTCCATCCCTATTTTTTTCTAATTTTTAGACAAATTGTAACTGCTAAGTTAGCAAAGCACCTATATGTCGGAGACACTTGGGATAAATATTTGTATTTACAAGAAGAGAAGCTTAAGGAGTTGTGACTACTCAGATGGTGTGCTTTTGAACTTAAAAATTACATTTTTTGTGATAGGCACAAGCTATGTTTAAATCTGGCCAACATGTCTTCTGTACCCTCGGTCTGTTTGTGATACTTTGAAAAAGAAACCTCAATATACACTCAACTATGATGCGAATAGTCCAAACTTAATTCTCTTTGAATGGTACCTGAGTAGTTACAAAAAAAATACGCAAACAATTTCAGCAGATTATAAAAATAATATAAAACCCTAGTGAACAAAACCATCTTCTAATTGTAACTTGCAGAGCAGATTATATGTATCCATGTGGAATAAATTTAAAGACAGTGCTTTATATATAAAAATTAGAGGATTTCTTAAGCAAGGGCTTTCTCCTCGTCAATTAGCACTTACCATTGTCATCAGTACCCTTATTGGAATCATGCCTTTGTTGATTGTCAATACATGGATTATTGGTGCTTTCTCCGTTGTATTCCGTTTGAATCTACCTCTCGCCTTATTTATTAATTATGGCATTTGGCCTATCCATGTGATCCTAATTATTCCATTTATTAAATTTGGCACATGGATATCTGGTGCCTCAATGACCACCTTGACGCTAACGCATTTTCAGGAAGCCTTTTCTGATAGTGTATTATTAGGAATTCAGGATATGGGGGTACAAGTCGCATATGGCATCCTAGGATGGGCCATATTGTGCATTCCTCTGGCTTTGGTCTCTTTTTTCTTTTTAGAAAATGGGCTCAAGACTTATTTGAAAAAATAGTAAATTATCTATTTCGTGGCTGTTCTATAACTATAGTTTTTAATTTTGGTGAGTTTTAGCTCAACCAAAATTTACAAAATTGTAATAAATACTTGCACCTTTATTCTTGATCTAACCAGTAAATAAATGTTGAGTCGTCGCACGGATACAGATGAGTGGCTGAGAAACGAGGAACGAGTTCACGAATACCAATAAAAATAAAAAACAATAATGAGCTAAATCGACTACGATACTGTATCTGGTATGACTGGAAAAAGCCTGATCGAAAGCGTAAGAACCTCATTAGACTAGGAGTAGATCAAAGATTGGCATATGCATGGAGTCGCACGAGAATGGGAGGCTGGGCAGTGGCTAAAAGCCCCATGCTCAAGACGACCATTACTTTATCTCGGCTCAAATGCAAAGGCTATTTTTCTATGATTGACTACTACTCAAAATTTAAAGTTTCGATTTAGTGAACCGCCGTATACGAGACCCGTATGTACGGTGGTGTGAGAGGCGTACCGTGGGCTTTATAGCTCACGGCCGTCTACTCGATTACTCATGGTAATTTCATTTAGCATAGTGGTATCGACATTGGAGAATTATACATTTTTGATCAACACCTCTTTTTCCTAAAATTTGATAAACTAATCGATGTTCTCTGTTTATCCTTCTAGACCAACATCCTTTAAATTCATGTTTTAAGGGTTCTGGCTTTCCAACCCCTTTTGTTGGTGTTTGTTTTATTGATGCAACAAGTTCTTTTATCTTTTTAACCAATGAAATATCATTTTCTATCCAAAAATTGAGGTCATCCCAGCCTATTTCAGTAAATTCTATGTTCATACTTGTATGGCTTCCAAATCAACTTTTCGGGTTTGACCATTCCTTGCTTCTTTCAAAGCCTTTCTTAACCGTTTGCTGTTCTCATTCGAACTTAAAAGATACTCAGTCTCTTTTATTGAATTATATTCAGTTATTGACATAATTATTACTGCATCCTCCTCTTTATTGTTTCTGGGGATTATTATGATTTCAGAATTTTGACTAACTGAATCTAAGTGGGTTTTTAGTTTTTCCCTGAAATTTGAAACTGTTATTGCTTTCATGAGTAATGTTTTATTTGTACCAGATAACGTACAGATATAAAATAAGTTTCATTTAGAATGGAAGTTTAGCCTTGTTGATTGACTTTTTGTTTTCCTAATCATGAGTAACGGTGATGGTATCAAGCGTAGCATCCCGAAGGGTGCTATGATTTGATACCTATTGTGTGTGCCCAGCATGGGTAGCTATCCTGAAAGATAGCTAACTATTCTAGAGGGTGGAAGTCCCTTATGTGCCAGTGTGACAACTGGAAACATTAGTAACACATCATCAAAAGTAGAAATACACGACCTTGTCGATTCCTTTGGAAAGGCTGAAGGCACAGAAGGTACATATCAAACTCGAATTGCTTATATGATCAATGCTATACTTATCGATGATGAAAAGAATTGCCTCTCTTCCCTAGAGATTCTCTTGAATACGCATTGTCCATCTGTAAATATCCTAAGAAAGTGCCAATCAGCCCAAGACAGCCTACCCCTGATTGCTAACTTGGAACCGGATCTAATCTTCCTTGATATCGAAATGCCGGAGATGAACGGATTTGACCTCTTGGAGCAGATTCGGAGCAACCCTGTCTCTGTCATCTTTACAACAGCCTTCCAGCAATACGCGATCAAGGCAATCCGATACAGCGCACTCGACTACCTGCTAAAACCGATAGACCCCAAAGAGCTGGTCCAATCGGTGCAACGAATGGAATCCCAACGGTCAAAACCAACATTTGAACAGTTTCAGTTCCTGATCGATAAAATTTCCGAGAAAGAACATACGCATAAAAAACTGGCCATCCCTAATTTGGAAGGTTTCAAGATGATATCAATTGACAATATAGTCTACTGTGAAGCCGGCGATAACTATACTCACATTATACTTAAAAATGATCCCAAGATCATCGCAAGCCGGACAATAAAGGAAATTCAAAAGCCTGTTGGGCGACTATGAGGTCTTCATCCTGGTGCATCACTCTTTTCTAATAAATCTGAACGAAGTACTTCAGTATGTCAGAGGCGATAGAGGATATGTTAGGATGAGCAATGGTTCTCACATTAATGTATCCAGGAATAAGAAAAAAACTCTGCTCAAGTATCTGAAGTGATGATGGCCGTTATCTGATTCGTATGGCGCATCACTCTTTAGAATTCGGAAATAGCGCTTATAAATGCATTGGCTTCCTTGATTTCAAGTCTATCACTATTAGACCCTTCTGATAATTTTAGTAAGCTGTTAAAATACATCTTCGCTTTTTCTTGGTCTCCCATATTTTTTGCAGACACTGCCGCTCCGCAAATTCCATTAAATCTGTTTGGGCGTGATCCTAAATCTAATTCATACGCTTCCAATGCTTCTTTTGGTTTATTCAAAATCAAAAACATGTCTCCTAAAAGTTCTCTTGCAGGCAGTACTTCTCCGGGAGTTACTGGATGTTTCCCAATATTGTCTTCCATAACTGAAGCCTCGTGCATAAGTGAAATTGCCATGTCGTTTTCACCTTTCCCAAAATATATCCAAGCTTCAGAAGCCTTAATCTGAACCAAAACCTGCTTTGCATTGTATTGGTCATTTCTATCCACTATTTGTTGATGTAATGATCGGAGAATATTCAAATCCCTTTCTGCAGATTCAATATCTTTGGTATGCACAGCTCCTAATACTCTTGCAAAATGCGTTATTGCAATTTCCCACGGAAAATTTTCCCAATCTACATTGGACGGATGTTGTCGTATCTGTGCAGCATTGATCCAGTCTTTATTCTCTAAAAATATTCGGGCAGGAATAGCCCCAAAATTATAGAGTGCTTTAAGTGGCGTCAATTTTTTCATGGATAATAAATGCTGGTATAATTCATTTGCTTTGGCGTTATTGCCTTGTTGTAAATAGGCATATGTCAAATAATCCATAGCATGAACCTCTTCAAACCAAATCCCATCGATCTTTGTTTGTTCGGCATAACATTGGGCTGCGCTCATTGAATTTATGTTGGATTGAATAGACTCCTCCCAAAATCCCAACCGAGTAAAAATATGTGAAGGCATATGTTGTGCATGTGAAGAACCTGGAGCAATATCCGCATATCTTCTGGCAGTAGGCAATGCCAAATGGGCCAATTCAGGGTTGTCATAATTATGGATTGTATAATGAGCGACCCCGGGATGGTCGGGCTGATCCAGAGAAATTGATTTTAATATCTCTCCTGCCTTTTTTTCATTGATGTACTCCTTCCCTGATCTGTCTCGAGTTGAATAAAGGGCTAAAGCATAAAAAATAGCAGACTCCGTATCATCTTTGTACTTTGTATACATCTGTTCCATTTTCTGCTCATAGTTTTTTGCCCTGGTCTTATGGTCTGTTTTGTCCCAGTCTTTATAGTAAGCACCAATCGCATCTAGATAATCTTTTTCTCTAGAATTTTTTGCAATCGGTTCAGCAACTTCCAGAATTTTAGCAGCTCTTACTAAATCGTCTTCCTGAGGTGGAAACCATGCTGCATGATAGATGCTCATTGCTACTCCCCAATAGGCCATTGCACATTCAGGATCTACGTCCAAAACTTTGACAAAAGCTTTTTCTGCTTCTTGATATTCAAATGAATGCAGTAATGAAACAGCAAGGTTAAAAATTTCTCTCACTGAATATTTGCACGAAACGGAAAATCTTACTTCTCCAAAAGATTTACCACTACATAAAACAAGATCCCCTCGCAGAAGCTCAATGTTTAATAATTCTGGATTAGGTGACGGATTTTTCTCCTGGCATCCTGATATCCAAAATAATGAAGAAATGCAAAGTAAAAAAAAAGTACTTTTCAAAATTTTTATATTCTTGTAATTCTGCATGTTAAATGTAGTAACGTGTTGAGCGGTAAAAAAACCAAGATAGATCGCAATAGGTTTATAACTAATGGTGTCCGATTAAAAAATAAGAATCGAGCCCATTTCAAAACGCGACAGCTATCTTAGAGTTGAAAAACAAACAAAGACAGCATTGAACAAAAGTAAACATTTTGTCGGACAGCCGATTTTCAGTCAGATATTACTGCTAATAGATCGTTCGGATCTAAATAGTGTCTGAACGAAAATTCATCAAATTAGAAATAGTTCTTTGGCGATATTTTAATTTTTTTCAACTCGCTGATACTCAGGCATCACAGAATTTCAAAAAACTAAATTCTCATCCAAAATATTCTATTTCATAAAATTCGACAGTTTCCGTTCAGACACTAAGTATTCGGCTTGCCGATAGGCAATAGCTTTCGTTGACTGATCCGCAGATTTGACTTTCCTATAGAGATTGTCCTCACAGTGCAGTAGCTTCCGACTGTAAGGTGGATTAGTTCAACAATGCCATTTCAAAGATGTATGAAAATACAACTCCTAGAACAGTAATATATTAGAATCAGTACTTAGTAATTAAAAAAGGATAAAATCTATTTTAAGATATGATGTTAACTAGTCGCCCATGTGATCTCTAAATTCCATATTTTCGCATCCGAAAAAACACAATCTATGAATTTCAGATATATTATTATCATAGTCACTCTTTCATTATTAGCTATGAGTTGTGGAGGCGAGGGTTGTAATAAAAAAGAAGATACAAATACAGTAATAACTCAACCTGAAGAAAAAGTAGTGGATTCTGGAACACTCCCAGGCACTTGGGAACCAGCCAATGATGAAGGAATATTATTTCATTATGTATGCCCAGACAGATGTGTGGGTGGCATTTTAGATTATGAAGGCAACTGCCCTGTGTGTGGCAAACAATTACACCACAATTCTGCCTATCACTTTAATAATAACAATCCTTCAGAAACCCCCGC
The DNA here is from genome assembly GCA_036479115.1 of Saprospiraceae bacterium. GTDB lineage: Bacteria > Bacteroidota > Bacteroidia > Chitinophagales > Saprospiraceae > UBA7328. The sequence continues at coordinate 32,551 of JAZGFD010000037.1, read as the reverse complement.
ATATGACCAAAATATCAAACCTAGAAATACTGCAAATGACCCATCTCAAAGCCCAAATGGAATTTGGCATTTCAAATGTGCTAATGGCCATGGATCAGGAGAGGAAGGCAACTGTTTGAAATGTGGTGCAGAACTCCTACATAATGAAGATTATCATACTGATAGTGCAAATGAAGAAGCAGCTCAAAACAGTGATGGCGTTTGGCATTTTGTTTGTCCTGATGAACATGAAGGAGGTGCTGGTGCTCCGTTATCGTGTGACGTTTGTGGAAAAAAACTTGAACATAATCCTTTCTATCATTGATTCTCTTATATCACAAATAAAGTATTGGCCTTAATTGTTCTTATAGTTTATCATTGTATTAAGGCCCTGTGATTTAACTGTCGTAAAAATTTGGGTTTGATGAATATTTTGAGGCTGAACAAGGCGGAAAACTTACGATTTTAGCGAGCTAAATGAGTGATTTTCCCACGATGTGCAGGCTTTTGAACCTGCTCTTTGTTAAAAATACTCGCCATATCTACTGCTATGACTGCGTTTTTTGCCTCGTTCAGAATCACATAATGCGCAAAGCCAACCCGTCATTTGACACTTGACAGAGCACTAGTTAAATTGCATGCATGATGATGCATCATTAACATTGAGTCCACTCTGGAAACTAACATTTTTTATAAAAAGAGTTATTTTGGATGAAATTTGCATTTTTTGAAATTCGGTGATGCATGAGTATCAGCGAGTTGAGTAAAATGTAAATTTCGCCAAAAGAAACTTTTTTGGTTTTGTAAGTTTTCGGAGTAGGCTCAACATTCGCCTTCGCCGAAGTCGGTGATCCATGTAAATCAATGATATACAAACAGATGATCTCTGCTTAATTAATGCAAACCACTTTGACCGAATTATTTTTTAAAAAATGTCTTTGATATAACTCCTTTATTATTAACCAACTGAAGTATGTATAAGCCCGATTTTAAATTTGATACATTAACCTCCATATAATCTTCTTCGGTAATTTCTGAGAACACTTTTCTGCCACTTACATCAAATATTTGTAGCATCGCTCCTTCTTTTATCCCTAGATACTCCACTATTAAATTGTATGATGTTGGATTTGGATAAATTTTTAAATCGCCTTCTTTTATATCGATTTCTAATGAAAGATCAGCACTTCTCGCTGATACCTCAGCCTCTATATCTTCTACCGCATTGCCAGGCAGAATAATATCAATATCACAATCTTTCATATCTGTAAGATCACATTCTTCATCAGAACAAAATCTAGTGATATCAGCATCATGAGAAAGACATGGATTTTCTGACAGATCTATTTTTGATGAACAAAGATTAATAAAGGACTCTGGTATACACCCACTTAGCATGTTGTTTTGAAGAGACAATTGAAATATGTTGCCTAGAGCCCCTATTTCGGGTGGGATTTTACCTTCTAATTCATTATATGAAAGATAGAGGTTAAACAAATTGTCTAATCTCCCCAATTGTGAAGGAATGGAACCTGTCAATTTATTATTGTTTAATCTTAAATCCCATAACCTGGTCATTTTACCAAATGTTGCAGGGATTTTTCCTGTTATCTTATTTTCTGCCAGCCTTAAAAAAGTCAATTTGGACATCGCTGCTAATTCTGAAGGAAGCGCCCCTTGAATCTGATTTTTTGCCAAATCCAAAAAGGTCAACTCTGATAAATTGCCCATTGAGGCGGGAATAGAACCAGAAAGTTCATTTAGATGTAAATCAATTTTTTCTACTTTCCTTGCTTCATTACAAGTCACTCCGAACCAATTACAATGATCACAATCTAATTTCCACCCACTAGAGTTCAACCAATTTTCGCCACCAAGGCTATCAAACATTTCTTTTAAGATAGTTCTTTCTTTATTCGGAGCAATACATTCACATATTGCCACTTCATCACATACTGGATCATCACAAAACGCTATAAAATCAGCGCCATGAGAAAGGCATTCATTACCATCCAACCTGACATTTTTCTCACAAAACACAGACAGTCCTGCAGGTATACAACCACTGAGTTCATTGGTTTGGAGCATCATAAATTCTATCTTTCCAAGGTTGCTAAGAGAAGCAGGAATACTACCAATTAGATGATTTTCATTGAGAATAAGTCTATTCATATTACTCAAGAATCCTAATACTGACGGAATCTCTCCTGTCAATTCATTTTTATTAAGAAGTAGCCATTTTAGATTAGATAAAGAGCCAATCGATTCTGGGATGCTTCCTGTAAAATGGTTGCTCGTAAGAATGAGTAATTCTAAATGTGACAACCGACTGATATCATCAGGGATGTGTCCCGAAATATCATTAAAATCAAGAAATAGGCTTTGCAAAAATTCCAAATCACCAATCTCGCTTGGCAATTCACCTTTCAAACCATTAAATGGAAGAAATATGCTATTGACTCTATTTGAATCATTACATTCTACACCATACCAAGAGCATACATCACAAGTATCTCCCCACCCTGTATTAATCAACCAATCGTCACCAATAGTAGCATTATAAAAATTCATAAGAGCTAAATAATCGGGAGACTCGGGGCAATCATCACAAAACATACAAGGCCCGCCGCAGTCTATTCCTTTTTCTCCATTATTTTGCACTCCATCGTCACATGTGCCACATAGATCAGAAGATGCTGCTTTACACGAATCTCCTGCACAGAAAATAGCAAATACTCCATTATGAGATAGACATTCGTTGTTAAAAAGTTTCACATCTTTACCACAAAAAGCATCAAAAGAAGATGGGATACACCCTTCTAAAAGATTATCATTCAAATGAAAATTATTTACTGTTACGAGGTTGCCTAATTCTTCCGGAATCATGCCCATCAGCTTGTTTCCACTCAGAATAAATTGATCTATGCTAACCAAATTTTCTAGGGATGTAGGTATTTGATCAGTCAAATTATTATTGTTAAGTAAGAGCCACTTTAATTTACCTAAGTTTCCTAGTTCAGTCGGGATCGCACCTGTAAAATCATTATCATTGGCCAATAAAAACTGGAGATTAGTCAACTGTCCTATTTCCTTAGGAAACGGGCCAGAAAGTTCATTTTGATCAATGATCAAAGCTTCTAAAAAAATTAATGCTCCTATAGTAGAAGGAAGATTATTTTTTAATCCATTCATCGGTAAAAACAAGTTCTTAACTCGCCCCTCATCGTTACATACCACTCCATACCATTGACATATGTCACATGTATCAGCCCAGCCGCTATTATTGGTCCAATTGGCGCCATCAGTCGCTTCATATAAAGCTATAAGAGGTTCATAATCAGGAGTTTCAGGGCATAAGGAACATTCATTTTCACAAGAACCTCCACAATCGACACCTTCCTCATCTTGATTTTGAATACCATCATTACAAGTTCCGCAACCTACAATTTTGGGCAATTCACAGGTTGTAATACTTCTGCAAAAATCAATAAAATCGGCATTGTGTGATAAGCATATATTATCTCTAAGATTTACATCAGTCCCACATAATTGTCTAAAAGATTCTGGTATGCACCCTGATAGTTGATTGTCATTGAGGTGCATGTTTTTAATATTAGGAAGGAAGGCGAGAGAATCAGGAATAGACCCTATTAGTTTATTTCCACTCAAGAGTAACTGGTCTATGGTAATAAGGTTTGCTAAAGAGGGCGGGATGACTCCACTTATCATATTGTTATTAAGTAAGAGCCATGACATTTCTTTAAGGTTGCCTATTGACGAAGGTATACTGCCTTCTATTCTATTGCTAGAGACAGAAAAAAACTTCAATTTTGATAAATTTCCGATGTCAAAAGGAAGTGACCCTTTGAGTTCGTTAAGGTCTAAAATGAGACCTTCCAAATGATCCAACTCTGTTATATCAGTGGGCAGTTCACCTTTAAGTCCATTCAAAGGCAAAAGTAGATTTTTTACTTTTTTCATGCTATCACACTGCACACCATACCACTGACAGTAATTACAATTTTCTCCCCAGCCTTCATTGTTCATCCATTCTTGCCCATTCGTTGCATCATAGAATGCCATAAGGGGTGTGTAATCAGTCATTTCAAAACATGAAATACAAGGTTCACACGCTTCTCCACCACAATCTATACCTTTTTCATCTTGATTTTGAATGCCATCATCACATGTCCCGCAGCCTATGATCATATTGATTGTACATGATTCTCTTGCACAAAACCGCCTAAATGATCCTCCATGAGAAAGACAAATATTCTCAGACAAGTCAATATCTCTACCACAGAATGCACTGAGAGTATCAGGAATACATCCGCTAAGATTGTTGTCATTCAAATGAAGATTTCTTACTTTACTCAAATTACCCAATGAAGGAGGGATTACACCGTCAAGGTTGTTGCTGTTTAATAATAACTGATTGATATTCAACAGGTTACCAACATTCTTCGGTATCCTTCCATAAATATTGTTATTATTTAAAAGCAACCATTTAAGGCCAGAGAGTTGGTCTATTTTGTTGGATAAAGTATCAGATATGTTGTTGTTGCTAAGAATTAAGTACGAAAGATTGGAAAGAGAATAAATTGATTGAGGCAACATGCCTACAATAGAGTTTTGATCTAAGATCAGGGTATTGAGATGAGTCAGATTACCTATTTTTTCTGGAATTTCATTTTTAAGTTTATTAAAAGGGAGATATAATCCTGTTACTCTTTTCATTGAATCACACTCTACACCATACCATTCACATATTTCACATCCTTCGGCCCATCCTATTTTAATATCCCAGTTTTCACCATTCATATTATTGTAAATTGACATGAGGGCTTCGTACTCCATATTTCCATCGCAGGGAGGACAAGCTGTGCACGGGCCACCACAATCAATGTCATCTTCACCTTGATTTTGTATACCATCATCACACGAAATGCAATTCTGATCGGGAATGAAAGTGCATGTGTCTGAGAGGCAAAAATTAGAGAAATTGGCTTGATGTGATAAGCACGGGTTTCTGGATAAAACTACATTTTTACCGCAAAACGACCTGAAAGATTCAGGAATACAACCACTAAGGTCATTGCCACTAAGGTCAATGTAATTAGAATTTGATAAGCTGGACAATTCATCAGGAATCTCGCCTTCGAGAAAATTATTGCCTAAATTAACGATCAAAAGGTTGCCTAACGACCCCAATTCTGGGGGAATATTTCCACTAAATTCATTGTCATGAAGCAACAACCATCTGAGGTTTTTCAAATTTTCAATCTCATTGCTTATCGTGTCATTAATTCTATTATTATTTAAAATAATAAACCTCAATTCACTCATACTATAGATAGCCTCTGGAAGAGGCCCGACTATTTCATTTTGGTCTAATACTATGATTCTTAAAGAATTAAGACCTGAAATAGAAGATGGAATGAGGCCTTTCATATTATTTGCAGGTAAGGCCAAATGGGTGATCTTGCCTGCTTCATTACAATCTATTCCAGGCCACTGGCAGTAATTGCAATCCATGCCCCAAGATTGGTTTAAAATCCAATTTTTCCCGTCTAGCGCATAATAAATATCCTTCAATGCCTGATACTGCACATCATTGGTGCAAGTATCAGAAAATCTCTCTATCTCATCATCTGGTAAAACGACCTGCCCAGAAAGGGAAGTACAAAAGCACAATAGACTTAATAGTATAATTTTAATTTCGATCATATCCTTTTATTGTGTTCTTTTAGAACATCGGGTGTGATCGCTCATCATCCTCTTAAAATGAGAATAATGTGGCAGGAAACCAGATGATTAATGCGTATAAAATCAATCTGATCTTAAAATATATAACATAGATTATGCCAAATAGCTGACACTTTGGGAGGTACGGTAAAAAATGGTGATAGATCAGCCAAGGTGAAGTAATCAGGAAAGCGCCATATAAAAATGCTTTTATTATTGCAATGATAGAATATAAAATAGGTTATTGTCAAATATTACAAATTATCATATGACAATTTCGATTTCAATTCAACATTCTGGATATAAAACAGGGAGGTTGAAAGCCAAGCCACCTTCTGATGTTTCTTTGTACTTACCATTCATTTCCTGAGCAGTATTCCACATTGTTTTAATAATAGTATCAATATCCACTTTAGCAGATTTGGGGTCGCTAGAAAGCGCGAGATTAGATGCTGTAATAGCCTTTATTGCTCCCATCGCATTTCGTTCTATACACGGTACTTGTACCAAACCGCCCACAGGGTCACATGTAAGACCTAAATGGTGTTCCATAGCAATCTCAGCCGCCATCAACACTTGTCTTGGGCTGCCCCCAGTCACTTCTGTAAGTCCAGCAGCTGCCATAGCTGAGGAAACGCCTATTTCAGCTTGGCACCCACCTACTGCTGCTGATATTGTTGCCCCTTTTTTAAACAATGATCCTATCTCTCCTGCTGTTAATAAAAACTTCCTCAATTCATTCCTTTCTTTGTAATCACAAAAAAAATAATAGTACAACATCACTGCTGGTATAACCCCAGCCGCACCATTGGTAGGAGCAGTCACTACCCTACTCATGGCCGCATTTTCCTCATTTACAGCTAAAGCAAAACAACTTACCCACTTGTTTACTTCATTGAATCCTTTATTGCAAGTTCTAACATTATCAATCCATTCCTCCTTACTAGAAAAATCTTCTTTTTTAGTTAATTGATAATGCATAGACTTGGCCCTTCTTTTTACATTTAATCCCCCTGGTAAGATTCCTTCTTGGTTACATCCGCGATACACACTCTCTATCATCGCATCTATTAATTCATCGATTTGAGCTTTGACTTTTACCTTGGTGTTAATACTCAATTCATTTTTTATCACCACCTCTGAAATTGAGCATTCTAGGTCATCAGAATATTTTAAAATATCCTTTCCTCTGTCTATAGGATAAGGAAGGTCTTTTGTGTCCAGTTTTTTATGAGTTGTTCCTTCTTTCTCTATAAAGCCTCCTCCCACAGAAGCATAGACCGACGATTTAAGGCCAATATTATCTTTGAAAATACTGATTATCAGTGTATTAGGATGAAGGGAATGCGTGACAGGTTCAAAAATTAAATCTTCCTCGTAAGAAAAATTTACTTTTTTACTCTTAATTACAATAGAATGGTTTCTCCTTATTTCATTGATAATGTTTTCTATTTCATCTACTTCAATTGTCTTATAATTATACCCTGACAAACCTAATATAAGAGCAGCGTCGGAAGCATGGCCTTTACCAGTTTTTGATAGCGAACCGAACAACTGTATTTGTATTCTATCAAAATCGTCAACAATGTCATCCACAAAATCCAAAGCGGCATTCCATGGCCCTAGGGTATGAGAACTAGATGGGCCTACTCCAATTTTAAATATTTCAAAAATGCTAATTGAGCTCATTATTTATCAATCTAATTGAAGGTGTCTGTTTAAACAAAAATAAGTTTATTTCTGAGTTCTTGGATGAACTCCAGCCTTAATTAGTGCCTGATGCTGTCTTTTAAATTCTTAAATGATAGGTTATGCTTGGTTGATATATTAATTCTGAATGAGGCAAGGGTTTTTGAATTTAGCAAAAAAATATGGTCCAGAGCATGGCACCCTAATCTGGAAAAAATTAGCAATCTTTTATCTTAAAAGCGTCCACTTGAATAGTTACATATTTTTTATGTTTTCAGAATGGGATCAATAATGATTATTCCTATTAATTTTGAAAGAGAGATACAAACACTGCATTATGCAAAGAAGAAACTTTATAAAATACTCAAGTCTGCTTACTGCTTCAACTGCTTATCCTTTTTGTAAACCTAAAACTGCGGCCAAACCACGAAAGAAATTAGGAGTAGCACTGTTGGGCTTAGGATACTATAGTAGAGGTCTGCTTGCCCCGGCACTTATGCTCACAAAATATTGCGAACTAAGAGGGATCGTTACAGGGTCACCTCAAAAAATTCCCGAATGGCAAAAAAAATATGGAATTAAGGATCATAATATTTACCACTATGACAACATGCATCTTATAGCTGATAATGATGATATAGATATCATCTATGTCGTAACTCCTACTGGTATCCATGAGAGATTCGCTTTAGCTGCTGTTAATACTGGAAAGCACTTATGGCTGGAAAAACCGATGGCCATGACTACTGATCAATGTCAAAATATTATTAATGCTTGTGAGAAAAATAAACTCAAACTCTGCATAGGCTACAGAATGCTGCACGAACCCAATACTCAGGCATTTATCAGCTATGTGGCATCCAAACCCTATGGAAAAATGGCAGCAATAGACAGTCAAGCCGGCTATGAAGGAGGTGGTGGCACCGATTGGAGATACCAAAAAGTCATGGGAGGTGGCGCTCTTTATGACATGGGAGTATACACTGTAAATGGTATAAGGTATGCCTGTGGTATGAAACCAGTGGAAGTGCTTTTTGCAAACCAATGGCAAAATAGACCAGATATTATGGGAGATATAGATGAGACCACAGAATATATACTCAGATTTAATAATGGGCTTGAAGCCTATGGGAAAACAAGTGTAGGGGAAAACTTTAATCACCTCAAGGTAACTTGTGAAAACGGATGGTATGAGATGAACCCAATGCAGAGCTATAATGGAGTGGTAGGACGTACATCAGATGGAATCCAACTGAACTCATTTGTTGAAAATCAACAAGCCAAACAAATGGATGACAATGCTCTTGCTATCATAAAAGATACTGACGTAATGGCTCCTGGAGAAGAGGGAATGATAGATGTAGGCATCATCCAGGCCATTATTAAATCTGCTGATACTGGAATCGCTGTTATGATTTGAAACTAAGAAAAGTAAGTCCTCCTTGTTTCATATGCCAATCTCTCAATATATTGCAGGGATGCTGACATAGCGTTCTTGTCTGATTGGGCAATGCTGAATTTATCTTTAAGAAAAACAAGATCGAGTTCAGATTCTTGTGTTGTAATCAAAAGGTCAGCATCCAGGCTCTCCTCACTAAATTTTGTTAACGACATCATCGTTTTTATGCCTGATTGTAAGCATGAATCAAGAGGAGCAATGCTGCCTCTTCCTACTACTCCAGCAGCATCTGCACCAGAGATGTTGCTGACATCTATTCCAATATCTCTAAGAAAGATTGCATTGATGTTCTTTAATCCTTCGTTTAATTCTTCTATCTGAGTTTGATTGTCTCCTTTTGGGGCAGCGTATACATAGGCTGTACCTTATAGGCCGTAAAAGGGATTATTTACATCACAAACAGTGATAAATGCTGTATTTAATATTCTCGGATCTATATTTTCGCTATTTATCGAATGAGTTTTAGTCATTGAGCCTCCACAAGGTTCTAGTTTTTTCCATTACGATCTAAAAACGAATAGCCTAAAGCTTTACCTTTACCAATGCCCGCATCAGTAGTAGCGCTACCTCCAATGAATAAATATTTTTCTAGCACTATTATTCAGCGCCTCCACGATGAGTTGTCCAGTGCCTTGAGTCGTAGTTCTTAGAACGTCTTATTCAGAAGTTTTGAGTAATTGCAGGCCAGAAGCCTTCGACATTTCAATAAACGTCTCATTATTATTTATCAGATATTTTGCCGTCACTGACCTCCCTATCGGGTCAGAAACTTTTACCTGCCTTGATCCAAAACCAAAATGGGATTCAAGTAATTCGAGTGAGCCTTCTCCTCCATCTGCTAGAGGATGAATATTGGTTTGAATGGCTTAATTATAAGCATGGACACCTTTTTGAATGGCTAAAGACACCTCAAAAGCTGAGGCACTTCCTTTGAATTTATCAGGACAGATAACCACTTTCATAATCAGACCTTGATATGATCAAAGGGTATAATAATATGCCCATCCTATCAAAACAAATTGTAACGGCAATCTCAACCATAAAAATGTTTGGTTGATTTTCACACCAGCACCTTTTGAGGTGGCCATATAAATGTTAGCTGGAAAAACGGCAATGAGTAAGGCGATAATTCCCCATGCTGCCATTACCCTAGTCTGGGGTATCAGCAACCCGATTCCACCTAAAATTTCTGCTACACCAACAATAACATTAATAGGCTCCTTCCAAGGCTGTAATAGAGGAGGCGTAATTTTTTTAAAAAACCACGCTTTTGAATAATGTGTATATCCTGCATAAATGTAAAACCCGGCATAGATCAAAAGTAAAACAAAATACAAAATGTCCATTTATCAATTTTCAATAATTAATTAACATTGAGCCCACTCTGGAAACTAACATTTTTTATAAAAAGAATTATTTTGGATGAAATTTGCATTTTTTGAGATTCGGTGATGCATGAGTATCAGCGAGTTGAGTAAAATGTAAATTTCGCCAAAAGAAACTTTTTGGGTTTTGTAAATTTTCGGAGTAGACTCAACATTTATTGCGTTTTAATCCAACCTTTGCAGCAAGAGAATAAGTGTCAAAATAGACATGGCCTGTCCGACAGAATCTCCCAAAATTTTGGTAAAATCTACCTTATCTTTTTCACCTTCAGCTAATAAATTGACTTCTTTGTACCCTACAGTTATCACTGACCCTTCTCTGACTTCTGGAAATTTACTAGTCACAAAACGCCTCTGCACCTGTCTCACTTCGCCATTGGGATGTCTTACAAAAACCTTTTTCTTATCTGCTCTTGGAGCAAACCCTCCAGCATAATAATCGATATAAAATTTAGCATTTTTTCCTGGATGAAAAGGTACCGATATTTCATTATTGGGTCCTAAAATATCTCTATCTACAGCTTCTACAGCTCTAGTAGCCCCTCTTATCGTAACATAATCCTTACGCTCTGGTATAGAGATAATATCGCCATCTTTTAGATTATAGTTATATTTAGAATTAGGGTCAGAAAGCACTTCGTCAAGCCTCATCACAATGTAACCCAAACTATCTTCCTGCCTATATAATTGAGCTCCTGCTAAAAATGCTTCTGCGGTAATTCCTCCTGCTCTATTAATAAGGTCAAACACCGTTTCATTACTCTTGATCAAACTGTATTCTCCAGGCAGCCTTACTTCTCCTTCTAAAGCCACTACCTGCTGTAGCCTAAATTCCGGCACTTCACGTACAAATATGATATCAAAAGGCCTTAATCGTATGTCATCATTTGACTCTGCTAGGTCTGTAATATTTCGATTTGCACGAACCTTATTCAGCTGAATAGATGTTGGTTTGTTTTCCTCAATGATTACACGTGATATTTCTATTTCATTAGTAGCAGATGAAAGTTTGAACCCTCCAGCTAATATAATGGCATCTGCTAATGTCATACCGTTTCCATATGAAAATTCTCCAGGAACATTCACTGCACCGCTGACCTTTATTGTTCTTTTTTCAGTAAAATCTTCTTGAGAATATATATATACAGAATCATAGGGTTCTAAGATTATATTATCAATTGCATTTTCATCATTAAATGCTCTAATAAGATCTATTCGCTGATATTCTTCAACACTAGGATTACGAGGATTAAAACGATATACATGAGCAAATGAGGCCGCTTCCTCTCTCATACCACCTACCATGTTAATATAATCAGTAATTCTGAGATTGCCGGAAGCATCGTGATGTAAAGTATCAGGAAACCGCACAGCCCCAGATACAATAACAAAAGCATCATCAACAAATCTTGATTTTTTGTAAATAATTATCTCATCCTTATTTCTGAGTAAAATATTTTCTGTCGAACCAGGGTCATCCATAATCAAATTGATGTCAATTGATTCTATTTCAAAAAGATCATTTTCACCTCTCCTCACCAAATAGGCAATATCAGTACGTGATGATTCCTTTAGTTTAGCTTTCTGAAGAAGATCATACAATTTCATACCTTCTCTTAGTTGATAATCTCCCTCATTTCTCACTTCCCCTGTCACTCTCACATAATTTTCTATCTCCTCAGCAATGGCCGAAACAGTAATGACATCACCATCTTGGAGGTTGAAATCTTTTCCTGTTTTAAACAGATTGATATACTCTATATCCATCACACTTCTAGATATTCCATTTTGCCGTATTAGTTCAAAATTGTTGAGATAGGCGTTGGGTGTAAGGCCACCTGCATAAGTTAGGATATCCATTATACCTTCTCCTTGACTTCCATCATACAACATAGGTTTTCTCACCTCTCCTATCAGGGAAATCCTGAATGTACTGATAGGCACATGGATGATATCTCCACTTTCTAAGTATATACTTTTACGTTTGGCTGGGTTTGATATCCATTTATATAAGTCCATGATTATTACTTCACCGTTAGACCTGATAAGTCTAATTTTTCTCAAAGATGCTGCCTCCGTAGGGCCATTTGCAGCTGCTATAGCGCTAAATACCGAATTAAATGCAGAAATAATATATGCTCCTGGTTCATTTACCTCGCCTACAATCTCTATTCTAGCCGTCTTGTTCCCCCTCACTTTTAGATTGAATTCACTTTTGCGGAAAATCATAAAATTTTGAAAAACATCGATCAATCTTTTACTGGCTTGATCAAGATTAAGGCCTGTAAGTGAAATCCTATTTCGATCTTCATTTACCCTTATGGATCCGTCATCTCCAATCCTATATTCTTGTTCAAGCTGGGCGTTTCTCCCAAAAATAGATACAACAATCACATCACCCACACCTAAACTATAATTAGCTGGGACACGTAAGTCTTCTGTAGGTTCTACAGGAGAAAATTGCCCTGATTGGTACAAATTATGGCCAAAAATAATAGGTTCTTCATTGTCTTTATCATCCTCTTCTTCTGTATCTTGAACAATGGGTATCATTTCTTCGGCAAGAATGGTATCATGTACTATGCTGTCACTTTCTATTATAGAGGCTACACGTTGTTTTTGAGCTATTAAAAACTGCATAATCTCCTTTATATCTTCCACTTGATCAGGAGTTAATACGGTCATATTTTCAATATCATAACCTCTAATAAATAAGGCTTCTCTGACTTCTTGATATTCCAAACCGTGCTTCTCTAACTCCGTGGTAAGCTGATCTTGCAAAGAAATGATTTGTGCGGAAATAGAGATTGTACAAAATAGGGACATACATGCCAGAGCAATACAACGCATCAATGAGCTAGGCACCATACTGCTCTTTATAATATTCCTGATATTTTCTAGAAGTAACATGTTCTAACCAATCTTTATTTGAGAGATACCACTGGATGGTACTTTTCAGTCCTTCATCCACTGTATATCTTGGCGTCCAACCCAGTTCATTTTTAATTTTGCTGGCATCTATGGCATAGCGTTTATCATGACCTGGGCGGTCTTTCACGAAAGTAATCAACTTTTCGGATTCGCCTACTTCTCTTCCTAATTCTTCGTCCATCAAGCGGCAAAGTGATCTTACTAAATCAATATTTTTAATTTCGTTATCTCCACCGATATTATAGGTCTCACCTAATCTTCCGTTGCTAAAAATGTTCTCAATTGCTTCTACATGATCTACAACATAGAGCCAATCTCTAATATTGGTGCCATCACCATAAACTGGAAGTGGTCTTTTATTTAATATATTATGAATCATTAGTGGAAGCAACTTTTCTGGAAACTGATTGGGCCCATAATTATTAGAACAGTTAGAGATTTTGACTGGAAACCCATATGTGTTAGCATAAGCTCTCACAAAGTGATCACTACTTGCTTTAGATGCAGAATAAGGCGACTGCGGATCGTATGACGTGGATTCCAAAAATAAGCCCGTATCACCTAAACTGCCATAAACCTCATCAGTAGAAATATTATAAAAACAATGATTTCCGTTTTCTCTCCAGTGTTTTTTTGCCACTTGCATTAAATTCACCGTACCCAAAATATTCGTACGAAGAAAAGCCAAAGGGTCAGTGATAGATCTATCTACATGTGACTCCGCTGCAAAATGAATGACGTGTGAAATATCGAAATCTGAAAATGCCTTTTCCACTTCAGCTTCACTCATAATATCCCCTTTTACAAAAGAATAATTTGATTTTGCATCAACGTCTCTGAGGTTTTCCAAGTTTCCAGCATAGGTCAGCAGATCAAAATTGATAATGTGGTCATCTGGATACTTATTTACAAATAGGCGAATGGCATGGCTACCTATAAAACCAGCACCTCCTGTGATTAATATATTCCTTTTATTCATACTTTTACTACGGTTTTAAAGTACTCATACGTCTTTTCAAAACCTTCTATTCTATCTACTTTTGGTGCCCAATCTAGGATTTTTTTTGCTAATGAGATATCTGGTTGACGTATTTTAGGATCGTCTTTGGGTAGATTACGGTAGCCTATTTTTGCCTTAGTGTTTCCTACTAAATCAATGATTTCCTGTGCGGCTTCTAATATGGTAATCTCTGATGGATTACCGATATTAACAGGGTATACATAATCACTCAAAAGCAATCGGTATATCCCTTCTACAAGATCATCTACATAGCAGAATGATCTCGTTTGTGAGCCATCTCCAAATACCGTTATCTCCTCTCCTCTCATAGCCTGAGAAAAAAAGGCTGGCAAGGCTCTGCCATCATCCACTCGCATCCGGGGGCCATAAGTATTAAATATTCTTACCATTCGAGTCTCTAATCCATGATAGGTGTGATATGCCATTGTCATCGCTTCTTGAAACCTTTTGGCTTCATCGTATACACCTCTTGGCCCAATAGGGTTGACATTGCCCCAGTAATCCTCTTTTTGTGGATGCACCAAAGGATCACCATATACCTCGGAAGTAGAAGCTATCAGCAATCTAGATTTTTTCTCCTTAGCTAAACCTAATAAATTATGCGTGCCTAACGATCCGACTTTAAGTGTTTGTATGGGCATTTTAAGATAGTCAATTGGACTGGCAGGGCTGGCAAAATGAAGGATATAATCCAACTTTCCTGGCACATGTACAAATTTACTCACATCATGATGAAAATATTCAAACTCTTTGAGTGGAAATAAGTGTTCGATATTTTTCAAACTACCTGTTATCAAATTATCCATACCTACTACATGAAAACCCTCCTTTATAAATCGGTCACAAAGATGTGAGCCTAAAAAGCCTGCTGCACCTGTGATGAGAACTTTCTTCATACTCTATCTCTTTAATTGGCAAATGTAGGCGTTTGAAAGGGTAATGTTATTTTTTCTTTTGATATAAGATGTGATATAACTTTGCAATTTCTTAGTTATATTTATTTTTTCGTAACTACTCAAGTGGTGTGCTTTTGAGTAAAAAAATGCTCTTTTTTTTCTAAACGAAGGTTGTTTTCCTTTGTAACTACTCAGGTGAACGCTTTTTGAGATAAAAAATTGGTATATTTTTTAGCAGATAAAGTTCATTTTTTGAGGCATAGTAGAGCTATGACGAAAAAAATAGCTTACATATGGTAGAACTTTTTTATCCAAAATTGGCTCCACCGGAGTAGTTACTTTCCTTTTAATTGCAGCGCTATAACTAACTTATTTTATGCGTTAGTCAATCTCGATGATGTTGCCACATCTTCGATTGGAAAGGAGATAGCTGATGTGTAGCAGAAAAAGAACATTTTTTAGCCAAAAAAAATACTGCTGAGTAGTTGTATTTTTTCTAATAACATTATTTTTATCTACTCCTCAGCTTTTCTATAATTTGTCATTTTAATAAAGTATGGCATTGACAACTGATAACAAAAAGTTATGCTGCTATATCTATTCGTATATAATGCTGCAACAACACTTCTGATCTTTCTTAATGACATTTTCAATTCATCGTCGCTTACAAGATACTTTGATCTAAGAATCAATCAAAACATTTCCTCTGCCGCATCATCAGATTGTCTATTTCATTGTGCTTCTTATGGTGAGTATTTGAGTATTAAACCACTCCTGTTACAAATAAAAAAGATATACCCAAAAAAGAAAATCACCATTTCTTTCTTGTCTCCCTCTGGATACGAAAATGCCCAAGAACCGCATCTTTATAATTCGAAAATATACTGCCCTGTTGATAGTAAAAAAGCGGTATTTAATTGGCTAAAAATTGTCGACCCCTCATTAGTGATAATTGCTCAAAATGAAGTATGGCCAATGTTCTTAAGCGCATTGGGGCAGAGAAAAATTCCATTTATTTATGTTGAATCCTACTTCAATGAAAATTTAAAGAATAAAATATGGCTTAAACTTAATAAATTATTGATAGGAAAAGCAGAAAGAATATTTGTCCAAAATCAGAATACTGCTTCATTTTTAAAAAAAATATGGCCCTTTAAGGTCGATAATGTAGGGAGTTTGAGACAAGAACACATTAAAAAAGAGTTATCCCTTGCTCATGACCTTCAAATAATCAAAGATTTTAAAGACGATAAATTGCTGTTGGTTCTGGGTAGTACACACATTGCCGATTTCAAAGTGATCGGTTCTGCTTTACCCAGATTATCTTATAAAATCAAATTGCTCATTGCTCCTCATGACATTAGTGACAGCCATCTCAATTTTATTGACAATTTTCTTAAGGATACACCTTCTTTCCGCTATTCCGAAGGATTTCAAGAAGGTAATAACATTTGTATTTTAGACCAATTCGGTGTTTTGAAATACACTTACCAATATGCTGATATTGTTTACATAGGAGGAGGATTTGGCAAAGGAATTCATAATGTGTTGGAACCAGCATTTTATGAAACTCCCATAATAGTCGGCACTAAATATCGGAAGTTTGCAGAAGCCTTATTACTTGAGAAAAATGGAGAACTGACCTCAATTAAAAGTGCAAATTCAATGATTGACACCATCAACACCATCATTGGTAATCAAAGTTTTATAAAAAAAAATAAATCAACCCCCAATAAATCTGCCAATCAGCCATCTATCAGAATTCTACAGTCTATTGAACATTATATTTCAACAGGAGAACAAAAACTATAAATCTTGAGCCCACTCAATCTTTTTCAAGATAGTACCAATCATCACTGCTAGAATAAAAAGTCCATTGTTTAGAATGGAAGATCATCCTCTTCACTTGACAAATCTGCTATGCGAGGCTCACTAAATGGTGCAGAAGGGGCAGGTCCATCCGCCCCATCAGCAGGTGGCACAGTAGGTGATATTGGAGGAGAAGGAGCCAGTGGTGGTACTGCCTCCGCTTGAAATGTAGGTTCCAATCGCCACGCTTTTACATTGGTGTACCACTTTTCGTTATACTCACGACTTTCTATTTCAACAGAAGCCGTGACTTCATTACCAACTTGCAATTTGGCATTATCAATAGTATCTCCCCACATGTACAAGCATACTTGTTTAGGATATTGACCTAGCGTTTCTATGATAAATTCTTGTTTTCTCCATTCTCCACGCGCAGAGGTGCCAGTTTGAAGCGGAAGTAATTTGATGATCTTACCTTGTATTTCCATATCTAATTCTCTCTTTGGTATGACGAAGGTATAAAACACAAAAGGAATCAATAGATAAAATTGAAATATTTTTTGAACCTAATCAAGTGAGCGCTTTTGAGTTAAGTACTCAATATTGTAATCCATCATAGAAAGGCTGAAGGCTTTTAAGTTGATAGCCAAGGGTAATAGGATAATGCCCTTGGCAAAGTAGCGATTATTGTGATTTGGGGACATTTTTAACTAAAAATACTAACATATCTTTCTGGTTACACAAAATATAGAGTACTTACCTTTTGAAATAAAATTTTGTCATTTTGTTCCTAGACACAGGCTTTTTTTGTATTGATAGCAGCACTATTCCTAACTTATTTTATATGTTAGTGAATCTCGATTATGTTGCCACATCTTCTATTTAGTGTTTGAAAGAAATTTGTCGAATTTTATGAAATAGAATATTTTGGATGAGAATTAGTTTTTTGATATTCGGTGATGCCTGAGTATCAACGAGTTGAAATAAATTAAAATATCGCCAAAAGAATTATCTCTAATTTTGATGAGTTTTCGTTCAAACACTATTTAAGAGAGGAAAGGCTGATGTGTAGTGATAAAAGAGCTTTTTTTAGCCAAAATTGACTCTATTTGAGTTGTTACCATTAGATTATTTGCAATGCTCATCTCACCACCTCCTTCTGTCAAGTGGGATATGAATTGTAATTTGGAATCTTTTCATCCTGTCCTGCGTTGAAAAATTACTCCCTTCGGCTGGGTTCATGACAAGCATTTAGCACGGTTAAATCGTAAAGTTCCGCTTTGACCAGAATTAAAAATTTCATCAAATCTAACCTATCACATAGCACTTGACACAGCACTAGGATTAATCCCAAACCGCTCTTTAAATTTAGTGGTAAAATACGATGGACTATCGATTCCTACTTCGTATCGTACTTCATTAATGGTGCTGAATTTCCGTTCTTGTATGATTTTATAAGCGCTTTGCAACCTGATTTCCAAGATAAATTCAACTGGTGAAAACCCTGTCGCTTTTTTGAATATTCTCGAAAGTTGGCGGCTGCTATATGATAGCTCTTTTGCCAAATCATCTACTTTAAATGTGGTATCGTCTATATGATCTAAGATGACGTCTTTGGCTTTTTGTATGATAGCCGCTTCATACGTTAATTCAGGGGATTCTTCACTTCTGCTGATTTTATTTTTAATCAGGTTATGGATTCTAGCTTTGAGCTCGTCGGCACTAAAAGGCTTTGTAATATAGTCATCAATACCCATTTTGAGCCCTTTCAATTTATCGTCCTCGAGCACCCTAGCAGTCAACATGATAAATGGGGTGTCTTTACTTTGATCTAAGTTATTCACTTCTTTTTTAAATTGAAACCCATCCATTTCCGGCATCATAATATCAGAACTTATTAAATCAAAGGATTTTTTCCTCAATAGATTTAGTGCCTGTTGCCCATTATAAGCGATAGTACATTCATAGTTGTGATACAAGAGTTTTTTGAGGTACTTTGCCATTTGCAGGTCGTCTTCTACTATAAGTAGTTCAGGCTTATTACCTGATATTAAAATCGGGTCAATAGTAGAAAAATTAGGTATTTGGGCTTCTGTTTCTACTTTTGAGTTTTGGGCCTTTCTTGTTACAACTGGAAAGACTAATGTAAATTTACTGCCTTTACATTCGACGCTTTGGACTGATATATCCCCACCCAAAAATAAGCACAACTCTTTAACCAAGGCCAATCCGATACCTGTGCCATATGCAGATGATGTATTAGAGGATTGATAAAATCTATCAAATATTTTATCAATTTCATTCTCTGGTATACCCGCACCTTCGTCTTTTATAGCTATGGAAAGTTGATTTTCATCTAGTTTGTTTTCATCTAGGATAAAATCTATAGTATCTCCAGATTTAGAAAATTTTATGGCATTTGAAATGAGATTATTTAAGATTTTCTCAAGTTTTAAAACATCAGTTTTAATGAAAATATTTTGGATTCCGTCTGCAAAAACAAGTTCTTTCAGGTTGTCTTTTAGAATAATTTGCTGACTATCAGCCAATGATGCAAAAGAATAAAATACTCTTTTTAAAAAAGAAATAAGTTTTACCTCGCTAATGTCCATCTCTAATTTACCAGCATCAATTTTTGAAAGATCAAGTATTTCATTTACCAATCCGGTAAGTCGTCTACTATTTTTAAGAGCCAAGGAGATATCATTCTTCACATGAATATTCTGGAGTTTTTTCACAGCCTCTTCTAGTGGACTGATGATCATGGAAAGAGGGGTCCTTAGCTCATGTGAGATATTGTTAAATAAGTCTATTTTTACCTTTGATATCTCTTGTAGATCGGTATTCCTTTGTTTTTCGAGAGATAGGGCTTGCTCCGTTTCTCTCTTTTGTCTCTTTTCTTTATTGATGAAATATTGAGCGAGTAAACTTCCGAAACCCAGCAATACAGCACCAAGAAGAAGTATTACATTGCGATTGTTCTTTGCTTGTTCTATAATCAAGGCTTGTTCGGCGATTTCTTTTTCTTTCCTTTCTGTTTCGTATTTGGCATTTGCTTCAGCACTTTCTATAAGTATATTTTCATCATAATTAATTCTGTATTGAGTTAGGGCACTGTCAAGAAGCGGATAAGCCAGAGCGTATTTAGATTGATCAGCTAGGCTTCTGGATAGGTAATAATGTACTTCGGCATTAAGGCTAGGATCGGATAGAACATAATCATTAAGAATTGAGTTTCTCAGTAGTTTCTCGGCAGACAAAGGCTCGCCTATTTGTTGTTGGTTGACTCCGAGATACATTTGGCTATAACTTGTGATATAGTTGTCCCCAGCTTGTGTGCTTTCATCGATGGCCAACTTAAAATAATAATTGGACGAGTCGAGGTCATGTTTTTCATCAGAATAAAAAAATGCCATTCCATTGTAGATATAGCCTAATTCTCTATGATAGCCATATTTTTTGCCGATAGTGAGGGCTTTATTGTACAACTCCATTCTATATGATAGGGAGTCTTCTGCTATATTGGCCATATTTAGATATACTCCACATTGTGATCTCGTATTTCCACTAATATTGGCATAATTTGCAGCTTTTAGATAATACTCCAGCGCCGTTTTTATATCTCTCAGTCTTGTATATAGATTACCCAGACTATTGTATGAACTGGCTGCCATTGCTGTATTTTCTACTGCTTGGGAGAATGCCGCCGCTTTAAATTGGTACTCTATAGCTGATTGTAAATCATCCATTTTGAGGTATATGATGCCATAGATATTATATATATTTCCGAGATAAAAACTATCGGGAATGCTAAGAAATATTTTTTCTGCACGTTCTGCTGTCGCTAATGCTTCATTATACTTTCCTTGTTCCTCGAGTACCCTGCTCATCCAAGTCAGGCACCTACCTATATTTTCATCGTCATTGGTTTTTTGAGCAATGCTCAATGCTCGCTTTGTAGAAGTCATACTACTATCCAAAGACGTGCCCATCTCGTAATGTGCAATGTCCAATAATAGATCGATTTTATTTTTTGAATTATCAGTAATAGCAAGCAATGATCTGAGACTGTCCAGCTGGCATTGCAATTTTATCCCCATTAACAGAATTGTGGCAATTGCAAGAATTTTAAGATTAAATATTTTCACTATATCAAGATACACTTTAGTTAACAATACTACCTAAAAATCTCACATTAGAATTAACTAAGATATACGGTTCTAGTGACTGCATTTAGTCATCAAGAATTCGTAATGATTTCAATAAAGGAGAATGCTAATTTTTCAAACGGCTGATTACCAAATTTCTATAAAAATTTATATATGTCACTAAAACTCCAAAATATCGTGGAGAATTAAGGCATAAAGCAATGTATTAAAACATGCTTTTGAAAAGGCAAGCAAGCACAATTGAGTCCACTCTGAAAACAGATAATTTTCACAAATTGAATCGGTTTAGATGACATTAAATTTTTTTGACATTTATTAATACCTGATTATCAACAGATTGAAAAAGAGGATAAAATTACTAAAAGAAGCATTTTAGGCTTTTTATGTGTTCGAAATGGGCTCATAATTGTAAATAAACTCATAATAATGAGTCAATGTCCTAGTAAAGTAAAACAATGTCCGAAATGAGAAAACACAAAATAAGGGGTATAGATAAATTTGAAAAAAAATGAATACAAGAAAGCATTATAAAACAAGAAAAATGAAATATTTACACAGCTATGTTCTCTTTTCATTTATGATCCTGAGCACGGTATCATCATATTCTCAACCCTTAGATGTAGAAAACAAAATAAGGGTTGTAGGGAGTATAGGGTTAGGTTTTGGCGCAAAATCTGTACAAATTTCTGGTTCTTATGCCTATGTGACTGAAGAATTCCCAGGAACCGTAAAAACAATTGATATATCAAACCCTACAACACCTACTTTGGTCAACAACTTGACCACGGGGCTTTCTCCAAAATCCATGTTTTTATCAGGTCAGTATCTCTACACTGTAGATATTGGTGATGATAAACTTAGAATAATAGACATATCTGATCCAGGGTTACCAACCGTGGTCAGCACTATAATGATTGGCACATTTCCGAGTTCTATCTTTGTAGAAGGAAAATATGCCTATGTTGTAGACGAAGGCGATGATGATTTTAAAATTATTGATATATCTAAATCAGCATTACCAGTAGTGGTAGATACTCTAGCACTAAGTTTCGCTCCCAGAGGCGTATTTGTGTGTGGCAAATTTGCTTACGTGGTGGATGGTGGTACCGAAGACTTGAAGATAATTAATATATCTGATCCTGATGTACCAGTGATCGTAGGTAGTGTATTAATAGGCTCTATCCCTCAGTCGGTATTTGTCTCAGGCCAACATGCTTATGTAGTAAGTTTTGGTTCTAATGATCTCAAAGTTATCGATATATCCAATTCTACCTCACCTATCGTAAAGGGTACAGTTACTATCGGGAGTTTGCCTGGTGACGTATATGTATCTGGACGATATGCTTATGTAGTGGACGAGGGAACTGGAAAATTATTAATAATTGATGTTTCAAATCCTTCTGCACCTACAAAGGTAGATAGTTTAACTATCGGCATTAGTCCACAATCCATTCAGGTATCTGGGCGGTATGCATATGTTGTAGATGATGGATCTAATGACCTCAAAGTAATCGATATCTCAGGAATAGAAACAAGGGCTTCAATCATTCATTCTCTAGATGCTGGCAAAATTCAAGTAAAAAATGACATCATTGCTGGAGGAAGGTTACAAGTGAAAAGAAGTATCAATGTAGGTGCAGGAGGAATCTATTCTGATGGAAGTATCAGAATGGCAGGCCACCTCGATATTCTTAATGGCACCAATGGCAATGCTGGTCTCAGAATAAATGCTTCGGATGACGAAATCTCTAGCTTAAAATTATTCGAAGGTAATGGTTTTGGGTTTGAATTGGAGTACGATGGCAATGATGATCTGTTGTACCTCTATAGTCGAAAATTTAGTGGCAATGAAGCCGTGCGAATGACTTGGCAAAAAAATGGCAACGTAGGTATAGGTACTACAAACCCCAGTAGTAAGCTGGAAGTATCAGGTGGCGATATCCGTGTCGCAGGAGGCTCATTCATTGATGATGGCACTACTCTAAATGTACCGGATTATGTGTTTCAAAAATCATATACGATCACACCTTTAGAAGAAGTGGAGCAATATATAGCTGATTACAATCATCTGGAGGGCTTCCCATCCATGTACGATACACTAGGGTGGGCCGCTATGAGTATGCAGGCCAGAGATATGAAAATGCTAGAAAAAATAGAAGAACTGACACTGTATGTTATAGAGCAGAAGAAGATGATAAATTTCCAAAAAGACGAAAACACAAAGATGATTAACAAGCTGAATAAACTGGAAACATCGGTTAATAAATTACTAGTGCTACAAGAATGAAGTTTAGCGCGTACCCTTCAAGTGAATGGATAGCGAAAACGGATGGACGGTGCGATTTGAGCGGGCTTAATGCTTGTCCTGAGCCTATCCAAACGGAGTGATTTTTGAACGCAGGGCAGGATTAAAAGATTCCAAATCGTCCTTTATATTCCACTTGACACAGCACTAAATAAATGATAAGTCCAACATAAAAAAGATAGTAACTACTCAGGTCGTTTGCTTTTTGAATTAAAAAATTGCTATATATTAGCCAGACAAGATTCATTTATATCTTAATTACAGCTCTATTAAGATAAAAATGGTAGAAGGATAGCAATAAAAGAGCTTTTTTTATCCAGAATAGATACTACCTGAGTAGTCACAAGAATTATACTCTTGCCTTACTTTTCATATTTGTATATTTTTTGAATACCCATTGTATTCAGATCATGATTGAAAGCGTGAATTTGGACTTCAAAACCATATTTACAGTTACAGTTATTAATATACCTTCAGCCCCATGTGACTATGCTAGTGCTCTGTCAAGGATAAAATTTATACTTTTTTTGCCTATCCGTGTTTGTGAAAGTAAGCTTTTTCAAAGCCCGACACGGCCTTTCTTAGTTTATCAATATACATCTGGTCAGTTGTCTGTTTGGCCTTCATAGAGTATACCAACACCTGATGCAACAGTCCTAAATGCTTTTGATATTTAGCATACTTCACCATGTCTTCTGGATCTGTCAATTTAATTCTTTGGTGTAAGAAGTACTGACTTACGATGTCTTGTATTTTTTTTGCATGCTCTTCTTTATTACTTACCCATCTTACCAATTGATTCCAATTAGGTGTGGCCTTAGCCGATTCTTCTTTGATTTTATTCATTGACTTTTCTATGGTGGTGATGTGCTCCATTATTAAAGCTATTCTAAGAGAATCTTCATAAATCCCGCATGGTATTTCACAGTGTGCTTGTGCTTTTTCTGCGCTTACTAAAAAGCACATTGTAACACCTAGTGATAGTATTAAATGTTTCATTCTTTGATATTTATTTAAATTTTTCTAAAAAAAGATGATGCTGCAAATATAATGTGGTAATCAATTGAATGCTGTGACTCACAATTTTGTTAATTGAAATGTCAATATAATTACTATTGAATAAAGCCTTTAGTTTCTGATTGCTGTACTTTTATCATCATGAGTTGCATCATTAAATCGGCTCTTTTTTTTGCCTCTTCGGCAAGTTTTCCCTCATGAGAAAGGTCAATGCTCTGTTTCCAAAGCTCTATCCATCTATGGAAGTGTTTCTTTTCAAGCCTTTTAATTTTGTGAATATCAATGTGTTTCAACATTACATTTCGTTTATAACTCATATCATGAAAAAGAATGTTTGACCAAAAATTAGTGATTATTGGTAAATGTTCTTTCAGATCAAGATCTACAACTTTTGTAAAAAAAACACCGAGCAACTCATCATCTAAAAGTGAACAATAAAATTTCTCAACCAGCACTTCTATATCTTTTCTATTTCGAATATCGAGCTTCATTCAAAGGGCTTTTCATCAGGAAGGCTATGCATTCTCGCGGTGATCAAAAGGTACATATTCGTCATGTTCAATATATCTTTTAAGTAATCTAAAGTAAATGGCCCAACCATAAGATGTATCTCGAAAATGGTCATTGGTTTCTTTCCAGTTCTTATGATAAAATTTCACATTCGTGCCTATTTCCGTTGGAAATATTTCAATCCCCACCTTAGTGCCATTCCAATCTTGATCACAATCTAACATTTCCCATTCTATGTAATCGTCAATTTGAACTTTTGTGACAATTCCAGCCCAATCATACTCCTCAGAAAAGTAGAACCTATATCGTTCACCTTTGACGGGATGCCCATCAGCTTCCAGAGTCCACCATTTATTGAGTCCACGGCTCGTACTTATCATAGAAAACACTTGGGATGGTTTCGCATTGATATGTAGATTATGAAGAATCGCGTACATTAGGTTAGTAGTTTGGGTACAAATGTACTTTATTAAAATATATACTCCACCTGGAAGGGTTTTCAATTTTAATCTAGGTAGAATAGCTCAACGAAAATTCATTAAAATTAATTATATAATCATATCTGTAACTACCGGTGGGAGTTTTTGAGTTAAAAAAATACTATATTTTTTTAGGCAAGGCTCATTTGAGCCCTATTAACAGAGCTATTTGGGCGAAAATAGCCGCAGGGTAACGGAACAAGAATTTTTTTTAACCAAATTTGACCCGGCCTGAGTAGATACCCATATCTTATAGCATCTTTGCTCAATATAAAAACAAATTTTGATGTCTAAAACTGTTAAAATAGTCATTCTCATTTTTCTTGCCTTTATAATTGCATTGGGGATAAAATACGCCCCTAAATATATGCGTGCTGTGGAAATAGCCGAAAGAACTAAAATGAAACACATCGAAGACACATTCATCAATATGAATGAATATTTTGCCTTTAAAACAGTAGAAAAATCAAATAACCCGTACATTTTTCCTCGCAAAGTGAATAGAACATTACCAAAGAACTTTACCTTCCAAGACCAAGTTTTCAATACTTCTGATTTTCTTGATTCTTCATATACACAAGGCTTCCTAGTACTTCAGGATGATACCATTGTCTATGAAAATTACTGGAGGGGGCAAAAAGAAGAAACCCGTCATATATCATGGTCAATGGCTAAATCTGTAATTTCAGCACTCTTAGGCATTGCACAAGCAGAAGGAAAAATGGGCTCAGTAGATAAAACAGTGGATGAGTATCTGCCTGAATTGAAAGGATCAGCGTATGAAGGGGTAAAAGTAAAAGATGTACTACAAATGTCATCAGGTGTAAAATTTAACGAAGATTATGGTGACCCAAACTCTGATATCAACAGATGGTTTCAAGCCTTTGCTTTAGGAGATTCTCAGGATGATTTTGTCGCTACACTGGTAAAAGAACGAACACCAGGGACTTATAATCATTATGTGAGTATCAATACTCATGTACTGGGTATGATACTCGTGAGAACCACGGGAGTGAGCATTGCGAAATATTTCAAAGAAAAACTTTGGGAGCCACTTGGCGCCGAATATGACTCTTACTGGCTCAATGATGAAACAGGAATGGAAATGGCCCTTGGTGGCCTGAATGCCACATTGCGAGATTATGCCAAAATTGGAAAATTGTTTTTACATAAAGGCATTTGGGAAGGGGAGCAAATAGTACCACAAGCATGGATCAAAGAATCGCTCACAATGGATAGTGAACATTTAACCCCTGCAAGTAAAAATTCTGCGCATCCATACACTGGATATGGTTATCAATGGTGGATTCCCCCTGGGAATGACGGTGAGTTTTGGGCCAAAGGTGTATTTAACCAATACATTTATATTAACCCAACCACCAACACCGTAATCGTAAAAAATTCTGCCAATCAAAATTTTTATAACCAAACAAATCCTCACTCAGTTTCTCCTGTTAATTTGGAATTAATGCGGGCTATTGCATATGGGAAAAGAATATAGATAGGATGAGATAGGTTGAAAAAATGGCCATGGGAAATAGAAGAAATAAAGGTGCATCTCAATAAGTAGCAAAAGGTAAAGAGCCTTCATAATGAAGTCTCAAAAACCTAGGCTTTTGGGCAAAAAATATCTGGACTCTTTTTGTCAATTTCTCCCAAACTAACGTGCACCTTTGTGATTTGCCATGATCTAAATTGAAATTAAATGTTAATCACAGATATGCTTGATAACTTCGCAAACAATTTTACGTTGTAAAAGTACAAGGTTATTTTAGTTAAAAGTAGCCTACTCTAATCTCTGGCAGCACTCTTATTGAGTAAAAAAATGGCATTGTTTACCTGCTTCTTTGGCATTCAGTTTTCAAAAACACATAGACTGAGCCGTCACGTACTAATAAAAAAATACAAAATGAAAAATTATATACTCCTAACCATTATATTTATTGGATTTCTTTCTTGTGGAAAAGATGATGGTGATTTATCTACTAATATGCTCAGGTATGATGGCGACAACGCTACCTCACCTATTTTTCCTGTGGGAGATCATGAAGCAGCAGCACGTTTTCCTTCATTTGTAACAAATGAATTTATAGGAAAACAATTAACTGGTGTAGAAGTATTCATTTACAATGTGCCATCTAGTATATTTCTTAACATCTATGATAGTGGCAGTGCTGTAGGGCCAAATATTCCGATCATAAGAGTAGATATAACAAACTCACTCACTCCTAACAGAATGAACCTATTAGAATTTTCTGCCCCTTTAGACGTGACTACTGAAATGTGGATAAGTATAAGTTGGACTCAAAATATAGAAGAACAAGTAATGGGCTGTGATGCAGGGCCTGCCAATACCAATGGCGATTGGGTTTTCCTTTCCACAGATATGCAAGGATGGTCATCATTTAGACAGAGAACTGGGGAAAGTATAAATTGGAACATCAGAGGTATTGTCACTGATAAGTAATATTAAAGAGTACGTATCCTACAATTCAGGATAAGCGATAAACTGCAAATCAACAATACTGTATCTCAGATGGGGTTAATTTTGATTAAAAAAAGCTCTCTTTCACCTATATTTCAACCCTCACGAATAGGTGCTTTTCAGATTGTCACTAAATTCCCTAAGAGGGGTAACATTATGTGTGCTATATAATGAGATACTGCTAGCATTGGCAAATTTTTTATCAACCAAAATTGTGACAAAACGACAATTTGAAATACACCTTCACGAATACTAACATATTGATGCAACTCAAGTCAATAGAACCTATAAATTATGAGTCCACTCCGAAAATTTACAAAATTAAAAAAGTTGTGACTACTCAGGTGGTGTGCTTTTGAGATGAAAACTTGCTATTTTATGGCTAGGCAAGGCTCATAAATAGCGGCGGCATAGCGATAAAAGAGCTTTTTTCATCCAGAATTGATACCACCTAAGTAGTCACAAAAAGTTTACTTCGACAAGCTCTGCATAAACACTTCGGCAAGCTCTGCCTAAATCTTTTGTCCAAATTTACATTTTTTTCAACTCGCTGATACTCAGGTATCAATGGATCTCAAAAAATGCATATGCCATACAAAACAACTCATTTTATGAAAAATGTTAGCTTCCAAAGTAGACTCAATTATCAATTTTTAATAGTAAAATATCTTCTATTTTTATTTTAAATAAAATTTGCGGATCATTTTCTTATCAAGTATGATTCATTCCAAATTATCATAGCCAAAATAAAATCTATAACTTCCGCACATTATTTACTCAACACAAAATAAAAATGAGACGAATCTTGTCTTTCCTCTTCCTCCTTACCACCTTATTGGCTGATGCCCAGGACCTCTCAAAATTTTATCACGGCCTAGAATTTAGAAATATAGGGCCTTCTCGAGGAGGAAGGTCTGTGGCATCATGTGGAATAGGAGATGATCCTCTTACCTATTATATGGGAAGTACAGGTGGTGGCTTATGGAAGACTACCGATGCCGGTGTATCATGGAAAAACATATCAGATGATTATTTTAAAATGGGATCTGTAGGGTCGGTAGAAGTTGCTCCCTCTGACCCCAATGTAATATATGTAGGTATGGGTGAGCATCCTGTAAGAGGTGTGATGACATCCCATGGAGATGGTATGTATAAAAGCACTGATGCAGGAAAAACGTGGAAGCATATTGGATTACATTTGTCAAGGCATATAGCTGAAATACGAATCCATCCAGATGATCCTGACATAGTATATGTAGCAGTACAAGGTGCCCAACATGGCCCTTCTTCAGATCGTGGAATCTATAGATCAGTAAATGGCGGTAATTCATGGAAGAAAATATTTTATATTGATCAAAATACAGGTTGCGCTGACCTTAGCATGGATGTTCACAATCCGCGTATTCTTTATGCAGGAATGTGGGATCATAGAAGGTTACCATGGCAAGTAAGAAGTGGCGGTCCTGGTTCTGGGTTATACAAATCTACAGATGGTGGTACCACTTGGGAGCAACTGAAAAAAGGACTTCCAGAAGGAATGGGAAAAGTAGCAATAGATGTATCTGCTGCCAATAGTGAAGTGGTATATGCTAATATCGAAGCCGAAGGAGAAAAGGGCGGTGTATATAGATCAAATGATGCTGGTAAATCATGGAAACAAACTACGAAAGACAGAATAACAATAGCCAGGTCATGGTATTATATAGAAATATTTGCTGACCCCAAAGATGAAAATAAGGTGTATGTTCTCAATGCTCCTATGCTCAAATCTATAGATGGAGGAAAGACGTTTAATACAATTAAAAACCCTCATGGAGATCAGCACCACCTTTGGATCAACCCCAATAACACTGAAAATATCATCCTTTCAAATGATGGTGGAGCATGTGTCACTTTTAATGGAGGAAAAACATGGAGCAGTCAACAGAATCAAGTTACCATGCAGTTTTACCGAGTGATCACTGATGAGCAAATTCCTTATTATATCTATGCTGGACAGCAGGACAACTCTTCTATAGCTGCGGCCAGCCGTACCAATGGAGGAAGCTTGGGATGGAAAGACTGGTATCCTGTGGCAGGTTGCGAAAGTGCATTTTTGGCTTTTAATCCTAAAGATCCTCAACTGGTTTATGGCGGTTGTTATCAAGGTAATATTTCACTTTTTGACCATAAAACAAGAGAAAGTAGAGACATAATGGCATATCCTACAGCTGTACTAGGGTGGCATCCAAAAGATATGAAATACAGGTTTAATTGGAATGCACCTATAGTGGCCAATCCTTTTGATCCTTCTATTATTTATCATACAGGAAATAAAGTACTAAAAACAACAGATGAAGGCTCATCTTGGACTGAGATAAGCCCAGACCTTACTCGCAATGACACTACAAAACATGTGGATGGAGGAATCCCTTATACCATTGAAGGTGCCGGAGGAGAAGTATATAATACCATAAGTTATTTAGCATATTCTCCTCATGAGAATGGAACCATGTATACAGGTAGTGACTGCGGCAAAGTGTATATTACCCAAAATGAAGGAGAAGACTGGAAGGACATCACTCCTAAGGGCCTACCAGAATCATTAATAAATGCTATTGATATATCAGCCCATCATCCTGGCACTGCATATATATCAGTAACCCGATATAAGTTCAATGATATGCGTCCTATGATCTATAAAACAACAAATTATGGTCAGTCATGGACAAAGATCATTTCTGGTATTCCCAATGATGTATTTGTGAGGGTGGTAAGAGAAGACCCTAAAGTTGCAGACTTGCTATATGCAGGTACTGAAAATGGCTTATACACCTCTTTTGATGGAGGAAAAAAATGGCAATCGTTACAACTCAATTTGCCAACTTGCCCTATTACAGATTTTACTTTTGCTGATAATGATATGGTGGTGGCTACTAGTGGCAGGTCATTCTGGATACTGGATGATCTCAGTGCTATTCAAGCGTCATCAGGTAAAATTTCTAATAATATTAAGTTATATACTCCCAAACCTGCTTATGATTTACCAAGTGGGTCATATCGTACAGGAGGAATGGGAGAAAACCACAAAGGAGGTGTATACATTGATTATCAATTACCAATGGACATTGATACAGGAGAACTCATATTAGAAATATATAACTCATCAGGGGCGAAGGTGAGAGATTGGTCCAGTAAAAAAGCCAAATCATTTAAGAAGTATGTTGGAGCGCCTAAACCGGAGAAAACCTTGAAATCTAAAAAAGGTGTTAACAGAATCAATTGGAATCTAAGCAAAGAACAATTACCATATATTAATGAAGTTTTTATGTTGGGTAGCTTTGGTGGATATTCAGTTTCTCCTGGAGAATACAAAGCTGTTTTGAAATATGGAAATTCAAAATCAGAAGCAATAATAAAGATTTTAAAAGACCCACGACTTGATATTAATGCTCAAGCTTACGCCGAAAGGGAAACATTCGTTGATGAAATAGTAAGTACATTTGAAGACGTTACTTCTTCCGTTAATTCTTTTATTTCTGTAAAAAAACAATTGGAGCAAAGACAATCATTGATAAAAAAGAATAAAACAGCTGGAGATCTTTTTACTACAGGTAAAGCGCTCTTAGAAAGAATGTCGCAATGGGAAGGCAAGCTAATTCAAAGGGATCAAAAAACCTTTCAAGATGTTATTAATTTTCCCAACAGGCTCAATGCTGAATTGATTAATCTGGCTTCTAGAGCAAGTAGTCATGATCCACGCCTCACAGCTGGGATGAAAAAAAGAAAAGCAACATTGTTGTCAGAATGGAACACCCATCGCACTGAAATGGAAGCAATAATCACAGAGCCAATAACTGATTATAGCAGGGGCTATAAAAAGTTAGGACTACCAATTTTGATTTTAGAAAAATAGTAAAACGGAAAAATTATTTGGTTATAACTTTATTCATAACCAATATCTTCTCACCCAATGGAGACGGCAGCAATGACGTTTTCAGAGTATATCTGAACCAAGAAACCAGTGAATTATTACTAAAAATATACGACAGATGGGGCAATATACACCATACCACCACTGACCCCAATGCAACGTGGACAGCAGAAGACAGTCGCGCTATATTGAGGAGTGGCGTATACATATATCACATACAATACAAAGTGATCGGTGAGAGTAAAGAGAGGATATTGAGTGGGAGTGTAACGGTGGTGAGGCGACTCAAAATGTTGTTCTCAGATTGTCTATCTCTTATTTTTCAATAATGCATTAATCCATTCTGCCGTCAATCCTGTCAATTCAGATATCTCTTTTACTGATTTCCCTCTAGAGTCGAGTAATAATACTATTTCTTTCCGACCTCGCTCAATCCCTTTCTCAATGCCTTTCTCAATCCCTTGCTCAATCCCTTCTTCAATTCCCTCTTCTTTTCCTTCCTCAAATGCAGTATCCAAAGAATTTTTCATATCCCTGTAGTATTTCAAACTGTCTTCATAAGAAAGTACTTGATCAGGTGTAAACTGGGCTATTTCGGCTACCTTGAATAGTTTTTCAAATACGCTCTCCCGCAGTTTGTCAGGTATCTTTTCTAATCGGTTTAAGTTTCTTATGACGTATAGCCATTTTTCAAATCTTGTCTCTAGTTCATCCACAGTTTTGTTAAACTTTGGCATCTCTAGATATATAAATGTCAAC
>JAZGFD010000036.1:0-26758 GCA_036479115.1 Saprospiraceae bacterium | reverse complement strand
GAACCAAACAAAATTAAAGGGGACTGTATAGACTGTAAGCTTTGTATTCATGTTTGCCCTACAGGGATTGATATTAGAAACGGAATACAGCTTGAATGTGTCAATTGTACTGCTTGTATGGATGCATGTGATGAAGTCATGAGTAATATAAAAAAGCCCCAAGGATTGATTCGTATTGATAGCCAAGAAGGCATTACAAAAGGTGTAAATTCATTATATAACTCAAGGTCGATAGCTTATTCAATGGTCCTGATAGTTTTGTTGATATTCGAGGTGTTTCTATTCATGCAGAGATCAGAAGTAGAGACTTTATTACTGCGTACCCCTGGCACACTTTACTATGAAAATACTCCAGGAGAAATAAGTAATCTTTATAATTATCAGTTGAATAATAAGACTGATATTGAAGAAAAAGTATCACTTATAGTGACAAATATCGATGCGGTTGTGGAGTTTGTAGGAGCACCTCCTAGTACACATCCCAATGAGATAACAGAGGGTGCATTGTTTATTAAAATAGATAAATCTCTTCTCATAACGAGAAAAACTAAAATCATGATAGATGTGATGGCTGGAGGCCAACTAGTAGATGAGGCCAACACCACTTTTTATGGACCTTTAAAATAAATATTTATGAAACTAAATTGGGGACAAAGTATATTGCTATTTTTTATATGTTATGTTTCATTTTTAATATTTACAGTTTTTAAATCCAGAACAATAGATCACAGCCTGGTTGTAGAAAATTATTATGATCATGACATCACCTACCAAAAAAAATACGATGCTATAAGTAACCGTGGATTACTGAAACAGGACTTGATAATAAGCCATTTAAAAAAAGAGCAAAGTGTCATTCTTGATTTTGGAAGCCATTCTAAGAATATAGAAGGAGTAGTTACATTTTACAGGCCATCTGATGAGAGATACGATAAAGAAGAAAGTTTTAGTCTTACTAACCGCCAAAGCATTGCGGTAACCACTAAGGGCTTAAGAAAAGGCAAATGGATATTGAAAATTAACTGGAAAGATAAGCTGAGAGACTATTATAAAGAAAAGGAAATATACGTTAGTAACACATGATCTGGATGGCATTCACATTGGGCTTTTTTGGAAGTATACATTGCATTGGCATGTGCGGCCCATTGGCTATGGGAGTGTCTCGAAATGGAGGTAGGAGCTTTAGAAAATCACTTTTCTATGCCCTAGTTTATAATCTTGGAAGAATTTCAACTTATGCATTATTAGGCGCTTTATTTGGTTTAATAGGAGAAGCTGTATTTGTATCTGGATTCCAAAAAACATTGTCAATATTAGCTGGCATATTACTCATCACCCTTTTTCTCTCATCAATGGATTTAGAAAAGCTACTATTCAAATCTTCTATATATAAGAGGATTTTTACTTCTATTTCTAACTTTATTTCATGGGCATTTAAAAATGGCGCCCAGCGATATCCTTTTTTTGTAGGAATGCTCAATGGAGTACTGCCATGCGGCTTGGTGTATTTGGCATTGGCAGGGTCATTGACAGCAGGTAATGTGATTTTGGGATCCGTATTTATGTCATTTTTTGGTTTGGGTACATTTCCAGCTATGATAGGAGTTATTGTATTAGGATTCAAATTGGATACAATGGCCAAAACTAAAAAAGCATTACTTAACAAAGCCTTTCCAATTTTACATCTTGGCTTAGGCATATTTTTAATCTATCGTGGAATATTAGTAGATATACCTTCACAATTGGATTTTTGGGTAGCAATAAAAGACCCAGTTATGTGCCATTAGTATTTTTAATATTATTGTATTTTTTTGTACCCACTCAGGTGGAGCCAATTTTTATAGTAAAAGCGCCCACAGGAGTAGTTACAATTTTTTTTAACCTAAGGGCAAAATGATATTGAACATTATAAATCTAAATCCCTAACTTTCAAATAATAAAATTGGAAATAAAAAACAATACAACAGATCTTGCAATCAGACTACAAGCTGTAATAGATACTGCCATTGATGGTATTGTGACTATAGATCATAAAGGAATAATTGAAACTGTAAATCAGGCATTATCCGATATATTTCATTATAGTGCAGCTGAACTTATTGGCCAGAATATTAGTATACTCATGCCTGAACCTGTAAAATCCCACCATGATGCCAATATAAAAAAGTATTTAAAAACAAAAGTTGAAAATATTATTGGGAGCGGCCGAGTAGAAGAAGGTCAAAGAAAAGATGGAACAACTTTTCCCATTCGACTAGCTGTAAGCGAGGTGGTATTAAAAGACCGAGTGATTTTTACCGGCATTATCCATGATCTCACAGAAGTGACCAAAGCCAACAAACAGCTTATTCATGCTAATGAACAGTTGGAGTTTAAAGTAATGGAAAGAACCAATGAATTAGAAATAGCGGTAAATGAATTGTTGCTTTCTAATAAGAATCTTGCATACAGAGAGAAAGACTTAGAAATGGCATTAGAGAAAGAAAAAGAACTGAGTGAGCTAAAATCCAGATTCGTATCTATGGCTTCTCATGAATTCAGAACACCGTTAAGTACAATTCTTTCGTCAGTATCTATCATCTCAAAGTACATAAAAACTGAAGATAATGACAAAAGACAAAAGCATATAGACAGAATTAAAACAACAGTTACCAATCTTACGGGCATACTTAACGATTTCTTATCACTCAGTAGACTTGAAGAAAATAAAGTAGAAGTAAATAAGGAAAATGTAGATATTGCTGAGCTTTGTATTTTAGTGAGTGACGAACTTCTTGGGTTGATGAAAAAAGGGCAATATATGGAACATAAAATTGTGGGAGAAGTGAGAATTCTAATCACAGACAAAAGAATATTTAAAAATGTAATGTTCAATATTCTTTTCAATGCTGTTAAATATTCAAATGAAGGAGACAAGATTAAATGTATTTCAAGATTTGAAAAAAAAGCAGTCCATATTGATGTAATAGATGAAGGCATAGGAATACCTAAAAAAGATCAAAAGTATATATTTGGAAGGTTTTTCAGAGCATCAAATGTGGAAAATATTCAGGGTACGGGCTTGGGGTTAAATATTGTAAAAAGATACCTGCTTCTGTTAAATGGTTATGTAAAATTTAAAAGCGCTGAGGATAAAGGGTCGATGTTTACAATTTCATTGCCTTACGAGATATGAAAAAAATACTAGTCATAGAAGATAACTTAGAAGTACGAGAAAACGTGTGCGAGATACTTGAGTTGGCTAATTATAAAGTGTACGATGCTGAAAACGGAAAAATAGGCGTTGAAAAAGCCATCTTAATCAAGCCCGATGTTATCCTTTGTGATGTAATGATGCCAGAATTAGATGGGTTTGGTGTGCTTAAAATCCTTTCAAAAAATAAATCAACTTACGACATTCCATTTATTTTTTTAACAGCGCGGATTGAAAAAGATGATTTTAGAAAAGGTATGGGGCTTGGTGCTGACGATTATATTACCAAACCTTTTGATGATACGCAGTTACTAGAAGCCATTGAAATAAGGCTTAA
Organism: Saprospiraceae bacterium; assembly: GCA_036479115.1. Classification (GTDB taxonomy): domain Bacteria; phylum Bacteroidota; class Bacteroidia; order Chitinophagales; family Saprospiraceae; genus UBA7328. The sequence continues at coordinate 23,228 of JAZGFD010000036.1, read as the reverse complement.
AAAAGCGTCGAGACTCAGTCAGCCTTTCCAACAGCGATATCAAGGTATACAACAATTTTTTTCTAAAGCCAAAGCGCAAGAAGAATTTGAAAAATTGTCAAGAGGCAGAGAATTAAGATACTACAAAGTAAATGATATCATATATTCTGAAGGATCAGAATCGAGGTGGTTGTATTTTGTAGTTACGGGTAGCGTAAAACGTGTGTATATGAACGATCAGGGAAAAGAGTTGATTGTTAACATTCACAAAACTGGAGACTTTTTTGGCTATTTCCCTATTTTAAAAAAAACTCCTCATGTTGATTCTATCGTTTCTCTTGAAACCAGTACCATTCGACTTATTCCTGCCAAAGAATTTAGGATGATGCTTTTTAATAGCAAAGATTTTGCTGTACAGTTTGTTAACGTTTTAGCAAATGACGCCGAAGAAACAGAACTAAAAATGATTGAACTGGCATACAGTTCTGTTAGGAGAAAAGTTGCAAATGCACTGTTACTCTTTGCAACAGAAAAGAATGAGAACAGGCTAGAAACAAATACTACCAGAGAAAATTTAGCGTCTTCAGCAGGTACGGCAAAAGAAACATTGATTCGAACTTTGTCTGATTTTAAAGCCGAAGGGTTTATTTTGATAGAGGGTAAAAACATTGTAATTTTAAACAAGCAACGCCTTCAATACATGCCACATTAAATATTTAGTCGATATACAATGTCATTGTTTTTTACTATCCTGAAAATGCAATTAATTGTAACAACAATTTTACTATTTAATCGATGTACTTTTGACAATCAGGCTTCCAAACATACAGACCTATAATAAGTGCATTATTTATTATAAGACACTTCTACCAATAGGTAAACAAGCTCATTTTTAACACAATAACAGTGCTATTAATATCCTAATTTTATAAGTTAGTGAATCTCGATTATGTTGCCATATCTTTGATTGGAGATTGATTTAACCGAAGTAGGGCAATAGAAGCGCTGATTTTAGTCGAAAAAAATGCGGACTCAACTGTTTAAAAACAATTATACTTGTTATCCTTATGACATTGATTATTTTGTTAATCTTTGATATGCAATAATATCACCTATGGTTCAGCAAATTGTATTCATATTACTCGCAGCGGTCACTTTCTTTTTTGCCTACAAGCAATATGCAAAAATAGTGAGGAATATCAGATTTGGAAAGTCAGAAGAAATCGAAGGCAGCACAGCAAAAAGGTGGAAAAACGTTGCACTAATAGCATTTGGACAAAAAAAAATGTTCAAAAGATGGATACCAGCTATCATGCACTTATTTATTTATGTAGCATTTCTATTTACACAAATAGAGCTTGTTGAAATAATTTTAGACGGGGTATTTGGGTTTCATCGCTTTTTCGCTGATAAACTTGGGGTAGTCTATAATTTGATGATTAACAGTATAGAATTTCTCTCTGTTGGAGCATTTGTAGCAACCATTGTATTTTTAGCCAGAAGAAATCTTTTAAAATTACCCCGCTTTACTATGTCAGAGATGAAAGGCTGGCCTTTTAAGGATGCCAATCTTATTCTATTAGGGGAGTTGTTTCTTTTATTAGGTATATTCAGTATGAATGGTGCTGATGTTGTTTTGCAAAATATAGATTCTGAGCACTTTAAAAGTACAGGGCATTTAATGGTCAGTTCTCATTTGGGACCTGCTTTATTTGGAAGTTTATCAGAATCAACGCTTCATATAGTAGAAAGATTTGGATGGTGGCTACATATAATAGCCGTATTTGGATTTATAAACTACCTCCCATATTCCAAGCATTTACATATTTTCTTAGCATTTCCAAATGTATATTATAGCAATTTGAAACCTCGAGGCGAAATGAGCAATATGACTGAAATAATGAATGAGGTCAAATCAATGATGGGTCTAGTAGAAGATACAGGTGAAGAGATGAGTGACGATATTCCAGAGTTTGGGAGTAAAGATGTTTTTGATCTGAGTTGGAAAAATATTCTGGGGGCTTATACTTGCACAGAGTGTGGTAGATGCAGCTCAGTTTGCCCTGCTAATATTACAGGTAAGAAGCTTTCTCCGAGAAAAATAATGATGGATATAAGGGACAGAGCGGATGAGATAGGACAGAACATAGATAGCGGAAAAGAAGAGTTTAAGAGAGATAATACACTCCCTTTATCACCTACTAACTACGAAGATGGAAAATCTCTTTTTGATAATATTTCCAAAGAAGAAATATATGCTTGTACTACATGTAATGCATGTGTGGAGGCATGCCCAGTACTGATTAATCCATTAGAACCTATTTTGGAGATGAGAAGGTATGAGATTCTTACAAAGTCTGAAGGGCCATCCGATTGGTTGCCAATGTTTAATAGTCTTGAAAATGGAGGTGCTGTTTGGCAAATGCCTGAGGCTCGTGATCAGTGGTCTCAAGACTTTAATTTGAAAAACGATTAAACGAAGTGAACCATAAAAAACCTACAATGATGTATCATACTTCAAAGTTTAGAGAATTCGAGTTTTGACATTCTATAGAATCATGAAAATTTAGAGCAAACGCAGATGAATTTTATTAAATCATACCGTTACAAAAACATCAAACATAATAGATGAAAATAAAAACGATAGCAGAATACAAAAGCGAAGGAAAGGAACCTGAAATACTTTTTTGGGTCGGTTGTGCAGGAAGCTATGATGCTAGGGCTAAGAAGGTATCGGCGGCGTTTGTAAAAATATTAAATGCAGCGGAAGTTTCCTTTGCCATATTGGGTAATGAAGAGTCATGTACTGGGGATCCCGCAAGAAGAGCAGGTAATGAGTTTCTATTTCAAATGTCAGCCCTTCAAAATATAGAAACACTAAAGTCGTATGATATAAAAAAAATAGTAGCGACCTGCCCACATTGTTATAATACACTCAAAAATGAATACCCTAAACTAGGTGGAGAGTTTGAAGTAATTCATCATACACAACTTATTCAATCTCTTATAGATGAGGGCAAGTTGACAATAGAAGGAGGGAAATTTGAAGGAAAAAGAATCACCTATCATGACAGCTGTTACATGGGGCGAGTGAATGGAGAATATCAGGCACCAAGGTCTCTGTTACAAAATTTAGATGTGGATATTATAGAAATGGATCGACATAAAAGCACTGGCCTTTGTTGTGGAGCAGGTGGTGCACAGATGTTTAAAGAAGATGAGAATGGTGATAAAAGAATTAATGAGGAAAGAGTAGACGAAGCACTGAGAACCTCCCCTGATATCATTACAGCAAATTGTCCATTTTGTATTACCATGTTATTAGATGGTGTCAAAGGCAAAGAGAAACAAGATGACGTCATGGTACTTGATCTGTCTGAACTTATTGTAAAAGCAAATGGTTTATAAATATCTATGGCACTAGCTACATTTAATTCATTATCAGATTCTTCAAGAGTTTGGATTTACCGATCTGACAGAAAACTGGCTCCCAATGAGACAATACAAGTAAGCAAATGGATAGAACAATTTATTAACCAATGGACTGCGCATAATCATACATTGAAAGCACATGGATCCGTGTATCACGATAGGTTTATTGTCATTCTTTTGGATGAAGAAAGTTCTGCACAAGCAAGTGGATGTTCTATTGACTCTCAAGTGAGATTCGTTAAAGACGTAGGCGAATCTTTAAAAATCGACTTTTTTGATAGATTACATTTTGACTTTATAATTGATAATAAAGTTATCACCATCCATAAAGACGAAGTGCAGCCTAAAATTTCATCAGGAGATATAGATAAAAATATACTGGTATTAAATCATTTGGTCAAAACCAAATCGCAGTTTATAAATGAATGGTCTGTGCCGCTTTCCGAAAGTTGGCATCAGAGGTTGATTTAAAATTATTGAACAGTCATTTTAGCACTTTTATTGATTGAAATAACATTTTGTTCAACAAAATTCTTCGCTCAGAAACCGACTATTGGTTTTCCTTGATTTTGATGAATTTTATTGGTGGATTCAGCTTTTGTTTGATTATAATACGATTGGTACGTTTCCATCTACTTTTGATCAGGAGAATTTATCTTTTTATCTATAAAATGTAAATAAATTCATAATTCAGGAGCAATTTTATACTTAACTACTGAGGTGGTGCGCTTTTGAGTAAAAAAAATACTGGGTTTTTACTAAACGAAGCTATTTTTCTCTCAATAACAGCGCTATGACTCACTTATTTTATACGTTAGTAAATCTCGATTATATTGCCACATTTTCGATTGGAGAAAAAATTAGCTGATGTGTAGTGGGAAAAGAACCTTTTTTAGCTAAAATTGATATCACTTGAGTAGTTACTTTTTTCTTTCATTTGTTATCAGTATTAAATACAAATTATGTTAAGCCGAATAAAGAATATGTTTGGAATAGATGGTGTAAAAATGTCCATCGAAGCAAGTGATACTATCGATCTGACTCAAAACCATTTGAATTTCCATTTAATTGTATCATCCAAAAGTGATTTGGTTTTAGATAGTATAAAAATCAAATTAATAGAAAAATATAGAAGAGGATGGGGAGATTCAAAGCTAATAAATGAATATGTTTTGCATGAATCCTTAGAAGATCTTGATATGCTAATCTCGGCTGAAGACAAATTGGTAGCACCTCTTAAAATAGGCTTTGAATATAGAAAATCAGAGATTGAAAAAATAGGTGAAAAAAGGATATTGAGGCCATTAATCAGAGCTGTACTTACTGCTAAAAGAGTCAATTCTAAATTTAGACTAGAAGTTATAGCAAAGGTTAAGGGGGTCAAAGTCGCTCCTCTAGCAGTACATCATTTTAGTAAAGGAAAACGATATTGATTGAGTTTGTACTACAAAATGATATAGGCAGAAAACACTAAGAATATGGCTACATTTTTACCTCGTTCAGGCTCAAAATATGCGGATAATATAGCTTGACATAACACATGGAAGGAAATCATTGCAGCCAATTTTTAATTTCTAATAAAGTTAGATTAAGATTGAGTCCACTCCGAAAATATAAAAATCTAAAATGTTTCTTTTGGTGATTATATCCTCTTTTTCAATCTGTTGATAATCAGGCATTAACAAATATCATAAAATGATAATGTCACGTAAAATAATTCATTTTGTGAAAATTATCTGTTTTCAAAGTGGGCTCAAGATTCTGGATTTACTTTTCTTTTTTCTTCTATTTCTTTAAGTATTTCCTCATCGCTCTTTCCCATATTATTGAGTAAAAATTTGGCACTTGAGGCCATTTCATGCTCTGGATATTGAGTTAAAAATTGTTCGTATATTTTTTTTGCTTCTTCCATTTGATCAAATTCTTGTTCTAATAAAAAGCCTTTGATAAATAGGGTAGTGGGCCCTTTTTTATGATCGGGATATTTTTTAAGAATCCAATCATATAGGTTCATTGCTTTGGGCATAGTCCTCAGGCTTCTTGCTACCTCAGCAGCTTTGTACAGAAAATCTGGAGTGCTTTTATTATTTGGTAATACCAGTGCAAATGCTTCTGTACCATCTACATACTTCAATGCATTTTGTCTGTTTATACCATATTCATCTGGATTCACTAACACTTGGTCAAATAGATAATTCAAATAGCCTTCTGCTGATGCGATATCAGCACTTAATTCAATATTCAATGCAGTTACTTTTTCATCATTTGGATACCTTTCTAAGAGTCCTTTGAAAATAATATCTGAAGCATGTGATTTGTTCAGTTTTTTCAGGATACCTCCTAAATCAATGAGGTTGTTTTTTATATCTACTTCATTTTTAGATTCTTTTACCTGAGCCATCAGAAATCCAGAAGCTTTGCCATGCATTCCTGCCACCTTTGCAATATTTGCGGCCTTTTTTAGTATGGGCATTACCAATTCGATGTTTTCTTTATTTGCACCTATATATTCAGTTGCTTTTTCCAAATATGCCGCCGCCCTTTCAGTATTCGGTTGTAAATCATAGGCTGTGGCGAGTTTGTGCAATTCTTTTTCTTCTTTTGGCACATTAGGTGTACACGCTAAAATAAGAATTGGTAAAAGGATAAAAAGATATCTCATGGAATAATATGTTGCTATATTTTGCAAATATACCTTTGGAGACTTACAAATCAAACAACTTAAACAATGAATACAAATATGACTGATATTTTTTTTGATTGCCAAAGACCGTTTATTGTCTCTTATTCAAGTATAGATTAAATGGATGGGTAGATTTTTAGTATAAAATAAAATACTCAAGACGCACAGTGTTATTGAACTTTTGGTTCCTCTTTAATAGAAAATATAGGCAACAAATATGATAATATCATAGACTTTCTTATTAGAATATCCACTATTTTTAATTTTTAAAAAAAATTATCCTTCCAAAAATAGACCGTGTTAATACTCCGTTGGGCACTTTTGAGATAAAACATTGATATTATTTTTTAAGGTATTGGAGAGCTATGGCGAAAAAAAAATGCAATATTGAGTACACTCCGAAAACTCGCAAAATCAAAAGAACTATTTCTAATTTTGATGAGTTTTCGTTCAGACACTATATTGCTAATATAATGTTGCATCTCTGAGGCAATTAGCTACAATCTGAAATGCACCCAAATAATAGCAGCCATTTCTGACTAAAAAATAAGTACAATTTTAGTCGATGAAGTAAAAGTTATTGCAATTACGTAGAGCATACAAATGCAGAACTTATAATATTTAGATGAAAAGTGACCATGTTTAAGAGATGTGTAGTGTTAGTTACTAAAATTCAACATAATTGAGAACAACTAAAAAAGTAGATTTTATAATTGTGGGACAGGGGCTTGCAGGTACATCAATGGCAATGCGATTATTGAAGGAAGGAAAAAGTATTCTCATTATCGATGAATGTAAACCTGTTACAGCTTCATTGATCAGTTCTGGACTCATTAACCCTATAACTGGAAGGCGGTGTGTGAAAAGCTGGATGTTTGATGAGTTATTGCCGGAAGCAATTCAATTTTATAGAGATTTAGAGAGCTGTCTTGGAGAAACTTTCTGCTCGCCTAAGATTATCTTGCGGGGGTTGAGCAATGCTTTAGAAGAGAATATTTGGATGGGCCAATCGACTAAACAAGATTACTCCAAATATTTCGGCAATGTGATTGCAAGTGAGTATTACAATAAACACTTTAAAAATGATATTTTATTTGGAGAAGTCAAGGATAGTTATCAGGTAAAAATTAGTGCCCTTATTTTATCTGCACGCAAACACTTTATTAACCAAAAGTGCTTTCTAAATTATAAAAGTACCATTGATGATTTTACGATAGGACGTACAATTATCTTTAAAGATTATGAAGCAGATTCTGTAATCTTTGCCGAAGGTTGGAAAGTTATTGTTCATCCATTATTTAAAAATTTGCCTTTTGAACCTACTAAAGGAGAAGTGAGCATAGCTAGCTTAGAAAGCTACCATCTGTCAGAAGCCATTAAGAATAAAATGTATATTATTCCTTTAAATGATGGTAGATTTTATATTGGAAGTACAAATGAAAACAATATTTCTAATGACTTTCCCAATAAGAATAAACAAGCAGAATTGGATTTGTTTATGGATGAATATCTGAATACAAGATATGAGATAAAAGAGCGCTTGACAGCCATCCGATCTTCTACCGAACAAAGACGTCCTATTATTGGGGCGCATCCTGAACATAATAATGTCTTTCTTTTCAATGGATTGGGAGCCAAAGGAGCGTCACTTGCACCTTATTTTAGTAAAATGTTGACAGCGCATATTTTGTACAAGTATCCTATTATTAAAGAGGTAAATATCAATTACCATAATCATTCATAGAATTGATTCTTAGATTTATCGAAAAAAAATGCAGATATTAAATTAATCACTGATATTAGGAGAATGGAAACAACAATAAATAAAGATTTGATCGATTCAATAATAAAAGAGAAAATGTTTCTTTCAATGGGAGCTGGAATTATTCCTATACCGATGATTGATATTTTAGCTGTAAGTGCTATACAAGTGAGCATGGTACGACAGCTTAGTCGTGCTTTTGGCATTGATTATAAAGAATCAGATGGAAAAGCATTGATTACAGCATTAACAGGTGCCAGTGTAGCAAGATTAGGAGGTAGTCTTATTAAAGCTATTCCTGGCGTAGGTTCATTTATAGGAGGAGCAACTACATCTTTACTTTCGGCAGCGAGTACTTATGCGATAGGCGAAGTATTTAAAAAACACTTTGAAACAGGGGGTACATTCCTTGATTTTGATCTTGCCAGTCTTAAAAAATATTATGATGAAAAATTTGAAAAGGGCAAAGATGTGGTTGGTCAAATGAAAAAAGACAAGACCAATAAGAGTGGAAAATCACCGACTAGCACAGCAAATAATCCTGCGCCTATGGATGAAACTATCGCAGCCAGACTTAGAGAATACGTGCAACTTAAAGAAGCTGGAGTATTAACAACAGCAGAATATAACAAATTAAAAATAAGGCTTCTAAACACAGACTAATACCAAATTTACTTGTCAAAACAATAATTATTTCGCTTTTTGATATAAATCTCGCATAAAGTGGAAATCTATGCGTTAGTTGATCTTATTTGTTTATCAAAAATTCTATTATGAAAAGATTATTTACAATTGCAGTTTTAACAATTGCGGCTTTTTTAACTTTTGATCTTAATGGTCAAATTAAGACACCTGCACCCAGCCCTGCAGCATCATTTACTCAGACAGTAGGCCTCACTGAAGTAGTTATTGTGTATTCTCGACCTAGTGTAAAGGGGAGGAAAATATTTGCTACTAATGGCCTTGTACCATATGGTAAAACATGGAGGACTGGTGCCAATCAGGCTACAAAAATTACATTTAGCGAAGATGTTACAGTGGAAGGAAAGTCTTTAGAAGCTGGATCTTACGCTATGTTTACTGTTCCTGGAGCTGCCTCATGGGATGTTATGTTTTTTGAACACACTACAACTAACTCCGGAGGTTATGGTGACGCTACTCCTGCCGCTAAAGTAACGGTAACGCCTACAGCACTTCCTTTTTCTGTAGAAAGCTTTTTTATCACTCTAGCTAACATTAAGAGTGATGGCGCTCTTTTGGAAATTATCTGGGATAATGTTTTGGTTCCTATTAAATTAGGAGTAAACACTGATAAAGCTGTAATGGCTAATATTGACAGAGTATTGGCGGGCCCATCGGGCAATGATTATTATGCTGCTGGAATATACATGTTTACATCAGGTAAAAATGCTAATAAAGCATTGGAATTGGTACAAAAAGCAACAAGTCAAGGGGAGCCAAAATTTTGGCAAAAGAAGTGGGAAGCTGAGATATTAGCTGCTGTTGGAAGAAAGAAAGATGCAATTAAAACTGCTAAATTGTCAAAAGAATTGGCAACTAAAGCTGGAAATGACAATTACGTCAAAATGAATGTTGATAATATTGCTAAGTGGAGTATGTAATTTCTTTTTAAAGTAATATTGAAAAAGCCGAGGAGTCATTGATTCTTCGGCTTTTTTTTGAAGTACTTTCTTCTCCGTCATTCGGACTCAACTTAGCCTGCTTCATGTACTACAATTTCATTAGAAGCCTTAGAATATCAATAGGATAAGTGTTTTCTTATTAATTGAACTATAGACATCATTATAGTGAAGAAGATAATTCATTGAAGGTAACCATTACTTAGGTGAGCGTTTTTAAGACATGTCTGTGCCAATTAGGCTGTAAAAAGTTGTTATTATTTTTACCAGATAAAGCTCATTTGAGATGGAATAGCAGAGCTATTACTAACCTATATTATTGGTTAGTAAATCTCGATTATACAGCCATATTTTTGAGTTGTATCGAGAGTTGCTGAGATATAGCAGAAAAAGAACCTTTTTTACCGAAAATTTCCTCTACCTAAGTAGTCGCTACTAAAGTACATACTTAGATGGTATATCAGGATGTAATGTGTGAGGCAATTCGTATTGTAATATTTATATTTCGAGTAGAAATAGGGCTGTTATATAATCAAAAGCTGTAGTGTAAGTAGCACTATTTGACATTTTGCGGACATTTTGCAATTTATTATTAACTTGTCAAATTAGATATTTTGACATTCTAAGTGTTGATTAACTTTCAATTGGGCCGCATTTTATTAATGATTGTTGTAAGATTTGATTGTTGTTTGATTGGGAGAATAATAATTTTTACAAGCCGGATTATTTAGTAAAAAAAAATAAATGTAGAGTTAATTTAAGAGGCCAGAATACAATGTAAATTGTTGATAATCAAACCAATATCAAAAAATTATTTGAATCTTCATTTCTATATTTGAGATAATAAATTTCATTTTTTCTTTTATTAAAAAAGCCCATAATGATTCATTGGGATGCTAGTGGTGACCTCCTTTTTAAAACAATATTATAAATGAATATTACAACTTTATTTAAGGGTTAATTAACGCTTCAATATTTGGATTCGTTTATAAATTATATATTGCATCGAAATTATGAAAAATTTAATCTTTTTTGAATCAATTTTAAATTGAAATTATGAAGAAATTATTTATGCTTATGGTGGTTTTACTGTTTGCGATTGGGTCGCTCTTGGCTCAAAAAACAATTACAGGAACAATTTCTGATCAATCAGGTGAAACACTGGTAGGAGCAAATGTCCTAGTAAAAGGATCTAACGTTGGAACGATAAGTGAAATCGATGGTTCGTTTTCGTTGGAAGTGCCAGAGGCCTTCTCGACAATTATTATAAGTTTCACTGGATATAGGACACAAGAGGTGGATATATCCAGTCAGACCCACATAGATATTGTATTAGGAGAAGGAGAGTTGTTAGATGAAATTGTAGTAACATCTCTTGGTATTAAAAAAGAATCCAAAAAATTGGGTTACGCTATTGATCAAATTGATGGAGAGGAGATGACTAAGGCACGGTCTGATAATGTTATTGGTGCCCTTCAGGGAAAAGTTACAGGGGTTAATATTACCCAGACTAGTGGTAATCTTGGCGGCTCTACAAAAATAATAATAAGGGGAGTTACCTCATTATCAGGCAATAACGATCCTTTATTTGTAATAGACGGTATGCCGATGAATAATGACCAAATTTCGTCAGCATCTAGAATTTCTGGAACACGAGATTTTGGAAATGGCGCATCAGTAATTAATCCTGACGATATTGAATCTTTAAGCGTTCTTAAAGGGGCAGCGGCTACAGCTTTATATGGAGCTCGTGCTGCAGCAGGTGCTATTATTATTACTACAAAGAGAGGAAAATCATCTAGTGATGGTTCTGCTCGAGTGTCTATTAATTCATCTTATAGACTTGATGATCTTTTTGTAATTCCTGATTATCAACAAGATTTTGCGCAAGGCTTATTGTCCAAGTATGATTCTTCTCAGATAGGTACTGACTGGGGTCCTCGTAATGTAGGCCAAACAGTTCAAAATGTTCCTATTATTGGAGGGCCTGGTGCTCTTAGAAAAATTGAGGATAACGGTGTAAAAGATTTTTTCAACACTGGATTTACAGCAATTAATAATTTTGCAATATCTGATGGAACAGAAAAAATGGACTATCGGGTCAGTTTCGGAGCGCTTAATCAAACTGGAATTTTACCTGGCGCTAAGCTATCTAGATACAATGTCTCGCTAAATGCGGGAGTAAGCCATTCAGAGCGTCTTCAATCTAGATTTGGGATACAGTTTATTAAAACTGATTCAGAGGGAACAGGAGCAGCTGGGGCAAACGATCCAAATATTATTGGCCTCTCATCTTTTAGTAGCACTACTGATCCTGCTGTATATGACCCTTGGATAGATGAAGCTGGAAACCAAATAAATACTTCTACGCCCACATCCAATAATCCATTATGGATACGACACGAGAACAGAAATGAGCGAGACGATAGCCGTGTGTTGGCCAATATGTCTATGACTTACTCCCCAATAGACAAATTAGGTATTACTGGCCAAATTGGTTATGATTTTGACCAAGATAACAGACTAATAACGAATAGAAAAGGTACGGCTCAAAGGATTAATGGAGATTTCAGAGTGGACAAGATTAATAATATACAAGTCAATACAGATATACTGGCTAAGTATGAAATAGATGTTTCACAAGATTTTGATGTTTTTACTTTGGTTGGCTTTAATTATAATAAGCGAAAGAGGGCTACGGAAAGATTGGTTTCAACATCTCTATTGGTACCAGAACTTTTTGCTCCAGGAAATACTGAACAAAATGTTCCTGCTAGATTTTTTCAGGAACAAGTATTATTTGGTGGATATGGGTCTGTGGACGTGACTTATAAGGATTTTTGGACACTTTCTTTCACTGGCCGTCAAGACTGGACTTCCACTCTTCCGAAAGAAAATAGGAAATATTTTTATCCTTCAGTAAGTACGGCTTTTGTTTTCACAGATGCTTTAAATATAAGCAATACAGGAATATTAGATTATGGTAAATTTAGAGCGAGTTATGCTGAAGTTGGTAATGACACAGGGCCATATCAACTTGATTTTGTATTTAATCCTATCACAACAGCCACTGGCCAATATGGCTTAAATGTGAACTTTCCATTTAATGGAAGGCTTGCATTCGCAAAAGGACAGACGGTTCCACCAAGTGATTTAAAACCCGAAAGACAAAAGAGTTTTGAAGTTGGAGTAGATTTAGATTTCTTGGACTATAGACTTGGTATTGATATGACCTATTTTCATACCAGAAACGTAGATCAAATTTTAGCACTTCCTATTCCAGAAACTACAGGATTTAGTTTTTTAAGAACTAACGTTGGACAGGTAAATACTACCGGATTCGAAATTAGCCTTGATGCCACTCCTTTAAGAATGAAAAACTTTATCTGGACTACTGCAATAAATTTCTCAAAGGCCGACACAAAAGTAGTTGAACTTTCTGAAGGTGTAGACAGAGTATTAATAGCAAGTGGTTTTAACAGTGTACAAGTTGTCGCCGAGGCAGGTAAAGGGTTTGAATTGTTTGCTGTACCTTTCTTAAGAGATACTGTATCAGGCAGGCCAATTATTAATCCTAATGACGGAACAAGATTAGCTGGTGAAGCAAGAACTTTTGGGTCAGTGCTTCCAGATTTCACTATGGGTTTTATTAATAATTTTTCTATTGGCCCAGTTGATATTTCATTTACTGTAGATTGGAAATCAGGTGGTATTATGAAGTCGAGTACAGTTGAGGCATTGCAGGTGAATGGACTAGTAGAAGAAACACTTCAAAATAGAGAAGGTACTTTTATTGACGTAGCAGGAGTGCTTGAAAATGCTGATGGAACATTTAGAGACAATGATATACCAGTAGTTTCATCTCAAGTTTTCTGGGGTGCTTTGAATAATTCAAGTGTTGCGGAACCGTATATTTTCGATGCATCTTTTGTAAAACTTAGAGAAGTTGCTATTAACTATACTCTTCCGAAATCTTTCTTAAGCAAAACATTTTTTAAAGAATTGTCAATAGGATTAGAAGCTAGGAATGTTGCATTGCTTTATAGCAAAGTGCCACATATCGATCCTGAAGCTTCACTATTTGGCTCTGGTAGAGATGGATTTGGAATAGAAAGACAAAATGTTCCTTCCACTAAAAGTATTGGTGTGAACCTTAGGGCTACATTTTAATTAAATCAGGTATTAAAGATAAAAGAATGAAAAATATAAAACTATACGTGCTGGCCATTATGATGCTTACCATAACATCATCATGTGATGAAGCACTAGATATTAATACAAATCCATTAGTAGCGTCATCTGCTGATCCTAATGTTCTATTGCCTTATGTAATGGTACAATATTCCAATAGGCACACTACAGAATTGGGAACGAGAACGATGGATGTCTCTCAGCATTTTTCAGCATGTTTTAATAGTCCTAGAAGAGGGAGTACAAGCATATTTCTAACAGGTAATACCTGGGGGATGTATTATACTCAGGTACTTGGTAACCTTCAGCTGGTGGAGCAAGATGCAGAAGCAGCTGGGGCATCCAGTAATAATATTAACGCTATTGCAAAAGTATTTAAGGCGTTAAGTTATTATGAATTGACCAGTATTTGGGGAAAAGTACCTTTTACAGAGGCTTTAAATGGGCAAGAATTTTCTTCCCCTAATTTTGATGACCAGCAGATTATTTTAAATGGAGTGGTAGATATTCTTGATCAAGCCATCACATTAATAGATGCAATACCAGAAGCATTTGTTAATGTAAGTACTGGTGATTTACTTTACGGTGGCGATATGGCTTTATGGCGAAGATTTGCAAATTCTTTGAAATTGCGTGTTTTAATGCTTATACGCAACAAGGATACTTCTGTAGATTCAAAAATATTGCAGACATTAGGCCAACCATTTATAGATGATAATAGCCAAGCGACAATGCTCAAATACTTTGATACTCCAGCAGAATCCAATTCATATAACAGATTGGTGGAGGCATTCTTTGGTATAGGCAATGAGACTCAAGGTGTATATGCACCTGGAGAACCATTATATGAACTCTTATTTGAGTCTGGAGATCCTAGAGGAACGGTAATGATTGTTGACCCTAACAAAGATGGCTCTCCTGGAAATGGAATATTTTTACCATTTGGAGCGGGTGCAGGTGCTGTAATTTCGAACAATGTAATAAGGAATGATCTTCCTCAAATATTAATGCTTCCAGCTGAAATTAGTTTTTACAGAGCAGAATTAGCTCTTAAAGGAGTAACATCGGAAGATCCACAGGCAATGTACGAGCAAGGATTAAATCAAATTATATCATTCTGGGGTGGTGATATACCAGGGGCACAACTGGGAATTTCATCTTCTGCTATTGATGAATATATTGGAGGTCTACCTTCTTTGTCGTCATTGGGTACTGAAGGTGCACTTACCGCAGTATACGAGCAATTATACCTTGAGTCTTTTATTAGACCTATATTGGCTTGGAATACAGTGAGACGTACTAAGATTCCTGTATTATCGGGCCCTCCGGGCACAACGATTCCTACGATTCTTAAACGATTTAACTACCCACCTGATGAAGTTGCATCTAATCCGAATACTCCGGCTAATTTACCAACGGATGCACCAATGTGGTTTGAAAATTAATTGATTGTATAATCATATAAAAAAAATGATATGAAATTAGTAAATAAATATATAGTTATAATTTTCGGCCTTTTGGCCTTCTCATCATGTGATAGATCTTATGATTTATCGGAAGAGTTAGGGCCTCAAGAGCTTCCTGGTTATGTCGCATTTAATGCAGAAGGGAATGATATAACAATAGATGCCGAAGATGTGTCAGAGGATGGGGGAGAAGTTGATTTTAATGTTGAAAATCCCACAGGTACTTTGTCTGATATTACTGTGAATTATGAATTTGGAGGAACTGCTATATTTGGCCAGGACTTTACTATTGAAGGTGCTTCGGCATCGGGTGGGTCTTTGACAATTAAGCATGAACCTACAGATATTCAATTCAGAGACAATGAAGATATAGTTGTAAAACTATTAATGGATAATATGATCGATGGGGATAAAACTCTGGAGATCATATTGGTTAGTGCTTCTAATGCAGAAGGCGTTCTAGCTGTAGGACGAGGCGGTACTGATTTTCTTAAGACCGCTATAATTAATATCTCTGATGTTGATTGTGCTCTTGAAGATTTGACAGGTGCTTACGATTTTACTATAGCTGGTGATCTTGGATCGAGCTCTGGTGTTATAGCAATAACACAAGGGGCGGACGGTACTTGGGTTCTGGATGATTTCGCTGCTGGTGCATTTGGAGATCCTGTACCTTATGAAATTTCTGTAGCACCTAATGGAGAAGTGACGGCTCCTGCTGCTTCTATGGTTTCAGATGGCGTAGAAGCTACCATCACGGGTGTTGTTAATACATGCACTAATTCTATGTTACTAAATGTAACTCTTAATTGCTGTGGTGCTGAAGGGTTCATATGGACCTTGACATTAACTCCGCAGTAGTACAAGATAATCTTTTATAAAATTATTGAGGGCTTTATCGATTTCATTGATAAAGCCCTTTTTATGTTTAAGTCCTTAAAGGATAAGGTTCTTTTGTCTTACTTTATGTGATAAAGCAATTCTTTTTTCTAAAAGTGTTAATGATAGTTTATCTTTGGTAGAATAGCTTTTAACTCAACTGATGTTTTTCGCAAAATTTCCTAAGTTTGTTAATTGAATAGGAGTGGAAAATACATATAATAAAAGAAATAAAAATTATGAAATTACTATCAAATAAAGTTATCCTAAGATTAATGATCTTGTCTCTTTTATTAGGCCTAGTGATATCTTCAAATGCCCAACATAGAAAGTATGTGCAAGAAGTTCTTCTTTCGAACTCCATACCTACAATGGACAGAATAGATAATATCGGACTAATATCCTGTCCTTATTCATTAGAACCACATAGTATATATATTCCAGTTGATACCGATAGGATTCTCTCTAATAAAGGATCAAATAAAAAAAAGACAAATTCAGATATTCGGGTGGAATATGTGAACTTCTCAGAAGAAGCTAAGCTAGCTTTTGAGTTCATTGTCGAAGTGATGGAAGAATTGTTCCCTTCCGATGTGCCAATTAATATCCTCGCCCAATTTGGCCAGCTAAACGGGGGCACTATAGCACAAGCAGGCCCTACAGCTTTATTTAGAAATTTTAATAATCAGGTTGAGATAAATACTTGGTATCCTATTGCATTAGCGGAGAAAATAACTGGGAGGGAACTGAATAATATTGAGTCTCAGTTTTATCCATATGATATTATTGTTAGTATTGATGAAGCACCGGGAGGGATATCTTGGTACTATGACTTTAATAGGCCTGAAGACATTGGAAACAGATATGATTTTGTGACAATAGTTATGCATGAAGTTTTGCATGGTTTGGGCATGACGGCTGCTGCTGATGTTAGGAGTAATCTGGGCTATTTGGATAATGGGGGATTCCCATACATTTATGACCATTTTCTTGAAAATGCAGCTTTAATTAATCTAATAGATAATTTTAATAATGCGACTCTTGAATTAGGAGAAGCTCTACAGAGCAATGATGTTTTCTTTGGATCTAATTTTTTTAAAATTAATGATCCCAGTAATATTCCCAAACTTTTTGCCCCTGCAAGATGGAATGGCGGATCAAGTATTTCTCATCTTGACGAAGGAACATATAACACTACACCCAATTCTTTAATGACACCGTTTGCAAATCCAAATGAGGTCATTCACGATCCAGGAATTGTCATGGATATGATGTATGATATGGGATGGAGCTTATCTTTGATAAACCTTCAACATGCCCCTTTTTCAGAAAATGTCAATCAGGATTTCAACTTTGATGTAGAAGTGAAAACAGATTTTGGATTTGATTCCAGTTCCTTAAAATTGTTTTATTTTGAAGGAGAATTCAGCATATTTAACCTTAACACCGAACCCCTTATCTATACAGGTGAAGGCAATACTTTTAGGGCTACCCTTCCAGCGCCTAATTCTCGGCGTGATATCAGTTATTATTATGCTCTAGATGACAATAGAGATGCCAGAATCACTAACCCTTTTAATGCACCCACACGATTTTATTCGTTTACTTGGGGTAAAGATGATATTAAACCAGAAATTTCTCATAATCCTATTACAAGCATTCTCGAAAATGAGTTAAGTTTTACTATTTCTACTAGTTTGACCGATGATTTTACTGGTGTAGATACGGCTTATGCTGTTGTAGAAATAGTCGGAAAATCAACTACACAGGTCCCTCTTTTGCCAATACTAGATCAATTTGGAACAGTTTTATTCGAAGGAAAATACACTTTTGAAACAAGCATTAATAGCTCAGATATTCTCAGATATCAAATATTTGTTGAGGATAATGCGAGTACACCGAATATTGCCGTATCTCCAGTAAATGGGTTTTATAACGTTGTAGTTATTGATCTGCCATCGGCGATTATGTCATATCAAAATGATTTTGATTCTTCTTCTGATGATTGGTTCGGAGAAGGTTTTGAGATTATTACACCAGATGGGTTTTCCTCCCCTGCTATTCATTCTATGCACCCTTATGGAGATGCTACATCTCAAGGCTTGAGTAGACTTGAATTTACTTATCAGTTGAGAAATCCTATCATCGTTTCAGGTGCCAATTCTACAATTAGTTTTGATGAGATTGTGTTAGTTGAACCAGGTGACCCAGGTACTTCATTTGGCGACGCTTCCTTTTGGGATTATGTATCTGTAGAGGGTAAAAAAATAGACTCGGAAGACTGGATTCCTCTTGTTGGTGGATGGGATATTAGAGATGCGGCAAGGTGGTCAGAAGTTTATAATAGTGCATATGTAGGATGTCCAGAAATTTCTAACTCGCCAGAATGTATATCGCAAGGGATAGGAAGTGAAGACCTTTATAAATCTAGAAGAATTGATATACGTGCTAGTGGAGATTTTATAGAAGGAGACATGATTCAATTGAGGTTTTTACTATTTTCTGATCCTGCAGCATATGGTTGGGGATGGGCCATTGATAATCTCAGTATACAGACAGAATCCATAACCACAGAAGTGACGGAAATTAATAATGTTGAATCATTTGATGTTTTCCCCAACCCTGTAAAAAATGACAATGTGCATATTGTTTTACAATTTGAAGAAATTAAGAATTCAATTAAAGTAGTTATTCGCGACCTTACAGGGAGATCAGTTTACTTAGATTCTTTCGTAAAACGTAAAAATATTAACATAAATTTGGCAACTACAAACATTCCAGCGGGTATTTATTTTGTATCTGTAAGTGATGATGTTGGTATTTCAACTCGAAAAATAGTTATTACGAAGTAATTACATAAAAAAACGAATTTAGGATTTAGTAACTACTTAAATGATATTCTTTTGAGACCTGTCTTCTAACAGGCAAGGATAAAATTACTATTAAGCAAGATTATTAGTCAGTACTCAGTATTATTGTAGTGATCATAGAAAGGCTGAATAGCGAAGAAACGCCCTTGGTTGAGTAGTGAATGATGTGGGTTGGCAGCATTTTGAATAAAAATGATGACAAATCTTTCTCGTTACACGAGATATTGAGTATTTACGTTTATTAAAGGTTGAGTCCACCCGAATACTCACAAAATCAAAAAAATTGCTTTTGTCGAACTTTACATTTTTCTCAATTCGCTGATACTCAGGCATCACCGAATCTCCAAAAATGCAAATTTAATCCAAAACCATTCTTTTTATTAAAAATGTTAGTTTCCAGAGTAGACTAAAGGTGATTTCTACTTGTGCATTAGGTAGCATTGCGCAATAATTGATTCTCTTTTATCAGTACTCATATCGGCTTAATCTCGATGTTGAAAGCAGCTACTTCTTATCTTTCATTTTAATATTTACATGTTCTCCTGCTTTAATAGTGAATTCAATAGGATTAAAATTGCCCAAGTGAGTCCACCCTACAAGTTTATAAGTGCCTTCCACAAGATAGATAGGTTTTCCATCAGCAGTCGACAATGCGTCTTTTTGCCACTTGCCTTCTGTATCTTGTCTTGATAAGTATATTCTTTTATCTGGGATATCCATGACAATTCCATTCTTATCAGCATAGTCTACTTTTAATACGCCTACAGGTACTGTGATATTAATAGTTTGGGTCTTTTCAGATGTTATTTCTATGTCGTTTGCATGAAATGGCGTCAATTTTGAATTGAGATGAATGTCATATATTCCTGGCAGTATATCCTTTCCGTTTGATCTATGTATGGAATATTTTTTTTCACCTTTTTGATATAAACCTGAATGAAATCTTAACACCTTATTCCCAATTGATGTGATTGTAATAATTTTCACTTTAACAGTATTTCGTAGATAAAACAGAATCTCCTTCCTGTCATTTACGGTAAAAGTTTCGGATATACTAAGATGGTTGTCCGCATTTAGGTTAGCTAAAAATTTATAACTCCCTGGCATGATATATTTCCATTCTGCTGGCCGAAGTTTAAGTGCCTCTTTTCCATTTTGAATCACATTTGCTATAACTCCTTTTCTCTCCTCCTCTTTTTCAATAAATTTTGAATATACCATAGGCGGCACTTTTACAGTCACCTTTACATTGGTTTCTCCCAAATTAGTAATTGCTATTTCTTTTGTTATAGGCTTATAAGTCACACCATTAATGGTCATTATCCCTACTGTGATATTCACTGTTCCAATGCGTACAGCAAAGCTTTGGTCCCTCCTTCCTTCACTCTTTGCCATGCCGTTAGCATCTACAATACAATGCACATATATTTTTTCTCCTTTAGGAGTAATTGCTTGTATGGTAAGCCTGCCATTTTTCTTTTTTTGCGATATATTAGACAGCCCTTGAGCTAAATCATCAGCAGACTGTGCATCTTTAAATGTACCACCTGATATATCAGTAATACATTGTAGGGTTTCCTTTTCTTTCTCGGTAAGTCCTAATCCCACTACATGGACTTTGATATGGATATTTTTATCTTTCCATGCCTTTATAAGCGCACATGGGTCTGCATTACAAGTTTCTAATCCATCACTTATTAAGATAATATTGGCATCTGTATCTCCAATATCCTTTATGGCGGCTATGAGGCTGTTGCCAATAGGTGTTCTTCCTTTTGGGTTCATGTTCTTGGCCATAGAAGATATCTTTTCTTTGGCTTCGCTCACTCTTGTAAATGGCATCAGCAATTCAGTATCATTGCAATCTTTTTCTCTATTGTGACCATACGCTCTGAAAGCAATGTTATGATTTTCATCAATGTTATCTAAGTAGCTGGTGAGAGCTGATCGGGCAGCCGCTATTTTAAAGTCGCCATCATTCAGTTTTCCCCACATTGAGCCTGAAGCATCTAGGATAACATAAGTGTTTTGTGTATTTGCTTTATTTTGAGTAAATATTGATAAAGAAATAAGATTTGCAGAAATAAGGAGGATGAGTTTAAGTATTGTGCCTTTCATATTTTTGAATGTTTTAATATCAGGTAACCGCTCAGGTAGTAATCGCTAATGTTCACTTCCTTACTTAGCTCCTCTCGGTACTCTTATCTCTTCTACTAATTCTTGTACCCATTGGGGAGGAGCAGGTGTCATTCTGCTGACGACTAAAGCTATTGTCATATTAATCAGCATGCCTATAGTGCCTATTCCTTCTGGAGAGATATTATACCAATATTGATCAGGAGTGCCTCCTCCAAATTTGAAATAAATAATGTAACTCAAGGTGAATATTAGGCCTATTATCATACCAGATACGGCTCCATGCATATTCATTCTTTTATCAAAGATGCCCAAGACTATGGCTGGGAAAAAAGACGAAGCTGCTAGGCCAAATGCAAAGGCGACAATAGCAGCAACATAGTCAGGTGGATTATAACCAAAATACCCAGCTATTACTACTGCAGCCGCAATAGAAATTCTGGCATACTTTAGTTCTTGTTTTTCTGTAATGTTTGGTTTTAACCATTTTTTTAATAAATCATGAGAAATACTACTGGATATAACAAGTAATAATCCTGCTGCTGTAGAAAGAGCTGCTGCGAGCCCTCCTGCTACAACTACAGCAATAATCCAATCTGGGAGATTGGCAATTTCCGGATTTGCCAGTACAATAATATCTCGGTCTATTTCTAATTCACTGCCCTTCCATCCCTTTTCGTCGGCCACTGTACTTACAAATTCAGCATTTTTATCATTATAATATTGGATAATACCATCGTCATTTTTATCATTAAATGATAGTAATCCAGTAGTCTCCCATGAGCTGAACCATGCAGGCATCTCAGCGTAAGGTTGATTACTTACTGTATTTATAAGATTGGTACGAGCAAAGACAGCAATAGCAGGAGCCGTTGTATATAGTATAGCAATAAAAAGTAATGCCCATCCTGCTGACTTGCGGGCATCTCTTACTTTGGGTACAGTAAAAAATCTAACTATTACATGTGGCAATCCTGCAGTACCTAACATCAATGCTGCTGTAACGCAAAATAAATCAATCATAGGTTTATTAGCAGAGGTATATTCGTGAAATCCAAGATCAACAGAGAGCATATTAAGCTTCTCAAGTAGGGGAGTGCCATCGCTCAAAGATCCTCCCAGCCCCAACTGAGGAATAGGATTATTCACCATTTCAATAGAAATAAATACTGCAGGCAAGGTAAAAGCAAATATTAATACACAAAATTGAGCCACCTGAGTATATGTAATTCCTTTCATACCACCCAAAACAGCATAAAAGAAAACGATGAAAATGCCTATCATAACACCTGTTCCAAAATCAACATCCAAAAATCTAGAAAAGGCGACTCCTACTCCTTTCATTTGCCCAATCACATAGGTGAATGAAACAAATAAAGCACAAACTACTGCCACTATTCGAGCAGTTTGAGAATAGTATCTATCTCCAATAAAATCAGGCACGGTATATTTTCCAAATTTTCTCAAATAAGGAGCCAATAGTAGAGCCAAAAGCACATAGCCTCCTGTCCAGCCCATGAGATATTGAGATCCATCAAAGCCCATAAATGATATTAACCCTGCCATCGACAGAAATGATGCTGCACTCATCCAGTCAGCAGCCGTGGCCATACCATTTATTATAGGATGTACGCCACCACCCGCTACATAAAAGTCTTTTGTAGAACCTGCTTTAGCCCATATTGCTACTCCAATATAAAGGGTAAAAGTCAACCCAACTATAAGGTAAGTCCAAATCTGTAATGTCATATTAGTTTTATTTTTTCAAGAAAAGTGTTGTTCGTTCTTTCCTAGTGTTCTGTCAAGGATAAATTGACAGGTGTATTTGGAATCTTTGGAGGCTTCACACCTTAATAAATACTCGAAATAGCTATAGTTACAACTGTGATTTTTACCGCGTTCAGCCTAAAATATTCTCAACCCTTACCGTCATTTAACACTTGAGAAAGCTCAAGTTGAGCTGACAATGTTGAGATTTATAATATTTTATTCTCACACCGAAATCAAAAAAGTGAGCAGAGACAACGATTAATAAAGCATTACTCTTCGTCTACGTCAAATTGGTGATCTAACCGATTCATTAGCCACATATATACGAATATGAGAATGACAAATACAAAGATGGATCCCTGCTGCGCAAACCAAAAACCCATTGGTACATTTAATATTTCAAAGTTATTAAGTGGTTCA
>JAZGFD010000035.1:0-10850 GCA_036479115.1 Saprospiraceae bacterium | reverse complement strand
TCTCTTTCTGTACTAGACTCATATTATTACCACTGGGCAGGAGGTGCACCAGGACTGAAAGGTATGTCCTATTTTGTTACGATAAGCAAGCCAAGTGAAAAGTTAATTTTCAAAAATATATGGGTACATGATCTTAAAATAAAACTAAAGCAAAAAGAAGATGAAAGTCGCATAGTCCTCAGTGCTGCAATAAGCAAATATGAGCCTGATATACCACCAATATCGACCCAAGATCATACAGAAAAAAGACCCGTATCATCTGATGCCGAAGGAATTATAAGCTATATGTTTAACGGAAACATATTTTACTTAGAAATTGAAACCTTTAAAAAGCACAGCAGTAAAACCCACCAGTAACTCACCAATAAACTATCAACAATGAAAAATATAATTCTATACGCGACCTTGTTAATATTGATCTTAATTCTTTTAGTAGCCAGCCCTATCAAAAAGACATCAAAAGGGGATATCATACTAGAAGGTTATATAAACAAGTATAATCTTGTCTCGATGCAAGATCGCATGGATTATACTAATGGCCCTAAGCCAGACAGACCAGACCTAGCGGCCGAGCGTGAATTTATAATGACATTGAATCCTGCTTTGGGCAGACCCACTCAAGAAAATCTGTTTCCAATATTAGAAAGAGTTAGAAAAAAAGATAAAAAATTGGTCAAAAATGTTGAGAATATCAACATGTGGGAATCACGCGGCCCCAATAATGTGGGAGGTCGTACTAGATCTATTATGATTGATGTCAGTGACCCATCTGGTAACACAGTATGGGCAGGAAGTGTGAGCGGCGGCTTATGGAAAACCACCAATTTTCATGCTGCTGATGCTGTGTGGCATAGAGTAGATGATTTTCTACCAGGACTATCTATATCCAAAATAGTACAAGATCCCAATAACCCAGATCGGATGTATTTCTCTACAGGAGAATCTACAAGAGAGATATTTGGAGGAGGTATATCCGCATTCACAGGGTTTGGGCTGTGGAAATCAATGGACGGAGGAACAACATGGAATGTACTGAGCGATAATTTTGGCGCAGCAAATTTTGGATATGATTTAGAAATTGATGGTAAGGGAGAACTATACTTTGCTACTGCCAATGGTTTATACAGATATTACAATGATGATAAAAATATAAGATACGTACTTGGGAAAGATAATGATAATGCACAAGGTAACGCTCTTACTATAAGCGATATAGAATTGGGTACTGATGGCACCAAATATGCGGCT
Source organism: Saprospiraceae bacterium (assembly GCA_036479115.1). Lineage (GTDB taxonomy): Bacteria > Bacteroidota > Bacteroidia > Chitinophagales > Saprospiraceae > UBA7328. The sequence goes on along the minus strand of JAZGFD010000035.1, from coordinate 9,602 downwards.
ACACATGGCAACAAAGGTACTGCAGGCAGAGATTTTGTTTCAGGCCAAATATTTAGATCTGAGGGAATAAATGCTGGCCAGATTAATAACTGGGTAGACATCACACCACAGCCCTCTATAGGCTACTTTAGAATAGAGATAGATGTGTCGCCTTCTAACCCCAATCGGCTCATCGCATTGTGTGAGGAGATCGATGACTCTAATGTGTTACATATATATGTCTCTAATGACAAAGGAGCAACATGGATATCTCAAAAGACTCCAACCATAGTAGATGGAGAATCAGATTCGCTAAAAAGACCAATATTTACAAGAGGACAATCATCTTATAACCTTATTGCAAGATTTGATCCCAGCAATGATAATGTTATATATATAGGCGGTATCGATCTGCTGCGATCTATTGATGCAGGTGCATCTTGGGAGCAAATTACTGCATGGAATATTGGTACAAATGAAACCAATGCAGGTTTCACAGAGTCCAATGTTGTACATGCCGATCAGCATGTTATAGAGTTTTTTTCAAATGATCCATCTCGGGCTATTTTTGCAAATGATGGAGGAATATATTATTCCAATAACTTGAATGTTCAGAATCAAAAGCCAGATTTTTCTGAAAAAAATAATGGCTATATCGTTACACAGTTTTATGCTTGTGCAACTGAGCAAGATCCTGATGACACTTTTTTTCTAGCTGGTGCTCAGGACAATGGCACAAGAGCCTTTTTTGATTCTGGCATCAATGATGAGGTTACTTGGTTTGGTGGTGATGGTGCCTACTGCTTTTTTTCGGCTAGAAACGATGTGTCTATTTTTTCCTCTCAATTTGCAAATTATTATTCATGGGATCCAGGCCAGTCTATATTTACGACTATAATAGATAATGCATCTTCTGGGCGATTTATCAATCCTGCTGATTATGATCCTAGTCAAAACATACTGATAGCATCTAAGAGTAGAGATGATATATACATAGTGCAAGATGCAGACTCTCCCAATCCTAAAGTTGATTCACTTTCCTTTTCATTTCTGTTCACCCCTAACTCGGTCATCATCTCGCCATACAACACTTCTAAGGATGATTATACTATTTATGTTTCAAGTTTTTGCACTAACCCTACAAGAGCATGCCTATATAAGATAACCCATGCATTGGGTATCAATCCCGTAGTTACAAATATTTCGAGACGTCAACTTCCATTTGGATATATATCTTCTATTCAATTGGGAGAAACAGAAGAAACTATAGCAGTTACACTGAGTAACTACGGTGTAGAATCGGTTTGGCTTACTACTGATAGTGGAGTAACATGGAGAAGCAAAGAGGGAAATCTTCCTGATATTCCTGTGCGATGGGCTCTTTTTAATCCCAATAACTATAACAACGTATATATAGCAACAGAGCTTGGCATATGGTCTACTGACAATATTAATGCCGATGCTGTGACGTGGTATACCTACAACGATGGCTTGGCCAATGTAAGAGTAGATATGTTGAGATTAAGAAATCATGACAATTTGCTGCTTGCTGCTACCCACGGCAGGGGATTATTTACTCGTACATTATGTAGCTTTTCGGATATTGAAAAAGAAACAAATCTCCAAGTATGCTCAGGCAGTAGCAATGGCTTTATAAGGCTAGACACAGACAATAGTTATAGTTACCAATGGGCTGATGGGAATATATTATCATCAAGAGAAAATCTCCCATTTGGACTTTATACCGTTACTATATCAAATTCAGACGGATGTACAGAATCTAGATCTTATGAGATTGAAGAATTTCCAAGCATAATGATAGATAATGAAGAAATCTTCAACGTAAGTTGTAATAATGGAGCAGACGGCACCATAAAAATAGAAGCATCAAGTGACCAAGGAGCACTTCAATTTGCCTGGTCTTCAGGACAAGTTTCTAATTTTATTGCTGTACGTGCAGGTTCCTATATGATTACCATTACTGATCCTAATGGATGTACTCATACCAGAACATATGAAGTAAGTGAACCTGGTCCACTCACTGCGGACTTTGACCAGATGATTGACTCTACTACAGACGTTAGGGCTGTTGGGCAAGGCGGTACTCCACCCTATAATTATAACTGGTCAGACGGACAGGAAGGTGAAACTGCATTGAACTTAAATGCTGGAGAGATAACAGTCACCATTACAGACAATAATGGATGTAGCATTGTTGAATCAGTAGAAGTCTCGATTACTTCCAGCACAATAGATCCAGAAATCCTAACTTATGTTACCATTTTTCCTAATCCGACTAGTGGAGTATTACATATAGATATTAATACAGAAATGGGATTTAAGAAGATGGATATCATTGATATTAAGGGCTCTATAGTCTTTTCGAGTGAGATAGTAAGTGGTTTTAAATCAATGACCTATGATATATCCTTACTAGATTCGGGTTATTATTTGGTAAAATTATCTAGGGAAAACAGATCGGCTACATTGCCATTGATTGTACAATGATCTCATATTATACTCCTAGGCAAGAGCTACTCGATCAGATATAAATTCTGAATCAGAACGCAATAAATCTAGCTCAAATGCCCTGCGGATCATTCCAGCTACATTCTTTACTTCCAGCTTTTCCATAAGATTTTTTCTGTGTGATATTACTGTATGATGACTGATGTATAGCTTGTTAGCTATTACATTGGTTGTATTTTCATAGGCTATCAGCAAGAGAACTTCTTTCTCTCGTTGAGATATGTTTTCGTACGTAATATCCTGCCCTAGAGTTGTCATATTTATTATTTTTTTTATTAAAATGCGAACTGCACACTTTTTAATATGTACAGTTGAGCCCACTCCGGAAACACACAAAATCAAAAAAGTTTCTTTTGGCGATCTTTATATTTTTTTCAATTAGCTGATACTCAGGCATCACCGAATCTCAATAAATGTAAATCTCATCTAAAACAACTCATTTTGTGAAAAATGTCTGTTTCCGGAGTGGACTCACAGTTGGTATCTTTGTTCAAATTGGGTTTCTTATTCTTATTTATTTTTTTTAATCTCTTCTTTATCAGAAATCACCGCATTTACACAGGGTTCTATTATTGCTAAAAAAGTAGCATTGTCCTCCACATTAAATCCAGAAGAAAGAATGATATATGTCCCTGCTCTAAATTCTACAGAAGTATTTGCCTTGACATTTCCTGAGGAAGTAATATCTATAGATGTCTGATGTAAACCTGTAGAAATATCTCCGACTATTCCCAATGCACTATTAGAAGAGCTACAATCCCCATTTTCTAGTAGATACGGACTAGAATATTTGCCATACCCTGTACTGCCATCTCCTGCAGCCAGCAAATCCAAACTTATGGTCTGTGTCAGCATATACACCGTGTCCTCTGTAGCATTGTAATAATAAAGAGTAAATACCTCATTGGCTGCTGTGCCTCCTATAAGGAAACTCACTTCATGTCGGCTCAGACCTGCCACTAATTCCACATTACCGACACCTCTCAGATCATTGCCTACAAATGCCGCTACCTTATCATTGGTATCAGTCGATACTGCCCCATCGTATTTTAACTCGCCTACCATAGGCATTACGTACTGATAGACCAGATCATTCATAATCCAGGTAGCTTGGTCTTGCGGATCAGCTGCTACTATCGATTTAGTAAGAGATGACAATTTTTCATTCTCGCTGACCTGAATGCCTGCAACAGGAGCATAGGTGAGTATACCACCATTAGGGTGTGCCATATTGATTTTGTACGCTTCATAGGGCTGCAATTCTGTCAAAGAACCCGCCCATTGGGTAGTGGCAATATTGTATTGAGCGAAGGGCGCAGTCCCTACTTGCTGTATGGTTTTTATCAAATCATTATCTGCTAAATTGTTTAAAGCAAATGCTCCCGTTAAATTCTGTGCTTCCTCTAAAGGATAGCCTATCCAGTTCCATCCTGCTGTCAGGGTAATGGGCTGGGCGGAGGCGTCATTTCCCGTCACTCGTAGCTGATCCGGGCCATTTTGCAAAAAGATCATGTAGCCTTCATGCACATTCATATCCGTCAATGGATTCGCACCGGTAGCTATCCATCCTACCCCATCGGTATATTGGGCAAACTTATCACCCGTTTTGATGATATCGCCATCACTCACTGTAGTCAATGATGTCAACCAGGTTTCTAGACTCATGTCATTGGATTCAGTATTGATCGAGAACCAGGTCCAGCCTTGATTAAGGGGAATGAATTTAGCTTGATCGGTTGATTTTTTCACTACGAGGATTTCGGGCCCGGCCGTATTGCCCCGTATTCCATCCGCTACAAAAAGGATTTCATTTTCAGGATTACTAGAATATTCTATGCCTTCATCCGCATCCCATACTCTGAATTCCAATGGTTTGTTTTCATCACCTGGATCACCAGAGATCGAAAGATAAGCGACAAAAAATCCATTTCCTGCACTTTCTATATTAGCACTTCCTCTGATTGCTCCATCTATCCAAACACTGATGATATCCTGAATGTCATTCGACATTTCGCCTTGTAATACCTGAGTTGTAAATCGCCAATTAGATACAATATTCATAGAGCTTGAAAAATTGGCTGGATTTACATCCCAGTCAGGGGCTTCCGGTATAATGCATAGTTGTATCACCAATTCCGGTTTTTGTCCTGCCAGACCATTTACTTCCACGGTCTCTGTATATACTCCCAAAGGCTGATTGGCTTCGAGGAGAAAGTCAATTGTTGTACCTGAAGGAGTTACACTAAATGTACCTGCTGGATTAAAGCTCAACCAACTATCCAGTGTTCCATCTTTGGCTGCCAGAGAAACTCCATTGGCCGTAAGGTTAGTGGTAGAATTGTTCAACTGAACCGATACCGTAGTCGTGTCATTCTCATATAAAAACAACTTTATAGTATCGGCTGTCTGCCAATATAGCTGCTGGGTGACGACTCTAAATGGCCAGGTGACTGGTGCCAGCAGTCCACTGCCTGTAGTGCTCACCACATTATCTGCCATCAATTCTAAAATATGTCCATCGTAAGTACTCATAGCTTGCACTGTCTGAAAGATGATTTTATTATTAAAACAGGCTATGATAAAGTCTACGGGTGCGTCATTATCAGATTTATCTATCAGACTAAAATTAGCATCCACAAAACTTTGTGCGGTGACTATAGGGCAGTCCAAATTGCCATTAAATGCAAAGGAAATTTCATCTCCGGTGATCCAGATACCGTCAGCAGGCTCGGGGCTTCCGAACAATATCAAGCCACTACGGTCTATCTTGCCCGGTACTACATTGGAATAGTTGGCAGTGGCTCCGCAGTCCATTTTTACCCTGATCTCATAATCGCCATCGGGGTAAAAGGAAGGGTCATCGGGTAGTGTCCATTCAAAATAATAAGCAGGGACTTGTCCAGCGGCGATAGTGGAATTCCAATCCACCAAAGTCTGACGATCCACGATAGAAGTCAGCCCTAGTTGATTCAATGGTACACAAGCCCAATCCGTACCTGCACCGATACGGCGGTATTCCAAAATAACTTCATTCAAGACCAGATTATCGGGTTGATAATCCCTAATACAGATGAGCATTTTATTCTCGGCATTGCTGATCACCCATTGGTCGTCGGGAAGGACAATAGTAACCGGACTACATGGGCTAGTAAAATGAATGGAAACATCGACAAATTTTTCAATGCCACCATCAGAGCAGCCTTCATTGATACCAATTTTTATGTTGTCATAATCAAATGCAATAGAGCCTTTTTCTACTGTCAGAGTAGCCTCAATAGGAATCCCAGGTTGTAGGCTAGAAAAATTCAGCGACTGCCCTCCCAACTGAAACCCATTTATTCTAACAATAGCTCCATCAGGATTGGAAGTATTATCTAAAAATACAGATACATCTCTCACTTCATTCCGTGGGCTATTATTGGTCAATCTAAGTTGGAATGTAGCCACTTCATCTGCAGGGACATTATATTTTGTTTGTGACTGAAAAGCAGTATTGGTGGGTTCATCAAATAAGGAAATATTGGGGTCATCTATAAATACAGAACCTTCTTCAGGAGGACACGAAGTATGACCTCCAAAAAGGTCAAAATAAGGACTATGATTTTGGGCTGCTCCCATTATCACAGCAAGGCTGATTAAATCTTCTGGATCATCGTCCTCAAGATGGTACTCAATGGTGATGCCTTCTTCTTCTGCTTGTTGATATGTATTAGAAACTGAAACGTTAAATGATGCACTAAGACCTATATCAATTTCTGTGTCTTGTATTGTAATACTGTTAAAGGGAGTTCCTACTGCATTATCTGTTCTGACTACAAAAGCTGACGATATACTGGCTGCTCCATAAACAGATTGGGTAAATTCTTTACTATTTTCTTGAACACTTTGAATGGACTGGGTAAATTTTGTATTTCCTCCAAACGAAAAATTCTGTGCTAACTTCCCAAACGCAGTTTCATAAGCGGCATCTGGAAAACTTTCAATGTCAATAGATCCTACATCTGCCCCGTCGGGATATGCCCATTCATTAAGATTTTCTTCACCGAAAGTTAAATACCGAATGGCGGTACCGGCTTTATTATAACCGTCCAATTGTGCTTGATTCCACTCGATATCATCATGTAGAACCCATTCATCATCTACCTTAGTAGCAATCAATGGACAAAAGCCATTTTGCCATTGTTTGATTTCGTTTTTTATATTGATCGGAATACCACTTCTGGGTGAATTATTACATAATAAATAGTGCGGAAGTGTTTTGACATCATGGTATACAAGTATTTGTGTCCAGTTGTCGATATAAGCATTTACTAATCCTGTGGCTTCTATTTTTGACAATTCTCCTTCACCTTTGTCAATAACCAGAGTTCCGGCCTCTATCCTAATAAGATCTAGCTGGTAACCTTTGATGATATCTTCTATGGCACCTACTGTATATGACCATTGGGTAGTTACACCACCGGGAGTTATACCAAGTTTGGTTGTTTTTTCTATATGATCACACTCCGTACCTACACGATATTCCTGTATTTGTCCAAATTGCATAGACATTCCGACACCTATGATATTATCAGCAGTTCGGCCCACCGCCCCTGGATCATCCGAAGTTTCAAAGGTGGTTTCATTGGTGCCCGTAACAGTAAAGTCAAGAGATTGTGATGCACTCGCTCCAACAGTGATGTCTGTTGAAATTTCGGCACCTAGGGTAGCACCAGTCAATAATGCTCTAAAAAAACCCGTGATTTCTGCTCCTTCCTCCATAGCGAAATTTACATTTTCGCTAAAAGATTTAGTAGTTGTAATAGCACTATAGCTCAAATCACCCATTGGGTCTCGCAGAATGAATAGTGGATACTGAACCTGATCATTGCTTACTGGATCCACCAGTACATCAGTACCAGGCACAGCAATAGACCCTTCTACAAAAACAGGCTGGATGGTAGTACCTAAAAAGCTCCCATCCTCAGATATATAATCGATAATCAGTCCATGTAGATAGGGTACTACAGGATTGGGGTCTCCTGCAATAAAGTTATACGTCGGAAAACCATTCAGATCAGCGTCATAATCTATGAAAAGCGAACTATTTTGAGCTGCTGGGTTCGTTATTTTTAATCGTCCTTCAGAGACCGAACAAGATACACCATTATGAGTTTCTGTAATGTCAATATCTAAGCTGTAGAGCTGCCCTTGTGTGATTATGGCAGCCTCCGTCGGGTCATTACAAAAGAAAGAGCTGAATCCAGAAATATTAATAGTAGGTGCTTTGTGATAAGTAAATTTACTGTCCAGATTCAAATCCCCTAGATTCTCTCTTTGCTGTATTGTTAATCCGTCATAGGTATCCTTGTGAATATCGAATAAGTTGAGCTTATTGGGCACTGCGGCAAAAAAGTCCAATGCCAATTGGTTTTGACCTGTTTGATTATCAACACCGACCACTTTCATGTCAAAATTTAATGGCGGTAAATTTATTGTTACCTCGCCATTGCTTCCTGTAGTTAAATATCTTTGATCATAGCAGCCATCCAATGTCCGTACTCTCACTTCAAAATGATCCTGACTGATAGGAGCTTCACAGGTATTTTGAACCACCAATGTCACTGGATAAGTCAACTCATCCTCAAAATTGATTGTTGTCTCTATCGGGAAGTTGGTAAAATCTATAAAATTGACTGGAGTATTATCCAATACCACAAAATCGTAGTAAATATTGGAACTTTCAATCCCTTCAGTAAGAACCCGTACATTACTGATACTGACATTAATAGAGGTCAGACCTGCCGACGTAGGTTCTATAATCAGGCTATAAGTACCATCTGATCCGGTCGTGGCAGTAGAGATTTTATTAGGATCATTCACAAAGCTGGAAGTGGCAGTAATCGTAATGCCTTCCAGATTGCAAGTGGTGTTCTTTTGAGAAATAACACCTTTAATAATAAAGGCAGTTCTATCTAGAAAATTTATACCAGAAACAGTAGGTTCTTGATCAAAAAAGGCTGTAGATGGAGGTGTCCTTGCCACCAAATCATGACCAGGAAATGAGGCACTAACTTCATATTCTGTAATATTATCGGGGTTAAAAAATACATTATCTATAGTGTAAGTACCATTTCCAATAGAGGTAGTTGTATAGGTATAAAATTCTCCCAGGGCTGTTCCTGTGGCAGTTATCAATACATCGGGTACGGGCCCACCAGTCAGGGTAACCACATTCCCTTTTATCTGTCCTTCTGCTTCTTTAAAGCCCTTGTCAGTACTGCGGTAAGACTCAAAACGGGTAGTCATATTATAAGCAAAAACACTATATACATATTCTTTGCCGGGGATACCATCGGTATCAGAATAAGTACGGGAACTTGCAGATTCACTATCTATCAATACACCATCCCGATGGATTCTAAAACCGTCAATAGCTGATTCGGAACCATCATAATTCCAAGTGATGTCGGTTTTATTGGGATCTCCATCACTTGCTACTACATTAGTGGGTGAAGCTATAGGGAAATAATATATTTTTCCTTGGTTGTCATTGTGTCCTTTTGCTCCTATTATATAACTCGTAGCATTAATGTCAACACTATACCCGAAAAAGGCATTTGCAGATGGGTCGGGTGCGGTTATTTTTTTTAATTCTGTCCATACATTAGCTACTCTTTTCCAAAGCCATGCGGCCCCTGCATTTGTACCTGCCTGGTCATCATTCTTCCCTCCTATCATGGCATAATCTCCATGTATGGCTACCGTCCACCCAAAATTATCAGTAGCAGGAACTTTGTGCTGTACGGATTGCTCGGATAAGTAATCACCACTACCTGCATCTTTTTTTAAGAAATAAACATCATTTTCATTCCAATCTCCTACTATAGCATAGTCATCGGTCATATCTATCCTGTTGATGTTGAATGGAGCAGATGCTTCTAATGCACCACCTAAGGAATTGTTTACTTCAACCCATGTTGAACCATTTCGTTTATATTGATAGATTCGGGCAGTCCCATTATGATTAGCCCAGACTAATATATCATCCCCACTAATGCCAACGCTACTTCCAAAATCGTTGTAAGTAATAAAATTATTGAACTGATTTACAA
>JAZGFD010000034.1:0-6801 GCA_036479115.1 Saprospiraceae bacterium | reverse complement strand
ACTGCCTCTTAAGCGCACTATGCTTCATTCTTAGAGTACTGCCCTCAATAGATTTCTTAACGTGATTTCAATACATTTTTACTAAACAGAACAAAACTCGCATTTGGTTTTCCACTTCTATATTATTCATCCTTGATTATCAATAGAGTGGGATATGCTATCACATTGATTTTGCTCGAACAAATGTTCTGTACTTAACGTAAAAATGCATCGAAATCACTAAAATCCATAAAGGTCGAAAAACTTAAATTCAACATTTTGCATCATTTCATTTTTTCGCTAATTCATGGTTTATCGAGTGATATGATCATCAGAGACAATTAAAAAGTATGTAAAATTCTAAAAATGTGCAGTTTTCTGTCAGACACTAAATAGGTCGTTTAGGCGAACTTATTTTATGGTCAGATACTTGTCTGGTGCAGGGGCGAAGGAAGGCAAAAAGCATTGACATAGTAGGGCAATGACAGCCTGCTCGGAGTATGTCGAAGGGAGCATTATCAACGCAGTATGGTCGTACAAGAAGAAGTATAAATTGCCTAACTCTTTTTTTGTAATTATTCAGGTAGTATCGTTTATTATCTCAAAAGCACACCACCTTAGGATTTGCCTTTTTTCTAATTGTTGCACAGTAGAAGAATAGCAATAAAAAGGCCTTTTTCAGCCCAAATTGAAACAACTTGAGTAGTTATTAAAAAAATATAAGTGCCGGAAAAACACCACTTTTTATTTATTTTTTCCTATACAATTCAAATCCTCATAAGCCTTGACAAGTCTCTTTACAAAAGCAGTTTCTCCTTCTCTAAGCCACTTTCTAGGATCATAATATTTTTTATTAGGAACATCATCACCATCAGGGTTTCCCAATTGACCTTGGAGGTATTCTTTATTGGCATTATAATAATTATGTACTCCTGACCAAAATGCCCATTGCATATCAGTATCAATATTCATTTTAATGGCACCATAGCCAATAGCTTCTCTGATGTCTTCAGTACTACAGCCAGATCCGCCATGAAAAACAAAATTTAAAGGTTGCTTTGAAGTTGTTTTAAATTTTTTGCTTACAAAATCCTGACTGTTTTTCAGGATTACAGGTTTGAGTTCCACGTTGCCGGGCTTATACACACCATGCACGTTGCCAAATGCTGCAGCAATAGTAAATCTTTCTGAAATCTTCAGCAAGGCTTCATAAGCTTCTGACACTTCCTCTGGTTGTGTGTATAATCTTGAGCTGTCAATATCAGTATTGTCTACACCATCTTCTTCGCCCCCCGTTACTCCTAATTCGATCTCTATGGTCATATCCATCTTACTCATCCTCTTAAAATACTCTGAGCAAACTTCGATATTTTCTAATAATGGCTCTTCTGATAAATCTAACATATGTGAACTATATAACGGCTTACCAGTCATCTCAAAGAATTTCTCACTTTCTCCGAGAAGTCCAGAAATCCAAGGCAATAATTTTTTAGCACAGTGGTCAGTATGTAACACAACAGTAACTCCATACATTTCAGCAAGCATATGCACATGATAAGCACCTGCTGTTGCTCCTTTTATAGCGGCAAGTTGATCCTCATTATTCAGTGATTTACCAGCATTAAATACGCTTCCTCCATTTGAAAATTGAATAATCACAGGAGAATTTACTTCTCTAGCAGTTTCCATCACAGCATTGATAGAATTGCTACCTACAACATTCACTGCAGGAATGGCGAAATTTTGCTCATTTGCATAATTGAACAAGTCAGTAACCTCTTGTCCAGTAATCACTCCATGTCTAAATTTTGATGACATATTTTTATTGATTTTAGGTAACTACTCAGGTAGTATTAAATTTTGAAAAAAAATCTCTTTTAACACTAAAGTTTAACAATTTATGTTTCAAATCGTATGTGTGACAACATAATCAAGATTCACTAATACTTAAAATAAGTTAGTAATAGCGCTGTTATTAATACAAAAATAGCTTGTATCTAGTAATAAAATAGCAATTTTTTACCTAGCTGTTTTGCAGACAGGTCTCAAAAGCACACGACCTGAGTAGTTACGATTTTAGGTCGGCAAAGTTAGTCTTTTTGATTTATCATTATAATGCAGGCTGCTATCAAGTTGCAATAGTAAATTACCATTGAATACAATTATTTAGTCAATATCAAGACAATTATGAACACTCGAATGCATTTCATATAAAGCAATACAGCAAGCTTTGGCGAAATTTTTGTCAATAATGAGCCCACTCCGGAAACACACAAAATCAAAAAAGTTTCTTTTGGCGATCTTTATATTTTTTTGAATTAGCTGATACTCAGGCATCACCGAATCTCAATAATTGTATATTTCATGCAAAACAACTCATTTTGTGAAAAATGTCTGTTTCCGGGGTGGACTCAATAATATTTGTGACAAAGCGACAATTTGAATTACACCTCAACACTTGAATGGTATTAAAGTACAAGTAACTACTCCTTTAGTATCAATTTTGACTAAAAAAATCTCTTTTATCATTAGACTTCGGTAATTTATGTCTCAAATCGAAGATATGGCAACATAATCGAGATTCACTAACACATAAAATATGTTAGTAAAAGCGCTGCTATTAATATAAAAATAGTTTGTGTCTAGCAATAAAATAGCAACTTTTTACCTCAAAAGCGCCCCACCTGAGTAGTTACAAGTAAAAAATATTGACTTGTATTCATACATTTCCACTCTGCTTTTCTTGCTTCTTATAGTATTGATTACTTTGCACCAGAAATCATAAATCGCAACTACTCAGATGGGATTCATTGCGATAATATAATGGTTGAATGAAGACTATCATTTTTAATTTTTATGAGTTTTCGTTCCACCTCTAAATAGCAAACCACCTGAGTTGTTACAAAAAAAACTATACTATGTTATTGTATATATTACAAGACTCAAACACCATTATGCAGTTTTTGCCTTTAGCGATGATTGTAATTGTCATGTATTTCTTTTTTATTCGCCCTCAGGCAAAAAAGCAAAAGGAACAGGCAAAATTTTCAGAAGAGCTTACCAAAGGAAGTGAAGTAGTCACTTCAAGTGGTATAATAGGAAAAATTGTAAAAATGGATGAAAAAGAGGTCACTTTAATGGTAGATCAAAAAGCACAAATAAGAGTATTACGCTCTTTTGTATCAAAGGAATTTACTGAGACTTTTAAAAAGTAATATCAATACTTTAAGAATATCAATAAAGTAGATTTACAGTAGAGTAGTACCATTTTGAGACATCTTTGGTATGCCAATGAAATTAAGAATATAAGCGAAAATGGTTCTTTGACCCGTTTGTTTTAACATTTGGATAAAATGAGATCTATATTTTCAATTATAAAATCCATTGCTTCTGGATTTTTTATAGAATCTCTATTGAGTTCCGAAGGTTTGGTCATCTTCATTATCAGCTTTTTTACGGGCACTTCCATTTTCTTTCCGCTGAGGGTGTATGGTATATCAGGCAAGGTGATAATACTGGTAGGAATATGCCTAGGAGAACATTGAATACGAAGCGTGTTTTTAATAATCTTTTTTAGATTAACGTCTAATTTAACAGACCCTTCTAAGACAATAAAAAGAGGCATTACATCCACATCATTTTTTTCAAAATTAATAATAAGACTGTCTTTTACTCCTTTTATATCATCCATCACACTATAGATTTCAGCAGTTCCAATTCTGATTCCGTTCCTGTTGAGGGTAGCATCAGATCGGCCATGAATAGTGAGGGCGCCATTCGATTGAATATTGATCCAATCACCATGCCTCCATTTTCCTGGATATTCTTCAAAATAACTCGATTTATATCTTTTATTCCCTTCGTCATTCCAAAAATAAATAGGCATTGAAGGCATCGGTTTTTCAATGACCATTTCACCTAATGACGCATTGAGTCGTTCCCCATTTTCGTCGTATGCAAAAAGGGCACATCCCAATGCTCTGGATTGTATATATCCTTTGTACACTGGTAAATATGGGCTGCTTCCTACAAATGCAGTACATACATCGGTCCCTCCACTCATTGAGCAAAGCCACACGTCATCTTTGATTTTCTCATAAATCCACTCAAATACTTCAGGAGGTAATGGGGCACCTGTAGACTCAATAGATCGAAGAGAATGCAATGAAAATAATTTATTGATGGGAATATCTTCCTTCATACAAGCAGTTAGGAAAGGAGCACTTGTACCAAAGTGATGGATACCAATTTTATCAATCATTTTCCAAAGTATCGTCAAATCAGGATAAGCAGGGCTGCCATCATACAGCACAGGAATAGCACCCACTAGTAAAGTAGATTGTAAAAAATTCCACATCATCCACCCTGTTGTCGAATACCAAAAAAAGTATTCCTCTGCCTTTATATCATTCTGAAGATGGGTATACTTTAAATGCTCTAATAAAACACCTCCATGAGAATGGGTAATGGCCTTCGGCTTACCAGTGGTGCCAGAAGAATAAAGAATCCAGATGGGATGATCAAAAGGCACGCTGGTAAAACGAATAGGCACTCTGGAAAGACGCGATTTTTTTAATATTTCATCCCAATGCGTTACATTTTCCAGATTTAAATCAAAATTTTGATATGAAATTAGAAGTGTATCTTTTATACTACTAACACTAGATTGTATTTTTGAAACTGATGATTGTCTATCAAATATTTTTCCTCCATATTGGTAACCATTACCAGCTATTAAAGCTACAGGAGTACATTGAGAAAATCGTTCTATTACTGTAGATTCTCCAAAATCTGGAGAACAGCATGTCCATACGGCCCCTAGAGAATTCACTGCAATAAAACAGCTTATAGCCTCAGGAATATTGGGTAAATAAGCTGCTACCACATCGCCTTTTTTTACACCTATTGATTTCAAATATCTTTGACAAGCTCTAATTTCATTTTGTAGTGTAGCCCAGGAAATTGTCTTTTTACTGGTCTCATTTATAAATACTAGTGCTTCTCTATTATCATTTTTATGACGTAGGAGATGTTGGCCATAACTTAATTCTATTCCTTCAAACCATTTAACACCAGGCATTTTTTCAGTTGACAAAGGCTGGGAATAGCTACCGGAATATTGAACATCGTAATATTCTAGGATACATGTCCAAAATACATCTACATTAGTAATGCTCCATCTCCATATTGCATTATAGTCTTCAAAATGCAAAGATTTACTTTCCTTCAACCAATTTTCAAAATTCTTCAAATTGGAATTTTGAATAAAATACCATGCTGGCTCCCAAAGCTTAATTAGACTCATTTATATGCGTTTCTTTTTGTAAAATAAATCAATAAATTCGAGGATGACAAAATGAAAATTGGAAAACTTATTTTGGATGTTGTTCTTTCTTTAAAACCAAAGAAGCAGAAGCCCTCATCTCAATGTTTTATAAACAGATAATCTTTTCGAAATCAATGCTAAGATGAATGCTAAGATGAATGCTAAGATGAATGCTAAGGTGACATATTTATCTATATGCCGAATCGTGAAAAGAAAGTCTTTAGGTATGAATTTGCACATGTAAATGAAAACTCCCGATTAACTTTGTATTTTAGAGTTGAATAATAATTCTTATATATGACATGGCTTGACATACCTAACATTGACCTTTATCTGGTACTGGGAATCCTTTTTGTATTCGGAGCTGTTGAGACAATCTTAGGTCACTATCACAATACAGTAAGAAGGAGAGATGACTGGATTTTGGAGAGTATAGGTTTTTTTGTAGTCGCGATTACCAAAACTCTTTTAGTAGGAATTGTTTTTTATTTAGGCAATATATTTTTTCCAAATTTAGCAGGAGCATTTGGAGGGTGGTCATTGTGGTTAGCATTTCCTTTTTATATTTTGATAGACGATTTAGCTCAGTATTGGTATCATAGATCAGCTCATGAATATGACTGGCTGTGGAAACATCACAGGGTACATCATGCAGCAGAAAACATGGGCATTCTTACTGCTTATAGAAATAGCTGGGTGTATTACCTATTGATGCCCAATATCTGGTGGGTTGCTATAGCTACTTTTTTAGGAATGTATCAAGCAGCTATATTGGGTCTCATTTTTAAACAGTTAATTGTGACCAGTACACATAGTACTTGGAAATGGGATGAGGCACTTTATAAATACAAGATATTGCGACCTATGGCTTGGGTGGTCGAACATATATTGATCACTCCTGCATTTCACCATGCACATCATGGTCAAGATCTGAGCGATCATGTGTCAGATCCTAATGGAAATTTTGGAAATACATTTTCATTATGGGATCAGATATTTGGTACTGCCAAATACACCAGAAAATATCCTCTGACTTACGGCTTACAAACCAATACTTATGACCATTGGGCAGCTCAAGTATTGTATCCCTTGGTCAAAGAAAAACAACCCGAAAGTGAGCTAAATGCATCTTATAAAAAAACCAAACAAACTGGCACAAAACCATTAAGAACCGAGCTTGAGCCTGGGACTTATTTATATTGTCAATGTGGGTATAGCAAAAATCAGCCTTTTTGCACAGGATCACATCATGGGAGTAAATTCAAACCATTAATACTTGATATTGAGAAAAAGAGGAAGGTCAGTTTATGCACTTGTAAAATGACAAAATCGCCTCCATATTGTGATGATAGCCATTTGAGGTTGTAATAATGAGCCCACTCCGGAAACACACAAAATCAAAAAAGTTTCTTTTGGCGATCTTTATATTTTTTTCAATGAGCTGATACTCAGGCATCACCGAATCTCAATAAATGTAAATCTCATCCAAAACAACT
>JAZGFD010000033.1:0-20236 GCA_036479115.1 Saprospiraceae bacterium | reverse complement strand
GGTTGTCATTATCGGTTGTCATTATATTACCGCCATTTATATTTGGAAAGTAAAGTGTCGTAAGATAAAATGTTAAATCTAAAATATCAGGGCAGCGAATAAGAAAGCAAATCCGTTTTTTACATGTATGAAACTATCGTAAACCTCCTGAGCTTCTAAACTGTATGAAAAAACTATAGACACCGAAAAGGTTTTTCAGGAGGTTTCTTTTTTTTCTCACAATTCTAATTTTATTTGTCCGCTTTAATTCTTCCCTCTTACCCTCATTTTGCAACTAAACAGCTGTTTTGCTTTTTGAATAAAAATAAGCAGTTTTTTTTAATCAAGTCTCATTTGTGTCATAATAGCAGCGCTATTGTTACTCAAATAGCCGCGGAGTAGTGGGAAAAGAGTCGTTTTTAACAAAATTCGACTGTGGCTGTGTAGTTACCTCATTTTACTTTTGCTAACTCCCCTTTCAAATAGTCTATTACATCCACTTCTATAGAATCCATTTCTCTTAGTTCTGAAAGATACCAAGTAATCCAATCACCAAGGTGTACGAGATACATAGCCTTTTCAATAAGGTTTTCCCCCTTAGAATAAATATTGATAATAGTGCCAGTATACTTCTGTATAATCTTTTGATTGATGTCAATACGTACACTATTTCTTTTAAAGTCGTCGTCATTTCTAAGATAAATCACTGCAAGTGCTTCGTTTTTATCTCTCCATCCTACTAGTTCGTTGTGATTCATTTCCGGTATTACATTGTGCCAACACAATGTCTTGGCATTTTCATTCATCTGTTGTCTTAGTCGTAATGCCACTGCCTCCATGCGATCGGTGGTATATATAATTGGTAATTTGTTTACCAACTGGTCGGCAATTGCTTTGGCCTCTGTTTTCATGGCCTCCTCATGGTTGTGTAACAGAGCAATAGAGCTTTTTATACTCTCCAAGCCAGCATTAGAGATGTATCCAAGTCGTTGCATTATTCCCATTTGTTGTACTAAGGAAAATCCAAGGCAAGCCCGTGGTGAAGGCCAGCCACCTGGTACTTGTATATAATCATAACCTTTTTTTTTGGCGATATTAATCAATTTGCCGCCTGAAGAAATAACGACAATCTTAGCCCCAGTTTTTTCTATTTCTCTAAAAGAGTATAGTGTTTCCTCCGTATTTCCAGAATAAGAGGAGGCAATGGCCAATGTGTTTTTATCCACATAAGCAGGAATATTGTAACCTTTCCCTACCATATATGGAATGCTACATTCATCTCTGATAAATTCGGCAACAAAATCAGCTCCTATTCCAGATCCTCCTAGTCCAGCAACATATACTTGATGTATTTCGCGGTTGTGATGGTTAATATTTGCATTTTCTGCTATTTCCAGAGCCTCTTTCAGTTGATCGGGAAATCTAGCTATAAGTTGATCCATCATAATGTGTCTTTTTTTACTTTGCCTAGTTGAAAAGATATAACTGTCTATAAAAAAAATTGTTTAATAACCTACATGAATGCAGGCTATGTTCTTTTCACTCCATAGTCTGCTCCATAATCCGCTCCATAGATTTGGTTATGAAACTTAAACATGGCGTTGTCAGAGAATCAAGTATTTTTAATTTTCATAGAACAAAGTTAACTAATCAGATACACCAATTTTGGTAAAAAAAACTCTTTTTATGCTTCTTTTTGGCTATTCACGCTTCAAATGGAAGATATTGCGACATAATCGAGATTCACTAACCAATAAAATAGGTTAGTAATAGCTCTGCTATTTAGTGCCTTAACGGAAACTGTCGAATTTTATAAAATAGAATATTTTGGATGAGAATTTAGTTTTTTGACATTCGGTGATGCCTGAGAATCTGCAAGTTGAAAAAAATTAAAATATCGCCAAAAGAACTATTTCTAATTTTGATAAGTTTTCGTTCAGACACTATTTAAGCTCAAATGAGCCTCAATTAGTAAAAAAACAGATATTTTTTTACCTACCTGTTTGGCAAACAGGTCTCAAAAACATACACCTGAGTAGTAACGAATAAATTATCCAAACCACTTAAAATATAATATCATATTGAATTGTAAATATGAGATAAAATCAAAGGTCCTGTTAAATTTTTTATTCCAATAATAGAGAATGTTGATATTGAGAATGCTTTCGTTAATGAAGTTGTTTAATGTCTGAAATTCTCAGTTTAGATGGGAAAGTAGGCAGTAAAGGGAATGTACCGCCCAATCAAAACCTGATTAAGAGGTGTTTTCCTAATACCCTTTACATTTTAGATGCTCCTAAATGCCTAAACAGTGAATTGCTGATGGCTTGTAAATAAATTAACAAAATGTTTTTAAACAACTTCAATATTAATATTTAGGTGACTACTCAGCATGTATCAATTTTGGCTCACAAAAGCACACCTGCTGAGTAGGTATTATATTGATGTAATAACTCCGGTGGAGCCAATTTTGGATAAAAAAAAGCGCACCTGAGTTGTTACATTTAGAAAAAGATATAAAATGGCAGAACATATCGAAGTAGGCAAAAAAGGAGAGGAGTTGGCTTGTGCCCTTCTGTTAAAAAAGAAGTACAAAATATTAGAAAAAAATTGGAGGTATAAAAAAGCTGAAATTGATATAATTTGTGAAAAATCAGGGTTGCTAATTTTTGTTGAGGTAAAAACAAGAAGTACTACTAAGTATGGACAACCAGAAGATTTTGTCTCTTCGGCCAAAAGAAGATTAATGTTTGGTGCTGCAAACGCCTACATGGATCAAATTAATCATAATTGGGAAATCAGGTTTGATGTAATATCAGTCATAATAAACAGCCTTGGACCTCCTAAAATGACGCATTTTGAAGATACTTTTTTTCAGTAGGACAAAGTGCTTTACCTCATTATTTATACTCCAGATATATCATATCAGTATTGATTTTTTTGTATTTTTTCCTCTTATGCTTTTGGGTCGTAAATTTATGATTTTAGTCATATCATGGCACATTTTTCATTTCGACAATCATGATCAAGGAATAGGAATGCAACGAAATGTATGTTAAAAAAAACTGGCTGCCTTTTGAGAAACAAGAGTAGAGACTTACTTGTTTCAAAAGCTAATAGCTTATGTTTTAAAGGAGAGTTTTATTCCACTCTTCTGTTCTCTCTGATTTAAACTCGTAATGTAAATGTATAAAATTTTAAAATTTGAAAGATTATAGTGTGCAATGCTTTGTTCATAGATTATTAGTGCGTGAGGCTCGAAGTTCATGGGGACGAAGTTCGCGAACTTTAAGTTGCAGAAATTTTTGGGCTGAATCGAGGCGTAAAAGCATGAGCAATGCTAATGCATAGTGATTGCTTTAACAACGACGGGTCAGTTCAAAAGATCAAGACTGGGGGTGGTGGTGCACGATTTTTTTATTCCTCATGAAATAGTGCATGAAGTTTAGCGCACCGTAGAGGAAATTATTTTTTATCTGATTAGGCTGAAAAATCGGGAATTATGCCGTAGCATAATGAAATATTTTCAAACGAAGAGTAGATGAAAAAGAAGAAGTATAAGATGTGCAGTACTTTGTTCTTGGTGCACTAGTGCTCTGTCAAGGATAAGTTAGCGTTCAGAAATAATAGCAGAACACTTTACTTCTTTCATAAAAAAGTCTATTTTTGCGCTCCATTTTTAAAGAATATTAAGTATGAAATCAGGAATACATCCAGAAACTTATAGAACAGTCATTTTTAAGGATTTCTCATGTGACGAACAATGGTTAGGAAAATCATGTGCTTCATCAAGAGAGACAGCAAAATGGGAGGATGGTAATGAGTATCCTTTGATCAAACTAGAAATCTCTAACAGATCTCATCCCTTCTTCACGGGTAAGATGAAGTTTGTAGATACCGCTGGTAGAATTGATAAATTCAACAAAAAATTTGCAAAATTCGGAAAGAAAGAGACTCCAACTCCAGAAGAAGAACCTACTGCTGAGTGAGCAGTAAAAATATATATTAGTAAAAAGCCTCGCATTAAAAAATGCGAGGCTTTTTTTGTTTCATTATTGGATTGGAGTGTAAAAATTAACCCAAAGCAGCTCCCACCTTCTTTAATAACGCCACAGTATTAATGACTCCTTCTTCTTCTCCCAATACATTGCCTTCATATTCTACATTCACAAAATCTCGAAATCCAGAATCTTTCACTATTTTCATTACACGCATATAATTAGTGTGAATTTCATTGCCTTGATCATCAAAATCATGACTTTTTGCGCTTACAGCTTTGGCAAAAGGCATGAGGTCTTTCATTCCTTGATATCTGTCATACTCTTCTTCACATTTACTATCTTTTCCTCGTTTTATACAAAAGTTTCCAAAATCAGGAAGCGAGCCACAATTGTCCATGTTTACCTGTTCGAGTACATTCGCCATCCATTTTCCATTGGAGGAATAGCCCCCATGATTTTCAACGATGACATTAATATTCTCCTTTTCTGCATATTCAGATAATCGACTTAGGCCATCAATTGCTGCTGCACTTACCTCATCAGGTGTGCCTTCGCCATAAGCATTCACTCGTATTGACCCACAACCTAAATACTTCGCAGCATGTACCCATTTATAATGATTCTCTATGGCTTCTTTTCTTTTATTATTGTCAGTAAGGCCTAATCCCCCTTCTTCATCTATCATAATGAGATTTTGAATAAGGTTGTGTTCCTTTGCCTTGGCATTCAGACGGTCAAGATAGGCCATGTCTTCTGCCTTATCTTTGAAAAACTGATTTACATATTCCACTCCTTCAAAACCCAATTCTTTTGCCTTGTCGATAAAACTAAACGTATCCATATTGTTTGATCTGAGTGCTCTGTGAAATGACCATTGTGCTAATGACATTTTAAAAAACAAATCAGGCTCCAGAGGTTTTACATCTTTTTTCATATTCTTTTGTGAAGTGGTATTGGATTCCTTACATGATAGTAAAAACATAGGAGAAAGCGCAGCCCCAACAAAAAGGGCACTACCTGATTTCAAAAATGTTCTTCTTTGTGTAAGTTGAAAATGTTCTTTCATTTTTTATTCTTTTAAAAAGTATACTTAATGCTTGGCGGGGTAACCTTAGAATTCACTAAAGTAAAAAATTGAATAATTATAACAATTTTTTCGCGTAATTATTCAGGTATATATTTTTGAATTAATAAATTTTGAATCTTCTCTGGAAACTAACATTTTTTATAATACGATTTATTTTGGATAAAATTTCCATTTCCAAAGATTCGGTGCTGCCTGAGTATCAGCGAGTTGAGCCACTTGCTTAACCAACTCTGCATTCTCTTTTTCTAATATGGATAAACGTGATTCGTTAATAATTCCTTTTTATTTGGAATCTATCATCTTTTTCTGATTGGTATTGTTCTAACTTCGATAAATTATCTTTTATTGAGCCCACTCTGAAAACAAATAATTTTCACACAATGAATTATTTTAGATGATATTATCATTTTCTGAAATTTGTTGATGCCAGAGTATTAACAGATTGAATATGAGGATAAGGCCACTAAAAGATTTATACAGAGCTTGTCGAAGTAAACATTTTAGATTTTTTATGTCTTCGGAGTGGGATCTTTACTATATTCTTAAATCAACCTGAGTAGTGACGAAAAACTTATATTAGTGGTAATATCAAAAAAAATAAAACATGTACGACTCTCTTAAAACACTATTACAACCCGAAGTAGTATGGGTTCTGATACCTCTTGTAGCAATAATAGGAGCATTTGTCAATAAAGGATTAAAAGCAAATTATAAGCACAAAGAAAGATTAGCAAAAATTGAAGCAGGCATTAATCCTGACTTAGATTAATGCCCCTATAGTCAAAAGGTAATAATAGCTATAGGAGCGTGTCGCCATGTCATTGTTTTTGTACCATTCCAATATGCCCTATTGCATACTTTTGTTTTAAGAATTACAATAAAAAAAGAAGTAGCTATAGCATGTAGTGTCGGCAATGCATGATGCCCTGAATAAATTATCAATCTAATTTTTTTTTCATGAGTTTGACACTTAATCAATAAAACTGATTGAGTATCAGCTATATGCCAGTATAACTGACTCACTACAAGCCGGCAAATGAAGATATACGAATGTGAATAGGGGTAATTTAATAGTACCTTTCTGGTAGTAGGCATCATGGCAGGCAATGCTTTAATGGCTAAGCCCTGTTGAAGTTTGGTCTCTAGACTTGAGGGTGTGCTTCGGATGTAATATTGTTTATAATTTGACGCACCTGAGCTGATATCATTATCTGGTAAAAAAAATAACAATTTTTTACCTGCCTGGTTGGCAAACAGGCCTCAAAAGCGCCCATCTGAGTAGCTATCTTTTATTAATTATATATCTCGTCAAAAGTTCTATTCAATCAATTTATAAATCTGTGGTAATTCCCGTCCCACTTCATCGTAATCTAAACCATATCCTAATACAAAATCATTAGGAATATCAAAACCAATATAATCAATATTGACAGGAAAAGTTATGGCTTCTGGTTTTCTTAAAAGAGTTACAATTTTCACAGAATTCGGATTTTCGGATTTAACAGTTTTAATAAAATTTGTCAATGTTAATCCTGTATCCACTATATCTTCTACAATAAGGACATCTTGATTTTCAAGGTTCGTTTCAAGGCCTAATATTTCTGTTATTTTTCCCGTTGATGATGTGCCTTTATAAGAGGAGAGTCTTACAAATTCAATGTTTAATGGCAAGTCAATGTGTCTTACCAAATCAGCTGTAAAAATAAAAGCGCCATTTAGAACACTTAGAATAATTGGTACCTTACCTTTATAATCACTTGTAATCTGTATGCCTAAATTACATGTACGATCATGAATTTCATCTTTGGTAAGATAAACTTCAAAATTTTTATCATTAACTGTAACTTTGTTCTTCATTTCTCTAACCCGTATTTATCAATAAGGAATACCAAACTTGTAATGGCTGCAGCTCCTAATTTAAGTTCTCTTTCATTTACAGCTTGTATATTATCGTTAGCCGTATGGTGGAAATCGAAATACCGCTGTGAGTCAGGTCTAAAGCCTATGAGCAATCCTTTTTGATCTTTAAGAGGATTGATATCGGCCCCTCCTCCTCCTTTTTGAAAATGCAAATTATATGGTTCTAGGTAGGGTGAGAAGCCAGTTAAATTTTTATACAATGTGGCAAATACTTCATCTTCTGCACTACATCCAAAACCTCTGGGAGTAAATCCTCCAGCATCGGATTCGATAGCTGCCATATGGTATTCTTCCTTTTCTTTTGAGATCCGTGCATACTCTCTTCCACCTGCCAAACCATTCTCTTCATTCATAAAGAGAACAACTCTAAGCGTTCTTTTAGGAGTATAACCTAAAACTTTAAGCGTACTCATTACTTCCATAGCATGTACACACCCTGCGCCATCATCATGGGCTCCACCTGCTAAATCCCACGAGTCCAAATGCCCACCTACTAGGATAATTTGGTTGGGAAATTCACTGCCTTTTATTTCTGCTACCACGTTGTAAGAAGGTTTGTCGGATAACATTTTACTGTGTGTTTCTAAATATAATTTCACAGATTTTTTTGATAGCTTTTCACTTAGTATATCAGCATGAATTGTGCTCACTGCTACTGCTGGGATTTTAGTAACACCTTCTTTATATCTTAAAGTCCCTGTATGTGGCACATTGTCTGTAAGTGTGGTAAGTGACCTTACTACCACCGCTACGGCTCCGTATTCTGCGGCTACTGATGGCCCATTTACCCGTTGATCACCTGCACCACCATACGCATGAAAAGTATTGACTAAAGTAGGATCCATTGGCCTATTATAGAATACTATTTTATCTTTTATTTTGTCTTTCCCGAGTTCTTTTACTTCATCTAGTGATTTTACTTCTATGACTTCTGCTGTCACTCCTTGAGGGCCTGAGCCTACAGAATTTCCTAATGCTGTTACATTTAGTCCTTTAGAAATATTACCCGATTCATCGATTATACCCACTTTTTCAGCCTTGCCCCTTATCCAATGTGGCACCATTATCTTTTGATAAGTGACATTATCAGCTATTTTCTCCAATTCACCCCCAGTAAAATTTACAGCTTTTTTAGCATTGTCGCTACCCGTTAGTCTACCTCCTATTTCTTCAGATAGTGTTTCTAGCCATTGGTAACACTTACCATCTTTGAGAATATGGTCATGAATATTTTTTATAAAAATTGCGTCACTCTCTGTCTGTGGCCACAATTTAATTGGGTTGAGAATAAGAAAGAAAAATAGAAATTTTAATACTTGCATTGTCTTGTTTCTTTAAAATGTAACTTTAGGCGATTTTTCCGTCTTACTAATAGGATTTTTATATCCGAAGAAAGAACTGTATGTCATTATTGCGTTTTCTCTTGGCATTATTGGGTAAAGGTAACCCAAAAACAATTACAGATGAAGAAGCTATCCATAAGTATTTAGAGACTCAAAGGAGTTTTTATTTTGATCTGATCTATGAGAGGTATGCTCCCAAAATATTTGGGAAATCATTATCGCTCATGAATGATGAGGCGTTAGCTCAGGATTGTACACAAGAAATTATGATGAAGATATTGCTCAACCTAAGTAAATTTAATTTTCAATCAAAGTTTTCAACTTGGGTGTATTCCATTACCTATAACTTCTGTATAGATAAAATTAGGAAACGTAAAAAGAACCCGAGCATTGCTGTGGATGACTTTTCTTATTTTGACAGGGAAGATAACGAGATCGCTGATCGTCATCTCAAAGAGGTGAAACTAGAAAGGCTAAAGATAATATTAGAAGTAATACCAATAAGCGATAAAGCTATACTTCTCATGAAGTATATGGATGGTCTGTCAATAAAAGAAATAAGTGATATAATCAGCAAGTCAGAAAGTGCCGTTAAAATGAAACTCAAGAGGGCCAAAGAAAAATTTGTAGTAGTACATAATAAGCGCTTTGAAGCATTAGAAGTATAACAATGATGAGTAAAAACGTATTTCAAGAATTACAAGAAGAATTAGAATCAAAATTTACAAAGGAAAAGGATGATCATCTTAAATTACAAGTAAAAGGGTCTATGAATGGGCTCACTTTTATCGCTGATATTTTTGAATTGTTTTTGACAAAATTTATCAATGTATTTATAGGCAAAGGAGGAGATCATAAGAACAAAAAATAGAAATTATGGATAATTTATTAAGTGGGAGCCTTACAGAGGGACTGTCATCAATGCTTAAATCAATGATGTCAGCTGTGCCATCATTTCTTTTGGCTATAGCAATAATTATCATAGGAGTGCTTATCTCTAAGGTGATTTCAAAAGTGGTAAGAAAACTTTTATCTAAAGTAGGAATTGACAAACTGGGCGAAAAACTGAATGAAATTGAAATTGTACAAAAACTGAACACTGAGGTTAAAATCAGCACAGTTTTTTCTAAGATAATTTATTATTTTTTATTGCTCATATTTATCATAGCAGCCACAGATGTTCTGAATATGGCGGCAATTTCTGATCTGGTGATGAGTGCTTTTAATATGATACCTAAGTTATTGGTAGGTTTGGTAATATTAATTTTTGGAACCCTCCTGTCTGATGGTGTAAAAAATCTAGTAAGTGCGGCATTAGAATCATTGGGAATACCCTCTGCAAAGTTAATCTCAACATTCTTGTTCTACTTCCTATTAGTAAATGTAATAATAAGTGCAATCGCACAAGCTGATATTAATACTGCTTTTTTAGAACAAAATCTTTCTATTGTGATTGGCGGTATTGTAGTTGCATTTGCAATAGGTTATGGATTGGCATCAAAAGATATGGTGGCTAATTTTCTAGGGTCGTTCTATGCACAAGGAAAAATTAAAATTGGAGATACTATCACTGTAGATGGATCTTCTGGATTGGTAGTAGATATTGACAGAAATTCCTTGATATTAGAATCAGAAGGCAGCCAAATAATTGTTCCATTATCTATAATTTTGAAACAAAAATTAGAAATTATTACAAACAAATAAAAAGCAACTACTCAGGTGAGCACTTTGAGGTAAAAATTGTTATTTTTTCAGATAAAGCTCATTTGAGATCGAATACCAAGGTTTTTTTTACTAACCTATTTTATTGGTTAGTGAATCTCGATTATGTCGCCATATCTTCGATTTGTAGCGATAATAGCCGAAATATGGTAGAAAAAAAAACGTTTTTTTAGCCAAAATTGGCCCCTCATTAAGTAATAATAATAATTAAATTAATAACATGAAAAATTTTTTACTTACTTCTTTAGTAATAATGTGTGCCTACTTAGCCAGTGCACAAACCCTAGACGAATTAAAAAACAAGAAAGCTGAATTAGAAGCCCAAAGAGCAGAACAACAAGTTGAGGCAGATGCTTTCAACGGGGAAATAGGAGACCTTGCTGGTCAAATAGAAATTCTTTCTGGATGGAAAAAGGGGTTTTCAGGCGGAGTAGGCTTTGATTTTAGCAAATCTAAAGGATGGAAATCCAATCCAAATCCCAATGCATCATCATCATCATTAAACATAAACTTAACAGGATTTGCTAATAGAAAAGCTGAAGGATACTTTTGGAATAACAAAGGTATTATCGCTAAATCTTGGCAAGATGTAGATTTATCTGATGCTGACCAAGGAGGAGATGGAGATGGTTTATTTGACAATAGTACGGTGGATATTGTCAACTTATCATCACTTTATGGCAAAAATATAGCTACCAATTTAGCTGTTTCTGCTCTGGGAGAAATTAATACTTCACTTCAAAATTTCTTTGATCCTGGCACATTTGACCTTGGTGTAGGAGTGACTTGGACACCGAGCCCTGACTTAGTGGTAGTAATACACCCATTAAATTATCATGTTGCATTCTCTGGAGTAGATGGTGTAAGCAGCAAAGGTTCACTAGGGGCAAAACTAAGAGCTGATTACACAAAATCGGTTGATATTGGAGGAAAACCTCTTAATTGGTCATCTACTCTTACAACCTTTATCCCTTACGGAGGGGCTGACATGGGAGAGCCTACACTATTTGAGTACACATGGCTAAATACATTCAGCTATGAGATAATAAATGGTATAGGGCTTGGGATTAATTTTGGCATCAGAAATGCTGAGTTTGAATCTTCTGATACACAGTCATTTTACGGATTGGGTTTAAACTACACTTTATAGAAGATAGATACTAAAACAAAATAAAAAGCCTCTTGAATTAAAACCAGGAGGCTTTTTTTATGCCCAAATCTAACTCCCACACAAAAAAAGTAATATCTATGTCCAATGGAAAATAAAAGGCTGTTTCTTTTGGATGGGCATGCACTGGTATACAGAGCGCACTATGCGTTTATATCGAGGCCATTAATTAATTCTAAAGGTATTAATACCTCTGCTATTACAGGTTTTGTGAGGTCGCTGATGGATATTCTAAAAAATCAAAAACCTACACATATTGCTGTAGCATTTGATCCTAAAGGAGGTACATTTAGAAATGAATTGTATCCTGAATACAAAGCAAATAGAGATGCTCAACCAGAAGATATAACCATAGCTTTTCCATACATCAGAAAAATTGTAGAGGGATTTAATATTCCGATTATAGAAGTGGCCAATTATGAAGCGGATGACACCATTGGCACAATAGCTAAAAAAGCCGAAAAGGAGGGGTTTACGGTTTATATGGTAACTCCTGATAAAGATTATGCTCAGCTGGTGTCAGAAAATATATTTATATACAAACCTGCACGGATGGGTAATGGTATTGATATACTAGGAGTGCCAGAAGTATTGGATAAGTGGGATATAGAAAGAGTGGATCAGGTCATTGACGTATTGGGCCTTCAGGGCGATAGTGTGGATAATATTCCTGGGATACCTGGAATAGGGGCTAAAACAGCCGTAAAATTACTTAAATTGTTTGGAGATATGGAAGGCATTTTGGCCAATACAGATCAGCTCAAAGGAAAGCAAAAAGAAAAAGTAGAAGCTTTTGCTGAGCAAGGGCGCCTTTCTAAAGTGCTGGCCACTATCAGCCTAGATGTGCCTATAGATTTTGATGCAGCAGATGTAAAAGTGGAACCTATTAATAAAGCAGTTTTAACCAAAGTATTTGAAGAATTAGAATTCAGGACTATTGCCCAACAAGTGCTGGGAATAAAAAAAACGCCGAAAGTAGGAGAGCAAGGAGTGCTTTTTGGGCCAACAGTAACATCACATAGTGCATCTGAATCCAAAATGCCTAAAAGTGAAATGGCTCCTGAATATTCTATTGCTAAAGAATCCATTAACACTCAAAAACACAAGTACGAACTCCTTGATACTCCTGAGGAAATATTAAAATTAGCCAATGACTTATTGAAAGTAAAAGCCTTTTGTTTTGATACAGAGACATCGGGACTCAATGTGCATTTTGACGATCTGGTAGGCATAGCATTTTCATATAAAAAAGGAGAAGGATATTATATACCTGTACCAAAAAATAGGACTGCTGCTAAAGCTATTCTTGCCCCTTTTATACCCATTTTTAAAAATAATGAAATTGTAAAAATAGGTCAGAACCTGAAGTTTGATATGAATATGCTCTATTGGTATGGTATAGATGTAAAAGGGCCATTTTTTGACACCATGATAGCACATTATTTACTGGAACCTGAGTTAAGGCATAAACTTGATTATCTCGCTGAGAGTTATTTGAATTATAAGATGGTACCTATTGAAGAATTGCTGGGTAAAAAAGGAAAGAATCAAAAATCAATGGCAGATTTGGATGCCCGTGAGATCTCTGATTATGCTGCGGAGGATGCTGATATTACTTATCAACTAAGAGATGTATTGGCACCAAAACTCGAAGAAGAGGAACTTACAACACTTTTTGATACTATCGAAATGCCCTTGATCAATGTGCTGGCCGATATTGAATGTGCCGGTGTGAAAATAAATGAAGGGTTTTTAAAAGAATATTCAGTCAAACTGGGGAAGGAGATTAAAAAAATGGAGATTGATATCTTTGAAAAAGCTGGAGGACAATTTAATATCGCCTCTCCCAAACAAGTAGGAGAAGTGCTATTTGAAAGATTAAAAATTCCGTACAGATGGACCAAAACCAGTAGCGGCCAATATTCAACCAATGAAGAAAAGCTAAATGAACTTTCGGTAAATTATGATGTAGTCAATGATATTTTAAAATTTAGAAAATATTCTAAATTAAAGTCTACATATGTAGATTCTCTGCCTAATCTAATCAATCCTAAAACAGGTTTGATCCATTCTTCATTTAATCAGGCCAGAGCAGCGACAGGAAGGTTAAGTTCCGAAAATCCCAACCTCCAGAATATTCCCATTAAAGACGAGGCAGGCAGAGAGATCAGAAAAGCATTTGTGCCAAGAGATAGTGATCATATCTTATTAGCAGCCGATTACTCTCAGATAGAGTTAAGACTCATTGCCGAAATAGCCAATGAAGAAGAAATGTTAAAAGCATTTATTGCGGGACATGACATCCACAGAGCGACGGCAGCAGGAGTATATAATGTGCCTATAGAAGACGTAACATCTGATCAAAGAAGGAATGCCAAAACAGTAAACTTTAGTATTATTTACGGAGCAGGGTCTACCAACCTCTCCAGACAACTTGGAATAAAAAGAGGGGAAGCCAAAGAACTGATAGAACAATACTTTAAAACCTATTCTGGGTTAAAAATATATATGGACAAAACCGTAAAAAGTGCCAGACAACTGGGTTATGTCATGACACTAATGGGAAGAAAAAGGTATCTGAGGGATATCAACTCAAGAAACAGAATGGCCAGCAGCAACGCTGAAAGAATGGCAATAAATACCCCAATACAAGGGAGTGCTGCCGATATGATTAAAATAGCTATGATTAATATACATATAGAAATGAAAGAAAAATCGCTCAAATCCAAAATGATAATGCAGGTTCATGACGAACTTGTATTTGATGTGTTCAGGCCTGAACTTGACGATATGAAGGTGTTGGTAGAAAAACATATGAGAGGAGCATTGCCAAATCTGAAAGTGCCAATACTAGTAGGAATGGATGTAGGAGCAAATTGGTTAGAGGCACATTAATTTATCCCTCAGTAACATATTTAGTAACTACTCAAGTGGAGCCAATTTTGGCTAAAAAAAGTTCTTTTTCTACCATATTTTAGCTTTTTTTTCGCCACAGCTCTGCTAGGCCTCAAAAAACGAGCTTTATCTGGCAAAATAATAACAAATTTTTATTTCAAAAGCGCTCACCTGAGTAGTTATCTTATTTAAATTATTAGTTCACACCCTAAGATATATATATGAGGAATAGGTAGTGAGAGTTGGTACGATGACACCTAAATGCTGTAAGAGGGGTATACCTAGCAGATATTTTATTAGACACTTCTGCCCATTACCACATGATAAAATATTTATAGCAGATTTTATACGTAAGACAAAAATAATAGTGCCTACGGATATTTTTCTTGATACAATTTTAATAAAAATTTATAGTGAATCAGGCTGGTGAATCTCAAAATCCAATTAGTACCTAGGATAGACATCCCTTCAAGTAACTTCATTTTTAGTGAATATTTTTGATCTTGTTTATTCCGAATTGCTGTATATTATGAGTGTAAATGTCGCATAAAGCTCAATATTGTGTGGTATTCTGCAAAAGGTCTCCTTATCACTTTGCGAAAACGACAAAATGAATAGCGCCCTATAGTATTAATTTGGAAAAACTTTAAAGCAGTACAATATGAAGATTGAGGCCAACTCTCCTGAAGAGTATATTGAAAAGATACCAGAGGATCGTAAAACTCCAATGAGACAACTTAGGCAAACTATTAAGGATAATATTCCTGATGGTTTTTATGAAATAATGAGCTATAATATGATTGGGTTTGTAGTACCTCATTCTATTTATCCTGATGGGTATCATTGTGATACCCAGTTACCACTACCATTTATTAATATAGCATCGCAAAAAAACTTCATAGCCTTATATCATAGCGGCATATATGCACACCCACCGTTGCACGATTGGTTAGTCAATGAATATCCTATTCACAGTAAACGCAAACTGGATATGGGAAAAAGCTGTATTAGATTCAAAAAAGTGGACGAAATTCCATATGACCTGATAGGTGAACTAGTATCAAAGATGAATGTGGATGAATGGATTAATATTTATGTAAAAAATGTAAAAACATAAGCAATATATCATATGAGAAAGTTTCTATTTGCTGGTCTATTCCTTTTTCCTTTTACTATCAATAGTCAATGTGTAGCTGACAATCCTGGCATTATCTGGCAAAGCAATGATTCTTTTGTCTCATTTTATGACCTTGCTTCTCATGCTGCGCCCATGTTGTGGTTTTCTCCCGATGAAAAATTGCTCTATGATGAAGAAGGTCATATTCAGCTCCCAGAAGCCTTTCCATTTGAAAAGAGCGATGGGCCTATAATATATTATAAAATACGAAGCCTTTACGCTGACGGTAAAAAGCCTTATGCCGTCAACAGTAGTGAAAAGGATACAAATTTCAAGATATTAGACCTCAATGATGTGGCAGCTATAGATTTGGATTTTTATTATTATTTCGAAAAAGAGACTGGTTTAGGAAGCCACCTTCATGATATTGAATCAATGGCGTTACAGTTATCCATCCTGCGCACACCCAAGTGTCCTGATTACAAGTATTCTATTGTGGTTGATAAAGTCATAGCCAGGGCACATGGTTTGCACTGGTACAATAGCGTTTTTGAAGTGGATGATCAAACATTTTTCCCACTTTCTATTTTAGTAGAAGAAGGTAAACATGCCTCTGCTACCGATAAAAATGCTGATGGAGTATTCACACCAGGGTTTGATGTAACTAAAAGAGTCAATGACGCGTGGGGTGTCAGAGATGTGATTACTACTGGCAGGCTATTTTCTGGAGGTTATCAGGGGTGGATGGCCAAACGCAGAGATGAAAAATCACTTTTGTTTCCACCATATCCAATGTCCAGCCCTCATTATGGTGATTTTCATAAAAAATACAGTGGCATTATAGATGAGCATAATGTATATCAGTTACGACCCTATCCTAAATATCCGAGAAAAGATATTGATAATCATTTGAAAGGTCTCATGAAAGGGAAAAAACCTCATATTTGGCCAAAAATAGACCGCACAAAAGGCAATGGGAAAGTAAAACAATGGATTAAGGAAGAACGAGTATTTAGAGCGGTAGGATTTAGTTATAGATGGGATGAAAACTCGGCTCTGAGTTTCTCCATTCCCCTTTTTATCTTTAAAAGTGTGGAAGCTCCATTAACTGGAGGGTGGCTCTACCACAAAATATACCTCCCCCTTGACACAATAACTACGTTAAATGGCAGAAATTATAGCAGATTATTAGGACATCAAATAGTACACAGCAGCTCTGCTTCTCGGTGGATTGACTCCTACATAGGAATTGGGTATGAAATAATTGATACCAATTTAGAAAATAATAAAATAGATAGCCGATTCGAATTCGTATCAGAAGCTGGAATTAAAATAAGGGTAAATATTTCTAAAAGCCCATTGCGATTTTTATCATTCTTGGGGGATTTTTGGGGTATAAGATTAGGATGGAAAAATGTAGGCTTTAGGCATTTTAGACAGAGTGGCTTTGTACTAGAAATAGGAGCAGGGGCTTTCTGATAAAGAAACTGGGAGCTCTTTCTTTCTTAATTAAGGAGGTAATGTTGAGCTCACTCCGAAAACAAAAAAATCTAAAATGTTTCTTTTTGTGATCTTATCCTCTTTTTCTATCTATTGATACTCAGGTATCAACAAATATCAAAAAAAATAATATTATCTAAAATAATTCATTTTGTGAAAATTATCTGTTTTCAAAGTGGGCTCAATGTTTAAAGATTTGTGATGATTAACATTGGTTTCACAGAAGTAAAAAAACCTCCATCATTTAAACACAATAATCAATAGCTACTATTAGAAGAATAAAATTCTTAAATTTACATTTCTAAATGGCCCCGTAGCTCAACTGGATAGAGTACCTGACTACGAATCAGGCGGTTACAAGTTCGAATCTTGTCGGGGTCACCACACATTTAGTATTGAGTCCACTCCGAAAACTTACAACTTAAAAAAGTTTACTTCGACAAACTCTACATAAAACTTTTGGCGAACATTACATTTTTTTCAACGCGCTGTTACTCAGGCATCACAGAATATCAAAAAATTAAATTCTCATCCAAAATATTTTATTTCATAAAATTTGACAATTTTCATTCAAGCACTATATAGATTATTGTACAAGGTCATCAATTTACCAATTCAGGTGCTTCCAAATAAGACCAAATTGAGCTGCGCCAATATAGCACCAAAAAAAAGGAGCTATGAATTGAATCATAACTCCTTGATAATCAATGCGGTCTGGACGGGACTCGAACCCGCGACCCCCTGCGTGACAGGCAGGTATTCTAACCAACTGAACTACCAGACCAGTAGTGTTTTCAAGTACTTTGTTACTTGAGAAGTGCAAAAGTACTTATATACTTTTCGACGTGCAATGATTTATTGGTATTTTTTTATTCTCGAAGGTTTGTAACTACTCACGTGGCATCAATTTTGGCTAAAAAAAGCACAACACCTGAGTAGTTACGAAGGTTTTAATCATTTTAAAATGATGTATTTATTCGATTATTACTCCAAAACCTTCCCTTATATAATAAGACTAAACTCATTAACGTGCTTTTTTTCATCAAATAAAGAGAACTTTTTATCTTCGCATTTTTGTAGCTTCTCAAGACATATACTTGTGTAGTAAGACATTTTTTAAATATCCCTTAGATTATGGTAGAGATTGGCAGCATAGTAATTTTAGGCATTTTGGCACAATGGATAGCTTGGAGATTAAAAGTGCCTGCTATATTGCCATTGATTCTTACTGGATTGGTGGTAGGTCCATTATCTACACTTTGGAATGGAGGGCACAAGCTCATTGAGCCCATATGGAATGCTACTACTCAAAGTGGATTGTTTCCAGGAGAAACCCTGTTTCATTTTGTCGAATTAGGCATTGGCATTATCCTTTTTGAAGGAGGAATGACACTTAAAAAAGATGAAATTGAAGACGTAGGTGAGACTATTATTAAGTTAATAACTGGTGGTGCTCTGATCACCTTTATAGGAGGTGCCTTGATTGCTCATTTTATTATAGAGTTGGATTGGAACATCGCTTTTCTTTTTGCAGGATTAATTATAGTCACTGGCCCCACTGTAATAGCCCCAATCTTAAGAAATATTCCATTAAACAGGAATGTGTCAACTGTGCTTAAATGGGAAGGCATACTTATTGATCCTATTGGAGCCCTGGTAGCCGTACTAGTATACGAATTTATCATTTCTGCTGATGGAGGTTTGCATTTCACATCAGAAGCATTACAACACTTTTTAGTATTGGTATGTGTTGGGCTGGCTTTAGGGGTAGGTTCTGCTTTTCTAATGCGTTTTTTACTGAAAAGAAATTTTGTTCCACACTACTTGCTCACTATATTTTCCCTTGCCTATGTATTGGCTGTTTATGTAGGTTCAAATTTATTGACACCTGATTCAGGCCTACTTACAGTGGTTGTGTTTGGGATGGTACTGGGAAATGTAGATGTTCCTCATATCAAAGAAATTACTTATTTCAAAGAATCCCTCAGCATTCTGTTGATATCTATATTGTTTATTCTTATTGCTGCTAATGTAGACATTGCCGATTTAATGTTACTTAATGATTGGCGGATTATCACTTCATTTTTCATAATTATACTGATTATCAGACCATTAGGGGTGTTTTGGAGCACTAAAAATTCTTCTTTGACAAAAAAAGAAAAAGCATTTATCAGTTGGATGGGGCCTAGAGGAATTGTAGCCGCAGGAATCGCCTCTCTTTTAGGCTCAAAACTTACAAAGCTGGATGTGCCTGGTGCCGAATACATTACTCCATTGGTATTTATGGTGGTATTAGGTACTGTCATACTCAATGCTACCACAGCTCGATTATTAGCAAAAATGCTGGGCTTACTTCTTAAAAAAAGCAATGGAATATTAATCCTAGGAGCTACAAAAGCATCAAGAATTATAGCAAAGTATATCAATGAAAATAATCGCCATGTAGTGCTCGTGGATGGCAACGCCAATAATGTGAATCGGGCAATAAAAGAAGGACTTCAGGCCATTCAAGCCAATGTATATAGTGAAAGTTTAGCCGATGATATTGCTTTAAATGATATGGGTTATCTCTTAGCAATGACAGGGAGTGATGAGGTAAATCGTCATGCCAGTGGGAAACTACATAAATACCTAGGTGAGGAAGGCACCTTTATCATTGCATCTAGTGATGAATCTGAAAATGAGCTCTATCTTGGGCAATCTCTTTTTTCTGAAAAGGATGACTTTATATCTTTGTCTGAAGTAGCTCGTGATTACCCTACTGTACAAGAAATAAAACCTGATTCTAAAGATTCGTTTTATATCACATTGGAAGCCATCACTGCCCAGTCAAAATCTGTACCACTATTTATAAAAGACGCTGAAGGAAATCTAGAAATAATGAGTGGGTCAAGAAAGGGCATAAAATATAGCGAAGGTGATAGTCTAGTATATATGGGCAAGGAGGTAAAATGGAAAACAATAGAAGACGTATAAATGAATCCCCTGCTATAAATTAGTGCTCTAAGAATGGTGTTTGGCATACCTTAAAGGCAGTTATTTTTATATGATTTAGGGTGAAAAATCGGAGCTTTGGTAGTATAATGCCTGCCGATCTTATGGTGGGAGAAATTTTCAAATGACAAGAAGATGTAAAAACAACAAGTATGATGTATGCGGCACTTTGTTCTTAAAGCACTAGTGCTGAGTCAAGCTAAAAATGTCGGGTGATTTGGAATCTTTTAAACCTGCACATCGTTGAAAAATCACTCATTTGGCTCGTTAAGATCGTAAGCTTTCTGCCTTGTTCAGACTGAAAATATTCATCAAACCCAACTCATCATTTAACACTTGACACATCACTAGTGCTCTGTCAACTAAGATATGTCGGGTAAAGTCGTTTAAGTTTTATCCGTGCATCTTTAGTAGTAAATTGCCAATCTACTCCCTTTTGTTTTTTATTTCTGTACTCATTCCAAGCTTTCACTTCTTTTTTAAGTTGTTGGGCAATTTTTATTCTGTTTT
>JAZGFD010000032.1:0-4156 GCA_036479115.1 Saprospiraceae bacterium | reverse complement strand
TTTATACCGCCTAATACTGTAAGGTGTAAAATTTCATTTTCATAAATCAATGTTTCAGGGCAGGTAAAATTTAGTTTATTGGACATTTATGTATAGTTTATGTTTTTCTAACTTTCCGCTAATTTGGACATATTTGCTTAATATGTCAATAGACAGATATGTACTATATTTGTTTTCCCTTTATTTTAAAGGGCTGTAGAAGAAAAAAAACTTAAAAAAACTTTTTATGGCTAAGAAAACATTCGGATTTAGACTTAAATCCGCAAGAGAAAACAAGAAATTGAGCAAAAGTGCCCTTGGTAAAAACATCAATGTGGGTATCAAAAATGTCATGCGTTGGGAAAACGATGAAGTAGCTCCGAGTATTTACGCGGTGATTAATTTAGCAAAAGCACTCGATGTTTCTATTGATCATTTGGCTGGACTGGAAAAACGATCTGATTCACACCCTTTACTTGGACTTTTAGCCATGAAGCTAGACAAACTATCGGTTGACCAGAAAAAAGCCCTTAAAACGATTCTAAACGCGTTTTGAACTTTGAAAATAAGAGGGTCTCCTTTTTCCTCCGTGACTGTCTTCCGTGTTGAGTGTGAGGGCTTAGAAAAGTAAGGCGTTGGAGAGGGACTGTGCGAAGTAGCCGTTTTTATAAGCCTGTGCTTTTCGCACACAAGGAGCTGGCGGAGTTTTTAGTATTGTGCAGAAGGATTGCAGGGTATTGCCCTTAAAAACTGTGACATCTCCGCAGCCACACACGACCCGAAGGCACGGCTCACTCTAGCAGCGATTAACCCTTATAAATAACTCACGCTTGCGACCTATTTGGGATGATAAGGGTTAAAAGTAGTCTGCGACAGCTGAGAGAAAAATGTGTGTGGCGGACGGCTAAAATACAAGGGGCAGCCTTTTCGGCTGATTCACTATACCCTTTTAGTTTAGACTTCCAGAACTAAGCATTTTTCTCTCAGATGACCCTGTTTCCTGTTTCAACATAGAACCTTCCACAATCATTTATTTAATTCAATCTTATTTTTAACTAAATATTTGGAAATTGATTTAGAAAATTGCTGAAATGATTCAGATACTCCAGAATCACTATCAGAACAATTTAAAAAAATAGTTTCGTACTCATCACTTAAATCTTTGCCGTAAATATTAGTTAATTGATTACCTCGAATTAAATATTCATCTTTTCCTTGGAATTCTTGACTATTACGATTTAATGAAATTAACTCTCCACTTTCAGTTTTAAGACTAAATCTATCATTTAAAATTCCTTTTGATCTACTAAAAGAACAAAGCAGAATACCATTTTTCGGTATCTCAAATTGAACATAATCATCAACAACATTTTTTTCAATACCATTTTTGCAATTAAATACCACTGCAGCCCATCCATTGTATCCATCCTGAAAAATAAATTCTTTTTTCTCGGAGTATCTACATCCTATTAAGCCAACAATTACGAGAATATAAATAAGAGTTTTAGTCATAATCAGTTTCAATTTCATCACTTTTTATATTTGTTCCAGCTCCTGTATTAGTAGGCTCAAGAACTTTAAACATATCATTCCAATCAGTCACTTCGTACCAAGTACCGTCATTTAAGGATACTCCTTTAAAATCCCCATTTTCTTTAAAAACAACATTAAAATCGAATTTCTGCATTTCTTCAGTCCCCAAATTTAATAATTCAATGAAAGGAGCCGTTGTAGCCCATTTAGCATCCACACCAGACACTCCTATAAAAAGCTTATTTCCAGATTGATCCTTTATAAATGTTTCATTTGCAGGAAATCTATCACCATATACTTCACCAGAGATACTCCATTTATTTTCTCCATTAGTACCTGCTTGTTTAAAAGTAATATCGAAATTAACATCAATATCTGCGCTAGCACCCCACAGAAAAGCATCATTATTACCTTCCACACCTACATTCAGAACCCCGTTATCGAATTTTCTCTCGTCAAAATTAGCTTCAGAATATGCAACTACTCCTGATGGAACATGATGTGATTCAGCACCATGAGCAAATGAACCTCCTTCGATTAAAGATTCATTAGATAAATCAATTCCAATTTCCGCACCTATTTTATAATTTTCTTTCCCTAAATCGTAAATAATTGGATCACCGAATTGCCTGTTAGCGCCATCTCCAGCAAAACCACCTCCAAATGTTTTAAAGGGAGCAAACGAATAATTATGAACACTTATCTTTTCTAATCCTTCAAGTTCAATCGCATCTATTACTCTATTTTCTGAAAAAGCATAAGTACTATTCCAAGGATATGAACTTGCTAACGGATCAACGGCAAAGAACCTTCCTAGTCTAGGATCGTGCATTCTATACTTAAAGTTTACACTGTTTCCATTTCCTTTAATTTCGTTATCCTGTTCCTGACCTTGGAACCCATAACGGTACGCTCCTACATAACTTTTTTCTTCTTTTTCAGCTTTGCAATGAACAATTCTTAAATGAGAGGAAACCTCAGGGTAATATTCTAGTTTTCTGCATCCCATTTTGGATAAACCAAAGATACAAAAACAGAATAGATTTGATTAAAAAAGAGTTGGATAAATGCCTATGATTTTCTGATATTCATGTAGTTCTCTGCGGTCAAAACAGGGATTTTTGAAAGCTTAAAATCTTTAAGATTTCGAGTGATGATCATGTCTAGTGAATTCTCAATGGCCGTATGATACTGAATGGCATCTTCAAAATCTTTGAAGTCTGATTCTAGTGATAGGTCAATGATTTTATCATCCATAGGAAGCACTTTTACTAGTACTTTGAATTTGCGTAATATTTTTCTCGCATTATCAAGTTTGAGACTTTGTGAAAGAATGTAATAGGTGTTGGCGAATGTGAGAGAGGAAACGTAGAGTTTTACTTTTCTTTGATCAGAAAGAGTAAACAACTCCTGAGCTTCTTCAACAAATTGCTCACGCTTAGCTAGAAGGTCTAATACTATATTGGTGTCTACTAAAAGCTTATCCACTTACTTATATTTTTTTGAAAGAAAATCCGAATAATCTTTTCTGTATTCTTTGTCTTTTAATGTAAAAACCCCTGTGAGGCTTTCTACTAAAGAACTTACTTCAACCTCTTTCTTCTTTTTTGAAGAGACTGCTTGGAGATAGTTTTCAATTAGTTTGGAAAGACTGATATTGTTTTCTTTCGCGTAACGTTTGGCTTTTTCAATTACTCCGTCATCCAATTTTAATGTCAATTTAGAATCCATATTCAATTGTTTATACGTACAAATATACTGAAAACATACGGTTAAACCGCCCAAAACTGATTAATCTTCTCTCTTCGATCTTCCATATTTGGTTTGATATAAATTTCTGTGGAAGAAAGCCACTTTTGTCCAGACATGAGCTGTACATCATCGACAGGGAAGTTGTCTTCATTAAGCCAGTTAGTAATGACACTTTTCCGAATGGTTTTTGCATTGAGAATTCTGTTGGGGAATAGAATTCTTAATGGGTCTAACATTCCGCCAATGGCACATACCGTATAGGCTTCTCCTCGTTGTCCGATAAAAAGTGCCTCTGTATCTTGTTTTAATACTTTTGTTCGGTACTCAGAAAAATAGCGTTGCAATAAAATGATCTGCTTTGGCTTGAGTTCGAGTGTTCTTTTGGAAATAGTTTGTGTTGCTTTGATATATATACTTCCTTGTTCTAAATCAATATCTTTTACTCTAAGATTGATAAGGTTGGCTGGAGTTAGTCCCTGATAAATAAGAAAGGAAATAATGAGTTTGTTTCTAACTTCTAAACTTTTGTATCTGCTTTTTCTTTCTAAAAGCCTTTCCAGTTCCTCTTTGGTAAAGAGTTCCTGAAATTGAACTGGTTTTGGAGTTCTGGAAATGGTTAAACTTTTGCAAGGATGCGTGTTTCTCTGCCCTGTTTCTAAGAGATAATCAAAATACTTTTTGATTCCTGCTAGGACTCTTCCGCTTCTGAGATTGTGATCTGCGAGGTAATTGAACACATCCTCATAGCTACTCTGATCCTTATTTGGGGAATGGAAGAGAAAATGGTCAATCACACGCATATAGCTTTTGGCAGTTTGTAGGGTGTGTTGCTGTTGTAGGTAGTTGAGATAGGTCATTGGATTCTTGTTTTTCGTTTTCGTTTCAATGCATA
>JAZGFD010000031.1:0-22980 GCA_036479115.1 Saprospiraceae bacterium | reverse complement strand
TTAAAAAAAAATTATGAACTATTTAAAACCTATCACCTTGCTAACTCTATTAGCCATAATGGTATTTACAACAGGATGTGGAGATGATGATGAAGTAATGGTAGTTAGCAACAATTTTACTGTTACTATCGAAAACACATTTGTAGGCAATGATTTTTTTACAAATGGAGTCACAGGAGTAATAATGCCTGGAACTTCAGAATCCATTTCATTTAATGCTGGGAAAGGTCACAATTTGAGCTTTGCAACTATGTATGTGCAATCCAATGACGTTTTTTTCGGTGCAGGAGAAAACGGCATTGCCTTATATGATGCCAATGGAAATGCCACTACTGGCAATGTAACTTCAATGATTAGTCTTTGGGATGCAGGCACAGAAGTCAACGAAGCACCAGGTGAAGGAATGAATCAAGCTCCTCGCCAATCAGGACCGAACACAGGGGAAACCGAGAATAGTCCCGTGCGCCTATTGTCAATGGTAAATGATGGCTTTACCTATCCAGAAGCCAGTGAACTAATAGAGGTAAATATCATGCATGACGGTGGTACAATGTTTACCATTACACTGAAAAATATATCCAACAATTCTGCGATAGCATCACCCTTTGCTCCTGGTACTTGGGTCGTAAATAGTGCCACACAGACACCGTTATTTGCTGCTGGAAATACTGCCTCCATGGGATTAGAAAGAATTGCTGAAGATGGAAATAATGAAGCAATGAATAATAATATATCTAGCAGGAGTGGCTTAGTAGGCCCATTTGCTCCGGGTGCCTATGGCGTAAACGACGCGGTGTTTACAGTAGGGCAAGCAGCATCTGGTCCACTTGAAGCACTGGCAGAAGATGGAAACTCATCAGGATTTACAAATGTATTTAACACTCCTGTGGGTGCTTCAGATCCTGGTCCAATTTTTCCTGGAAGTTCTTATTCTTTTAGTTTTTCCGCTGAAGAAGGAAGTATCTTGTCATTCGCAACTATGATGGTGCAATCCAATGACTGGTTTATTGGAGCAAATGACATTGATCTTTTTGCAAACGGAGTCCCTAAGTCAGGAGATTTAACGGCAATGCTGAGCCTTTATGACGCGGGTACTGAAACTGATGAATATGCAGGTGCAGGAAATAATCAAGCTCCAAGGCAATCAGGAGCAAATATGGGTGCTCCAGAAAATGGAAACGTCATGCTTGAGTCAAGTGCAGGAGCACATGTGCCAAGTGTGGCAAATATGATTAAAGTCACATTGGCAGCTAATTAAAATAAGGG
This sequence comes from Saprospiraceae bacterium, assembly GCA_036479115.1. GTDB lineage: Bacteria > Bacteroidota > Bacteroidia > Chitinophagales > Saprospiraceae > UBA7328. Next base: position 21,714 of record JAZGFD010000031.1, on the reverse strand, counting down.
TGACCGGTGAAAACACTCTATACAACGACAACCACCGTTTATCTTCATAAGAATAGACACAACTATGGCTAATGATCTTATTGAGGGATGTCTTAGACAGGATCCGAAATCACAACGAGGCTTGTATGAAAAATACAGGCAAAGCTGGTTTATGACTTGTCTGAGATATGCCCGAAATAGGATGGAAGCTGACGATATATTCCAAGACGGATTGATGAATGTTTTTAAAAACCTAAAACAATTTGATGCCAAAAAAGCAGCATTTAGCACATGGTCTCACCGTGTCATGGTTAATGCAGCTTTGCAGTATTTGAGAAAATGGAATCAAATAGATAACTTATCTTTATCAGAATCTTACGTTGCCGAGCCGATAGTTGAAGAAGATATCAACGATAAAATGAACGCTCAGGAATTGATAAAAATGATACAAAAGTTGCCAGTAGGATACCGAATTGTATTTAATATGTACGTGTTGGAAGGGTATAAGCATAAAGAAATAGCAGATATATTAGGAATCACGGTGAGTACTTCTAAAACACAACTTTTTAAGGCTAAGAAAATTTTGCAGAAAGAAGTAGAATTTTTGTTTCAAAATGACTACGAATGATGGATAATTTGGAAAAATTCTTTTTTAACCGTTTAAAAAAAGACCCCCAAAAACAACAAGATTGGAACATGCCTTCTGAAAAGTCCTGGGAAGCATTAAATCAGAACTTCGAAAAGAAAATTATAAAAAAAAGGCCACACTTTCTGCTTTGGTATCTTGTGGGTTTCCTAGGCATTGCACTCTTGGTTTCCGTGTATTCTATAGGTATATTGAAAAATGAATTGGCCTCAATAGAAAATTCAAACAACAGAGGACAGGGCAAGCTTAATCAAGAAAAATCAACAAATAATGAAGCTAGTATACAAAAAAAAGATGCACAAATTCGAATTAGCGAATCTGTTCATAGTAATATAAATGCGAATGTATCAAGAAGTGAAGTTGGCATTCGCCGTTCACTAACAACGAGAACCACTGAGCTAAAATCCACCAAAAATCATATTTTAATAAATATAACCCCCACTATTACCAATAGCAAATACAACTTTTCGAATCAAAGGGGAATAAAGAAAACGGGCATTGCTAACACTGGAATGATTAATAAAAGATCAGAAAATAACATCTACCCTAGTGTGATGAATGAAGTAATCAATTATAAATATGGTGGCTTAAAAAGAAGGAGAGAAAATTCAAGTATAAATGGGCAAAATGCAGAAGACAAGATTTTCATTTTTAATTTGTTGCCTCACTTAGCCATACATAATCTTAGCTTAAGTAATGGTCTTTTGACAATGAAGAAAAAAGTTTTTGATGCTAGTAATACAGCGAAAGATATCGACCCTGGTCTCAATTGGGCAGTAGATATATTTGCTGCTCCATCCTGGACCTCAATACCCGTGAAAGGAAATAAACCCGGTACTTTTGGCAAAATGAATGGAAGTGAGAACCTTTCCTTTTCCTTTGCTACTGGCATCAATATTGGGCTTGAAGTCCTGCCCAAACTTTTTGTGAAAACAGGTTTAAATTTTCAAAAAATTAACTATTGGACCCATTCAATAATTAGTGAAGGTTATAATAAATCCACCGAATTTATCAACCTTGCGGGTGAAATGGAGAACATCCAAGGTTTTGCCATCCCATCAGCGATGGGCATGTTGAATAGTAAAATGACAATAACACATCCTGTTTCTCTTCAAATAGAAAATGGTGATCAAGTAGATGCTTCTGTTGACCTTCATCAACAACTTTCTTATTTGAGTATACCTCTAGGAATGGAGTATTATGTTCCAATGTCCTCAAAGTTTCAATTGATATTAGGAGGTGGACTTTCTTGGAATCACTTAATAAAAATGAAAAATGACGTTGAACCAGTAGTTTCTTTTAATACGGAAAAAATAAAACTTGAAATGTCTTCTATTTCAAATATTAACGTCTCGAATAGTGTAAACTACTACGGTGTACTTGGGCTGAATTTGACTATAGGAAAAAAAGCAAGCATTAGCATTAAGGGAAATTATTTTAGAAGTGTCTCTCCTGTTTTCGAAATCGACAATATGGTATCAAAAATTCATGGGATCAATATGAAAATTGGCATGAGTAAAAGATTTTGATTTAAATGATGAGTTCACACCGACAACAGAAGATTTTCATAAAAAGAGTTGTTTAGGATGAAATTTACTTTTGTTAGTAAATTGTGTTAAAAGGCTTATGCTGAACTTCTACCATTTCCAGAAACCCAAATGAGTTGGGTCTACTTACAACTTCACCACTTTTCTAAAAATATTAGATTTGCCCACTGTGTATTTTATAATAAAGGTGCCTTGATTCAAACCTTTTAAAGACATCTCAGTAAATTTATTAAAGGGCTCATTCATGATGATTTGTCCTTGCATATTATAGAGTGTCAAATGGCCTTTTTCTAGCTCATTGTCATTCATTTTAACGATCAAGATATCATTTGTTGGATTGGGATAAACAGAAAGTGACTGATTGATTTTGATCTCTTCTTCTGTTGCAGTACTTAGGTTTCTTTCCCCAGTACCCAAATAGACACCCCATTCAGCATCTTCAATAAAAATTAATGCATTACCACTTGCTGATATTTTATTTTCGGCTAAATCTGTGATGGCCAGTATTTCGTTGTCTTCATTTTCTACAGAAAATATGATCTTATCATCATTGAGAGAATAGGCTGGATAGCCCAAAGTATTGTTTTCAAATATTTCATTTACATCACCTGTTTCTCTGTTAATTCCGAAAACAGAATATTTGGTATCCTCATCAGAATCACCGCTTTCTATAAAATCAAATGCTATGATATTTGGACTATTCTTAGAGAAGGTAGGGTTTCCAACGCTTACGTCTTCTGGGAGGCCTGAAAACAGTTTGAAGATGTTGCCAAGTGTATATCTATTCTCAGCATTATTCCAAACATTGATGATGCCTATATCCCAATAGCTCAGGTTTTGTCCCAAAGCACCTGATAACTCATTGGAGGCATCATATATGATATTCTCTCCACTCAAATCAAACTCTAGGACGTCAGCAAACTGAACACCTTCTGTGGAAGTATTGTCTTGTGAAAAAGTAGGATTATAGAGTTTATACTCTTTACTATCTCCTCCTGTAAGATTAAAAACGATAATTTTATTATCAAATTCTCCTGACGACAGATCACCAGTAAGTCCAGCTATTTTACTACCATCACGTGATATCACGGCGTTTCTGTATACTGCTTGTTCACTTACTATAAAATCTCTTTTAATTTCAGGTATTGACCAGTCTATTTCCACAGCTTGAATCTGCTTTTCGGCATTCACAAAAATGGTAAATTGACCATTATCAGTCACACTAGGCCGGCTGATGTGTTGGGTAGTTGTAAGATCTCCAAAAACTTTGCCATCACTGGTATTGATACTGATTTTACTGAGGTTTATATCTGACCATACTACATATTCTTTCCCTGGATTGCTTTCTAATTCTTTTGCGGCTTCTGTTATATTTTCGGTTGATATGCCTACTTCATCAAAAGCTGCTGCTACAGCCTGACTCACAGTACTACCATAGTCCTCAACGGCAACTTGCATGGTTGCTACTCTCATATCAGCAAAATTAGAAGTGGAGCGGAGGTATTGTTTCAGCGCCTTGTACCATATTTGTTCTGCTATTGCGGCCCTTTCATTAATATTTGCTCCAAAGGATTCATTGGTTACTAATTTGAAAAAAGCGAGGTTAGGGATACCACTATTTATGTGTACACCTCCATTATCGTCTTCTCCAAAAAACTGCTCATTTACATGGGCCGTTTGGTATCCAATATCTCCAACATTTTGACCTCCATTATTAGGGTTGGTCATGTCTCTCATGGCTCCTGTGGTAAAAACTTGAGGGTTTATCACATCTTCGCCTATTCTAAAATCTTCATTCTCTATTAATACACCAAAAACATCAGCAAAATGTTCATTGAGTGCACCCGATTCATTGCGATATTCCAGATTTGCAGTAGTCTGAATAACTCCATGAGCCATCTCATGTCCCGCTACATCCAATCCTCCTGCCAGTGGAGTAAAGGCTTGATCTCCATTGCCATAAAAGATGAATTCTCCATTCCAAAAGGCATTGTCCATACCGCCTCCATTCTGCTCCGTGACATTTACAAAAGAGACAATATTAGAACCGTTACCAGTTATAGAATTTCTGCCAAATTTTGATCTAAAATATTCGTAAGCACGACCACCATTTACATGGGCTGAAATGGCCGATGCATCACTCCAGATATCTACCTGGGCAGAATTTCCTATCGTATAATCAAAGCTTTTGCTTTCAGGGCTTGTACCTCCTGCATCCAAAGTTATAATTACTCCATTGATCAGTTTATCGGCATCATTACAATCGGTAACTCCTTTGTACATCGGTTTTGAAGCATCAATCAATAAAAATTCTGATCCACATTGAAATATGTCAATATTACTTCTACTCCCGTTTAGGCCAATACCGCTGGATTGTATGCTCCCGTCTACAAATGCTTCTATGTGGTTGTGAATTTTACACAAAGTGCCATATTTTTCAATGACATCACCACTTATTGCATCGATAATAATAGTTTCTCTATGGCCCAGATTAGCGAGGATGTCAATATTCCAAGCAAGCACATGACCTTCACCTTTCGGATAAATCATGAGTTTTGATTTTGTCTGTTTGTTGGTCATAAGAGCTTTTAACTTTGGTGCTATTGGAACATATGACTTCACATTCTCTTGTGCTAATGCTATAGCCTGTACTTCATTCACTGCCAAATTCATGTCAATATCATTTTTGATACTCACAGTTTTTCCCTGTAACATATAGATATTGCCGTTGCCCTCATGGATTGATAGCTCGCCGCCGTACACTTTTATTCCCTTGTAGACCTGATCTATTTTAGTGTGGATATTCCCTTTTTTACCCTTAGTTGAGGATATGGTTATGGTTTCCTTTGATGGGTTTTTAAGATGTAAGACTTCTTTTACTTCATTCAAATATGCCATGCATCGCTCTTCATGAGAAGCGAGCCTTTTAAGCTTGGCTATGTTTCCTTTTATTGCAATAAGTTGCCCTGTATTTGGGTCAGTTATAGCATTTAAGCCATGTTTGATCAGAGATAGATTTAATATAAAGCTACTACTGTAATCTGTATTACGTACCAATTCTCTCGTACCTGTGTTATTCTTGAAGTGAGAAAGTGCTTCTTGAGTAATCTTGTGGCTATATACAGGTAGGGCAATTCCATTTTTCTTCACGATAGGGTCAAGAAACTTATTTTGAGCCAATAGTGAAAATGCAATAAAATTAATTAAAACGAGAGCGAATAACTTTTTCATATTAAGGGTACTAGCTTAAATTTGATAATGATATAAAACTAGGATTTTTCTATCAAAATTTAGAAGAAAAACAGCAAGTATAAATTTTCAGCACCTAAAGGTTAAACGAGCACCTCTTAGGGAACAAATAAAAACTAGAAAATTCGTATATGAAGGGAATAATAAAGAAACATTTGAGTCCACTTCAAAAACTTACAAAATCAAAAAAATTCACTTCGACAAACTCTGCATAAATCTTTTGGTGAACTTCACATTTTTTTCAACTCATGGATACTCAGGCATTACCGAATCTCCAAAAAAAATGCATATTTCATGCAAAACAACTCTTTTTATGAAAAATGTAAATTTCCAGAGTAGACTCAACATTTTTAATTTTGTTGGATATTAGTTCAACCCATAACCACTCATTATCTTGGCTACTTTATTCCGATAGCTTGTACCAATAGGCAATTTTTGATCATTTATTTCGACTTCACTCTGATTAAATGCCGAGAAGTGTTGGAGTGCGATAGCAAATGATCTATGAATACGCAAAAATTTTCTTTCTGGTAACAGTTTCATAGTAGTTCCAAGATTTCCTTTCACTACCAAACGCATATTTAAGGTATGAATTCTTACATAATCTTTCAGGCTTTCTATATATAGTATTTCATCTAATGCGACTTTGTGTTGTGTCTTATTCACATTAAAAAAAATGTGAAGAGGCTCTAATGATCTTACTACTTCTATTTCCGTGGCGATGGGAGTGGTAATGCGGTCTCCATACCTGTTTACAGCTTTGAGAAATCGATCAAAAGCTATCGGTTTTAGTAAGTAGTCGATAATATCGAGATCATAGCCATCTAGAGCATATTCGCGATATGCAGTGGTAAGGATTATTGAAGGAGGACTTTTAAGCGTTTTGATAAAATCAATCCCATTTAATACAGGCATCTGAATATCAATAAAAAGTAAATCGACCTCAGTATTCCTGAGCACATCAAATGCTTTGACAGCACTCTGACACGTGCCCACTATGGTAAGCTGATCTATCATATTGGCATATTTTTCTAGTAAAAGTATAGCAGGTGGTTCATCATCTACAATAAGACATTTTATAGGATTCATAGGTTCTTTTTTTGTCTATAAATGTTCTGTAAAGTTTTCTATCCCAGTAATTTACAATTCTTTAATATCTGTGTTTTAATAATATTTCACTCTTCAATGTCAATAGATAGAGAAAACATGAAACTACGGGGCTCGTCATTGATTCTGAGTTGGTGCTTTTTAGGGTAGATCAAGTCAAGTTGTCGTCTAATATTGGATAGTCCTATACCAGTTTTGTAGGCATCATTAATCTCCTCTTGGTGATTGCTTTTAGTATTCCATACCTGACAATGTATAAATTGATCAGACGTATAAATTTTGATGTTTATTTTAGGGTGATTGATGTCTCCACTGGCTCCATGTTTGAAGGCATTTTCTATTATTGACAAAAGTATCAATGGTGAGATGGGAAGGTCTAAATTGCCAGTGACACTAAATTGCACTTCTAGGCGATCTCCATATCTTATTTTTTCCAATGCTAGATAATCTTCTATTGTAGCTACTTCTAATTTTAATGCAACTTGATGATTTTGGGCCTTATCAAGAATGTACTCCAGTATGCCCGTTAACCGATCCAGCATATCACTGGCTTTTGGAGATTCTGCCAGTACAAATGAGTATAGGTTATTTAAAGTATTGAATAAAAAATGTGGATTGATTTGAGCTTTTAAAAATTTTAATTCGATGGCCAATTTTTCTTTTTCCAGAGCTCGAACTCGCACTTGATCTTGTTTTCGATAATATTGAAATTCCCATACTATGAGCAACATAGCGGGAGCGTAAAAGCGAATGGTTCTCACTAAAAATTCTCCTAAGTGAACGAATGGGTCTTGTACAAACATAGGAACTAAAGATTCAAAGACAGCTCTTCTCAAAATCCAATAGATGACATAACAGATGAAGGTAGACCCCAACAAACTCAATAAAAACAGCCCCTTTCTATCTTTCTGATAAAGCTTAGGAAACTGCAAATATCGCAGCATATAATAAGCCACAACAAAGACAATAATATTGAGAATATGGATGATTAAATATTTTCTCCAGTCTCCGTGAAACGACATGATGAGGGTGTAAGCAAGATAAAACCCAAACCACCATAACATATGCTTTATTATCGAAACGCGGCTGCCATCATATTTCAATATCCACTCCTTATTCACACTCCAAGTTGTAAAGTGAGTGAAGTAGAAAATGTGTTTTCCCCTTTTTTCTGAAGCAGCACGTGTCTATTGGGGTAAGACAATGACAACTTTCTTCCTATCTCTGCTAACCCATCAATATGGGAAACTGTAGGATCAGGATAACAAATGGTCACCAGACATTCGATTTTTTCATCATCAGAGCAGATACCAATCTCAATATCCGTTTTTTCATATCGGTTAATAAAATATTCTTTAAAAGTATTTTCAATAATGGAAAGCAGAATTAATGGTGAGATCATGACACTCATATCTCCTCTATTATTAAATGTGATGTTCAATCGCTCACCTATTCGCAATTTTTCTAATTCTAAATATGCTTTGATTACATTGATTTCCTCCTGAAGTCTTATAACATCTTTTTGACTTCGATATAGTACATAATCCAACACCTCTGACAATCTCAAGATCATTTCAGGTGCCTTGGGAGATTTTTCATTTACATAAGTTTTAAGGTTGTTTAAAGTGTTAAATAAAAACTGCGGATTCAGTTGAGCTTTGAGGTAATTCAGTTCATTTAGTAGGTTGTCTTTTTCTAAGGTATGTAATCTTGTTTTTTCCGCCTGACTCGATTCATAAGACTCCGAAGTGAGTAAAATAAACCCAGGAACAAACATCTGTATTCCCTCTAGAAAATACATTCCAGAAGATTGGGGAATAGTGGTAGGGTGCACATTTATCAATGAAGAGATAAGAATCATGGTATAATACCATATGACTAATATTACAATAGTAGAGGATATCAAGCTTAATGCAAATAGAAACCATTTTCCTTTGTCAAACAAAATGGGTATTTGAATACACGTGAGTAGATAATAAGTAGAGACATAAGCCCATAAATGGACAAACCCTTCCACCCAACTGTCAGCAATGATATTATAGCCATGCTTCATATAAGTCCAAAATACATATGCAAATGCCCAGAATATCACATGTCTTATCCATTTGCTCATTTGGTTAAAGATATACTTTGTAATGTTGACTGACTCCTATTTATATATGAAAGGGTGATAAGTGTATAAGTAATCATTGTTAATAATGGTGAATATCATTCTTATATAAAAGAGGTCCATTTTACCTATTCATATTCGCTTTTTTACAACATGTATACCATCCTGAAATGAAGAATAGATAGTGCTTTAATTTGTTGATATATAGCATCTGAACCAAAAAAGTGAAATAAAATATTCTAATATCATGAAAATCGAAGTTATAATAGTTATAGTGATGCTAATTTCTCCGCCTATCAGAGGAGAAAAACAAGTTATTATTCCTTTTGATGATGGTAATATTCTTATAGATGGGCAACTGGATGAGAATATATGGAGCGATAAAACATCACTGACAAATTTTAATAATCACTTTCCGATAGATCAGGGGTTGAGTAAAAATCAGACTGAAGTCAAAATATTTCACAACGGCACTTATTTATACATAGGTGCAGTATATCACGATAGTGAATCAAGAAATAATGTAAGTACTCTTAAACGAGATAATTATAATGATGGGGTTTTTTTAAGTGACTGTCTTGGTATTGTTCTGGATCCATACAACAAAGGTGATAATGGGTATCTATTTGTCGTTAATGCCGAAAACGTACAATATGATGCTTTGATAGGGGGTACCAATGTGCTCAGTCACAACTGGAATACAATATGGACAAGTAAAACGAAAACTCGAGGAAATGACAAATTTTATGAAATTGCCATACCTCTTGATGCCATAAACTTTAATGCAAATAATTCCATATGGGGATTACAGATTTTTATCAATGATACTAAAATTAATCTCTTCAGCACTTTAGAATTCAGCTCAAGAAACTTTACACAATACAATCTTCGTCATACACGTAAAATAGAAATTCAGAATCTTCCTGATAAGGTATCCAATAAATATACTTTGCTCCCTGCTATTACGGCCAGCCGTACAAAAATTATAAGCAGCAATATCGTGAATGATCACTACCAAATCAGTCTAGATGGTCAGTATAATATTACTCCTTCTATACGAATAGATGTGGCTCTCAATCCAGATTTTTCACAAGTAGAGGTAGATCAGCAGGTAACTAACCTGACCCGATTCGCCATAAATATTCCAGAACGTAGAAAGTTTTTTTTAGAAAATAGTGACCTATTTAATAGCCTTGGATCATCTAACATCAATCCGTTTTATAGTAGAAGAATAGGTATTACTTCTGATATTCTATTTGGAGCAAAAGTATCTGGAAATATAAGTGATAAAATCAGAATGGGAATATTGTATTCACGCACCAAAGGTAATGACGAAATAAAAGGAACTGATTATGCTGTGGGTGTGGTAAAATACAACATTTCATCCACTATAAATAGCACCATCTATACTGTAAATACACTCGCAAATACTCCTTACAACAGCGTAGCAGGGGTGAAAATGAACTACCATTCTCCTAACAATAAGTGGGCAAGTTCTGTTAATTATGGCAAAGCGTATGCTCAAGATAAAAGTGGTAATAATGATTTTATAAGTGCGGAGGTTGCTTACAATACTCCTACCTTTGAATGGAATGCAAGATATCAAAAAATAGGCACTAATTACATTGCTGAGACAGGATTTATACCCCAGCAGTTTATTTATGATCCCGCATCAGATCAGGTGATTAGAGAAGGATTTACTATTGCAGACGGGGGATTTCAGGTTAAGCATTACCCTAAAAAATCTAAGCATATTGATTGGATTAGAAGGTTTTGGGTCCAGAATGTCGCTACTTTTAATCAAGATAACTCATTGAGATCCAACACAATATTTTGGAGCCCATTTGCTATCAGGTTTAAGAATCGAAGTTATATCTATGCTGCAGCATTGACTGTAATTGATAACCTTGATTATGGGTTTGATTTTTTACAAAATGGAAAGTCAATTTCTTCTGGCAGATATGTCCAATCTTATGGTCGCATAGGCTATTGGTCTCCTACCAATAATAAAGTGTATATCTCTACCAAGCTAGAATATGGACAGTTTTTTGGGGGCACTAGATTTAACCCCGAGATAAAAGTAACGTACAGAATGTTGCCAAAAGCTGTTTTCTCAGCAGCATATTCAATAAATGATATTGCCTTAAATGAACTTGGAAATAGAGCTTTTCATTTGGCAAAACTCACTTCGGAAATTTATTTTAATAATACATTAAACTGGACAACCTATTTACAATACAACACCCAGGCTAACAACTTTAATATCAACAGCAGAGTGCAATGGGAATACAAGCCTTTAAGTTATATATATCTGGTATTTACTAATAACTACAACAATGACTTTCTCGCAAAAAATTGGGGATTTAGTTTTAAAATAAACAGACGTCTAGATTTTTAAATTTTTCTTTTTCTTTTTCTTTTTCTTAATAAAAAACACATTATGAAATTTTCTCTTTTTGTTTTCATTTTATTTTTCTCTTCTAATATTGCCTTTAGTCAAGATCATATTAAGAAGCATACTTCTGACAAAGTTATGATAGAGACAACCATACAAAATTATTTTGATGGATGGATGACTGGAGATACTATTCTGCTCTCAAAGGCCATGCACAGCACTTGTAATCTCAAATTTATCAGAGACAACAAATTGGTAATGATGAACAAGCAAAAATACATTGGAAATTTTAAGCCAAGACCAAAATTAAATGATACAGAAGGCAGAATAATCTCTATAAATATTACCAGAACTGCAGCGGCTGCTAAGGTGGAAATAGAAACACCTAAAAGACATTTTACAGATTACTTCAACCTTCTCAAAGAAGGAGGCCAATGGTATATTACTGATAAAATATCGACAAGTGTAGGAAAATGATTTATTACTTGTTTGGGGAAAGCTATATATAATTTCTAGGGTGGGCTACTACATTTGTACTCTACTAATTTACCCAATTCTAGGTATGAGAACGAACGGCTTTCTTTTGAGGATTGCTGTTCGTAACCGACTACGAGTACAGCTGCTGGTGCAAAAGTGGAATTAAAGCCCCCTCACAATGCAGCATTAATATTAGATCTCGTATATACGTATTTTTTTCTTTTTTAATTTGCTGTTATTCAGTGACTTAACAATAGATTCTGCTTTTGAAGTAATAACAGCAACAAAGGCACAATCTGTCTTAATTTCGATGAGTCCCAATTCTTCTTTTTCCAGTGCTCCTTGTTTGAAAAACAGGCCGGCTATGTCTCCTTTTGAAATCTTATCCTTCCTTCCACCCGAGATAAATAAGGTAGTCCAACCTGATGGCTTTGGATTATGCGCTTCGGTAATTTCTTGTATTTCAGGTGCACCAATAAATTCTGGCAGCTCTTCTTGTACCCATTGGATTATGTAGGCGGTTCCGTTACTATGCATTCTAGCTGTACGTCCGTTTCTATGGGTAAACTCTGTACTTTTCAAAGGAAGGTGATAGTGTATAATAAAATCCAGATCTGGCACATCAATACCTCTTGCAGCAAGGTCAGTAGCCAAAAGTAATCTGTAAGTGCCATTCCTAAATTTTATCAAAGATCGCTCTCTATCTTTCTGTTCCATTCCTCCATAAAAGATACCGTGATGAATACCCACTTTATCTAATTGTTCGCTCACTCTGTTGATACTTTCTTTGAAATTGCAAAAGATAATTCCCGATTTTGGGCCAAGATGGCAAAGCGTATCCACTAGAATGTCTAGTTTGTCTTTATGAGGCGAGATAACCCTTTTTATCTCTAAAGTTTTAATCCCTTCTTCAAGAAAATCAATTGTAGTGGGGGTTTTAATTCTAACAAAATATGGGATATCCACACCTTTAGTCGCTGAGGTAAGAATTTTCTTTTTTAAACTAGAAAGGTTGGCTATTATTTCAGTCATGTCATCTTCAAAACCAATCTCTAGAGACTTGTCAAATTCATCCAGTACAATTGTTTTAATGCTTTGATTGTCAAATGTTCGTCTCCTCAAATGGTCAGCTATTCTACCGGGTGTCCCTACCAGAATTGCCGGTCTAGTCATCAATTCTGATTTGTCTTTTGAAAAATTACGCCCCCCGTAAAACACATTACATTTATACCCTGAGCCGATCTCCTTTGTCACTTGCTCGATCTGGATTGCGAGTTCTCTGGATGGAGCTATTATTAATGCTTGAACTTCATTATTGTTGGGATCCAATTCTGCTATAATTGGAAGCAGGAAAGCAAGTGTTTTTCCTGTGCCCGTAGGTGAAAGAAGGACGACTTCATCATTTGCATGAATGGCGCTTTTGGCGACTTTCTGCATCTCATTTAGCTCTTTGATGCCTAATTTTTCTAGTATTTCTTTTTGAGTCTTTTGTGCTTGTGACATAGGTGCAAAGCTAGGTGTATTATCAGAAGTGAACTGATAATTTTTTCATGTCATAAATGGCTATATTATATAGTGTCTGCACGGTAACTCATCAAAATTAGAAATTGTTCTTTTGGCGATATTTTAAATTTTTTCAACTGTCTGATACTCAGGCAACTTTTACAGATCGTGAAGAAGTAATAAAATCCACGGATGAAAATCCAAGATCAGGAGATATTGCAAGATTAGAAATAGTGAGGTTTGTAGTACGATTTACAGTCCATGATGTTGTATCGATCCCAATTCCGCTATTGCCTGCTAAGTCACAAATTTTGAACATTTCGACTGTAATATCATAATCTCCGTCAACATAAGTCAATAGGTTTACCCAATTGACTTGATAAAGGGAGTTTGAAATAACTATAATATCACTTTGATTTTGGGCTGTATCAAAGCACAAAAGCATAAGCCATGCCTCGTCATAGTGACTGCTTTTGTATCGAGGTGACAGTTCAATTAAGGCTTGAGGGGGGCATGAATTTTGATCTACATGCTCTAATTGTGTGTATGTGAAGAATGCCATAGGCTTTATTGCTCTTGTCAGTCTTCTCAATTATAGTCCATATTTTTCTACCATATTTCAGCTATTTTTTCGTCATAGATATGCTATCCCTCAAAAGCACACCACCTGAGTAGTTAATATTTATCAATAAGATTAAATAGGTCTTCTACTTTTATATTAAAAATTCTTGATAATCTTATGGCTAAAATAGTTGAAGGTACAAATTTCCCATTCTCAATTGTATTTATAGTCTTCCGTGTTACTCCAATTTTTACTGCAAGTTCTTCTTGTGTTAAATTATTTATTGCTCTCTGAACTTTTATTTGGTTTTGCAATTCCCAGTCTTTCATTTTTAATAATTCTACGTCTAATTCAGTGGATTTTGTAACTACTCAGGTGGAGCAAATTTTGGCCAAAAAAGGTTCTTTTTTACTCAAAAGAACACCACATGAGTAGTTACTTTTTTTAATCTTTATTGTATCTTAACGAAGATACCAGAACTGAAAGAATCCCAATGTATAAGATAACTTCACAAACTATTAAGGCAGAAATATCAGTGTATATAGATGTTAACATGAATATACCTGTCACAATTATTAATACCCAATAACCAACAGTATATGATTTGTTGCGGTTATGCAACATTAACTCGTCATTTAGAGCATTTTTTAAATCACTGTCTGAATTTACGATTTTTGCAAATCTCCTAAATCTAATAAGATTTACCGCAAATATTACACCCCCTACTAATCCAACTAAAAGTATCAGTCCGAGTATTAATTTACTACTTATCAAATCTTTTAATATAAATCCACCATACCACATTCCCCAACCAACAGTGAACCATTTTAGCAATTCATATCTTGATTTGTCTAATTTTTCAATCATTGAAGTTTCCATAATATATAAGTTTTAATGTAACACAAAGTTATCAAAATGTAACCTTGAGGTTACAAACATATACATTTAGAATTACTTGTGCAAATTTTACATTAAATTTAATTACCAAAAAAAATAACCTTTTATGTGAAAAATTAGATTGTGATTTTATTAGGATCTGCAAAACTGGGAATTGATATTCGTTATTAAACAACTTCTATACCGTTCATGCAACATAAAAATATTATAGGCTGCATTTTAAACCTTTCCTCTGAAAAACCATCTAATAGAAAAACCATATTAAAATGAAAGCTTTTATTCAGATTGTTTTAGTATTAGCAACTACCTTTTTTACTTTTAATTTTTCCTTTACTCAGGCCGAACCAACCGATATGCCAGGTGATAATTTTAGCCTTGAAGGCGCTTTAAGCCTCTTCCAAAAATCTAATTCTCCTGAACACTTCGAGGAACTTCTGAATAAAAAAGACAATAATGTAAACAATTTAGATCTTGATGATGACGGATACATAGACTACATCAGGGTAATTGATAACAAAGAAAAAAATGCCCATGCTTTGGTCTTACAAGTACCTATTAGTAAAAAAGAGCAGCAGGATATTGCTGTGATAGTTATAGAAAAAACATCTGACAAATATGCTGAATTACAAATCATAGGTGACGAAGATATTTTTGGTGAAGAATTAGTGGTAGAACCACTTGACATTGAAGGAACCAATGATAGTCGGGGAGGACCAAATGATAGTTATCAACTCAATAGAATCGTGGTGAATGTATGGTTATGGCCTTCTGTAAGATATATCTACACGCCTACTTATAGACCCTATATATCTCCATGGCATTGGGGTTATTATCCGAGAGGGTGGAAAACTTGGAGGCCATTAAGTTGGGGCATATTTTCTTCGAAAACAGCTCATTTTAGGGTAGGGGTCCGCATAGCTCCTGTAGTAAGAGTGAAAACAGCAAGGGCCATTTATAGACCAAGAAGGACCACATCTGTTACAGTGGTAAAGCGGTATTCTGTTAAGAAAAAAGCCTATGTAAAACGGTCAAATAAGGTCATCAAAAAAAGGCCAAACAAAACGGTAGCCGCAGGAAATAATAAAAATACAGTCATTAAGAAATCACGTACAAGAGCTATAACAAAAGACGGAAATCGGAAGGCTAAAGTAGATAAAACCTCAAAAAAGACGATAGCGACTAAGGGAAATGAAAAAGCCGTATTCAATAGATCTACGAGCAAAACGATAGGCACTAATGGAAAGACTAAAAAAGTTAGTAAAAAGAAAACCAAGTCAATAAAAACCAAGACTAAAAAAGGTGTAAAGGTAAAAAATACCAAGACCAAGGTGCTGAAGAAGAAGAAGAAGAAGTTGTAGGGCATCAACATCATTTTCCTTACTAAATGAATAAAGAATGTCTATTCTTTGTCTTTTAGTTACCCAATAGCTGGGGCGGTAAATTAAGGCATAATCGTTTGGATTTTTAATTTCGTTCAAAGTATTATCCTAAGCGAAGGGATGAAATCCTTGTATTGTCTTACCTACCAAGGTGAAGAGACATCAGAATATAGATTTCCCAGCTACGACTGAAATTGGAAACCCTTCAACACGTGATTCTTCTACTCCTTCGTTGTTGAGGATGACAGGTGATGAAACGTTAGAGCCCTAATTGGATTCTTATGAATTGTCATATTGATTAAGAAATAAGATCGTAAGGATACATATTTCGTGGCTACTCTCGAAGCATCTATTATATAGTGTCTGGATCAAAAATGTCGAATTTTATAAAATAGAATATTTTGGGTGAGAAATTAGTTTTTTGGTAACTACACAGGTGGGCGTTTTTGAGATAAAAAATTGTTATTTTTTTGCCAGATAAAGCTCATTTTTTGAGGCAAAGCAGAGCTATGGCGAAAAAAATAGCTGAAATATGGTAGATAAAGAGCTTTTTTTATCCAAAATTGGCTCCACTTGAGTAGTTACGTTTTTTGATATGCGATGATGCCTGAGTATCAGCGAGTTGAAAAAAATTAAAATATCTCCAAAAACTTTGTGCAGAGCTTGTCGAAGTGAACTATTACGGCTAATTCTTTTTTTGAGTTTTCATTCAGACACCATGCCAATAATTTGTCAAGGGTAAATTCTTACTGGAATGAAGCATAGCGCAATTGAATCGAGAAAACCTATATTATTTTTCTCTGTTATAGGCTTTACTAAACGACACATTAAATGTCATTTTTTTTAAACCTTTCTTCCCGCTCTTTTTCTGTCGTGCTCATTCAGAAGTATCTTTCTCATTCGGATAGACTTTGGAGTAACTTCTACATATTCATCTTCGCCGATATACTCCATAGCCTCTTCTAGTGAAAATTTTACAGCTGGGGCAATAGAAATTTTATCATCTGCTCCTGATGATCTCATGTTACTCATTTTTTTCGTCTTCGTCACATTGACGATGATGTCCATTTGTCGGGTATTTTGACCTATCACCTGCCCACCGTATACTTCCACTCCGGGGTCAATAAAAAACTTGCCTCTGTCTTGCAACTTATCTAAAGAAAATGGAATTGCCGTTCCAGTTTCCATAGCTATTAATGCGCCATTCTTTTTCTCGTCTATCTCTCCTTTCCAAGGTTCATAACCATGAAACCTGTGAGACACTACTGCCTCTCCTTCTGTGGCTGTGAGAATTGGATTAGTAATTCCAATCAAGCCTCTCGCAGTAATTTTAAATTCAAGGTTTACACGGTCACCATTCTTCTCAATATTTAGAATATCACCTTTTCTCATAGTGACAATTTCTATCACTTTTCCAGAAAATTGCTCAGATACATTTACATTGAGAAACTCTACTGGCTCATGTTTGTATCCGTCTATTTTTTTTATCACCACTTGAGGTTGACCCAGTTGGAGTTCATACCCTTCTCTTCTCATCGTCTCCACGAGCACTGACAAATGTAATATACCTCTTCCAAATACAATTAATTTATCTGGAGAATCAGTGTCTTCTACTCTTAATGCTAGATTTTTTTCAATTTCTGCATATAATCTATCTCTAAGGTGACGAGAAGTAACAAATTTTCCTTCTTTCCCAAAAAACGGAGAATTGTTAATAGTAAAAAGCATGCTCATAGATGGTTCGTCTACTGTTATTGGTGGCAGGGCCTCTGGATTTTCCCAATCAGATACAGTATCTCCAATATCAAAATTTTCAAATCCTGTGATGGCCACTAGTTCACCCGCTGCAATTCTTTCTTTCGTTTTTTCTTTTCCTAATCCTTCAAATGTAAATAGTTCTTTAACTATAGATTTATGCACCACACCGTTACGCTGCATAATTGATACTTTATCTCCCATCTGAATACTTCCACGATGTACTCTTCCCACAGCGATACGGCCTGTAAAAGATGAAAAATCCAACGAACTGATCTGCAATTGTAATGTGCCTAAATTTTCTTTCGGAGGGTCTATATGGCTTACAATAGTATCCAGTAAAAAAGTAATGTTGTCAGTAGGATTCGTCCAGTCTTCTCCCATCCACCCTTCTTTAGAAGAGCCAAAAACGGTCGGGAAGTCAAGTTGCTTTTCGGTAGCATCAAGTGAAAACATAAGATCAAATACTTTCTCTTGAGCCAATTCTGGGTCACAGTTAGGTTTGTCCACTTTATTTACAACAACGATGGGGTTAAAGCCCAATTCTAATGCCTTCTGCAGTACAAATCTTGTCTGTGGCATGGGGCCTTCAAAGGCATCTACAATTAGAAGAACTCCATCAGCCATATTTAGCACCCGCTCTACTTCTCCTCCAAAATCAGAGTGACCTGGAGTGTCAATAATGTTGATCTTGGTGTCATTATACATTATAGACACATTTTTAGAAAGAATAGTAATACCTCTTTCTCTTTCCAAATCATTAGAATCAAGTATAAGTTCGCCTACTTTCTGGTTATCTCTGAAGAGTTCAGCTTGATGTAGCATCTTATCTACGAGAGTAGTTTTTCCGTGATCTACATGGGCTATGATGGCAACATTTCTGATGTCCATAAGAGTAAATTTATGTCTTTGCTCAAAAAAGGCGCAAATGTACGAGTATATATTATGGAATGTAAGAATATATTTTACCTATGAGACATAAGAAAATAAATACAGAGAAACAAAAATTAGAAATTTTACCCCCTATTATTGAGTGTAAGGAAAAATCACCTTTAAGAAATCTAAGTCGTTTTTGATAGAAACAAAAGCAGGATCATTTTCAAATACATTAGAACTATAAAATTTTGCTCCTTTTTGGATAGATTCAGCCAATAATTCTAGGGCTTTTTCTCTACTGCCAAGATGGAGTTGTATTCTGGATTGGTAATAGGGAATGTCGCCATAATTTTGTTCTTCTTGTTGGGCTATTTCTATGATAAGACGTTCTGCTTCTTCATTATTATTCAACTTGGCATTTACGATTCCTAGTAGGCTTAAGTCTTTCATTGATTTATTATCTTGTCGCTTTAACCTTATCAACAGACTTTCTTGACAATTCTTTAATTCTCCAAGGAAGTAATAGGCCCATGATATTGAAAAATGGCTTGTGTCTGAATATGAATTTATATGTTGACGTGCATATTTTTGAGCTTCTTCCTCATTTCCTGTGATATATAATTCTCTTGCCGCATAATATCGAGCTGACATAGCAACTGAGAGGGTGGTATCATTAATTATGGCAGAAGACATTGCTTTGATTTTATTAAATTTATTTTTTATACCATAATATCTAAATTGAAGAACATTGCTTCTCATATTTTTATAACCTGAAGGAAAAAGATCTACCAATTTTGCGGCTTTTTTATAATTCTTTTTGCCCAAAGTTGCTGCTAAAGCAATCCTCAATCGCTCTTGGCAATAGCTGCATCTATCAATGTCTAAGTTTTTAATATTGATTTCCTCAAAAACTTCTAATGTCTGAGAATAGTCATGCACAAATTCATTCGCTAAAACCATGAAAGCAGTATTGTTGAATAGGTCTTTGGGATTATATGTATATTCTATGTTATAGTGATTAAAGGCTTTGGAATTGTCACCTGTAAAAAAAGCCCTAGATATTTCCAGCATATTTATTTGCCGATTTGTCATACCTGCCTTTTTATTGTCCAAGTCTCTTAGTATATTTAATGCTTTTTCGCGTTGATTGGTATTAAAATATAAAGTAAGTAACAGGTCAAAGGCATCATAAAATTCATTATCAATCTCAATAGCCTTTATCAAGCTTTGTTCAGCACTTACGTAGTCATCTATCCAAAAAGACTTTGCTTTAAGATAGAGTTTGTACGCTTCTAATTTCGGAAATGACATCAAATTTTTATCCTTGGTTTGCCAGTATCCATGTAGATATTCCGATAATAAAGTAATTCCAGCTATTGGGTCAATATTGGCAAATATTACATTAGGAAATGACTTAATCACCTCTCCTGTATTGAGTTTTTTTATTATCACAGAAAAAATTGAGCTATCCTTGCTTTGCTGCTGTACACTTCCTTCGATAATATTTACAGCTCCTGCCTGCCGTGCATATTCAATATCAGGATCATTGAAAAGAATATATTTTACTTGATTGATTTCTTGTGGTGTCTGGAAATCTATAATATTTGTTCCATCTATTTCAAAAAGCTCTTTGGTGATTCTATGTGCAACCATCTCACCTAAGTAGTCATTTTCAGGATTTCCAGTAAAATTTTTAAAAGACGGAATGCTTAATCTTTCTTGTAAAACAGTACTAGAATTTTTCTTATTATTATAAACTTGGGTAAATAATATAGCCAACAAAATAATCAACCCTCCAAAAATATACCCGACAGTGAGTGACTTTACATTTGTTGCTTTATCACTTTTTATTTGAGAGGTATCTGGCACTACTAATTCATTGTCTTTTATAGCATATACATTAATTTCTTTGGCAATATTTTTAAATTTATACTTCCCAATAAAAATGGTATTAATATCATCTTGATTTTCGAGTTCTGTATTGATTGATTCTGATATTAAGATGCTTCCTGCTACACCCATTGATTCTAACCTTGATGCAATATTGACCCCATTCCCATAAATAGAATCGTTCTCTAATACTACTTCGCCTAAATGTAGCCCAATACGCATGGGGAGTTTAAAATCATTGTGAAATTTTTTCTGAAGAATACAGGCACATCTTATTGCTTCTATTGTACTATCAAACATGGTCAAACTGGCATCTCCGTAGTAGTGAATTACCTTCCCATTATTATCAGCACTATAACGCTCTAGATTATTTTTGTGGAGTTTTACAAAACCAAGAGCTTTGGACTCACTTTTTTGCACCAAAGCTGAATACCCTACAATGTCCATAAACATTATAACAGCAAGTTTTCTTTTTGGTCGATGCTTCATTAAATAGTTCTATAAAACTCTAATATACTGCGTGTATAACTAATTGCAAAAGATTCATATTTCTAAGGTCTTAATACCTAAGAAAATAAAAAATGACAGTAAATACTGTCATTTAGGCAATGGTTTAAATATTCTTGGCGGCACGAAAGATACAAAGTCATGCATACAATAATATGTAGGGAGTACTAAAATATTCCAATAAATTTGTATTTTGAGCAGAATCCTCAATATTAATATCAAAAACAAATTAACTATGTTCAACCAAAAAGTCCTAATTGGAACATTTATTCTAGCTATTATTAATTTTGCAGCAGGTTTTTTATGGTATGACGTGCTCATGGCAGATTATTATCCGACCATGGAAGGTGCCAATCGAATACCTATAAATTTCCCTATTCTTATAGTAGGGGTTCTCATCTTTTCTTACGCTTTTACACGGCTTTTCCAGCTCATACAAAATAATAATGAACCTCTAATGGGCCAGGCCATTAGATATGGCTTATTAGTGGGCTTGCTAACAGCTGTATCTTATGCACTTTTCAATCATGCTCTCATGCAAATCTGGAGCGGTACACATCATATAGTTGATGCTATTTTTAATACCATTATGGCTATTATAATGGCTTGCGTATTAGCAAAATATTTTGGACCAGAAGGTGCCAGACCAGGAGGAGTCACCGGAGGAGGAGACATATAAAAGCTATAATTTATAGCAATTATTGAGCTCACTCCGGAAACACACAAAATCAAAAAAGTTTCTTTTGGCGATCTTTATATTTTTTTTAATTAGCTGATACTCAGGCATCACCGAATCTCAATAAATGTAAATCTCATCCAAAACAACTCATTTTGT
>JAZGFD010000030.1:0-22242 GCA_036479115.1 Saprospiraceae bacterium | reverse complement strand
CCTTTTGGCGAATTTTACATTTTTCTCAACTCGCTGATACTCAGGCATCACCGAATCTCTGAAAATGTAAATTTCATCCAAAACGATTCTTTTTCTGAAAAATGTTAGTTTCCAGAGTAGGCTCAAGATTTACCCTTCATCTTGCTCCTTGATACCTTTCTCTTAACCTTATACGACTTTTCTCTATTGAGCCAATCTTTTAATTTTTTCGTTCTTAGAGACTTTATTATTTCTACTCTTTTCTCAATGGTAGATGATGAATCTTTTCTCTTTTTAAGTTCAGTTTTGAGCGCCTTTACTTCTTTTCTAAGCCCTTTTATAGATTTCCTATATCCACCTTTATCCTTAATTGTTGGCTTAACTTGTTTCTTGAGTGTCTCATTTTCTCGGGATAACAGTTCTATTTTCTTAATCAATTTAGAATTGACAAGGTTATTCTTTTCTCCAGTACCTTTTCCATTTCTTTTTAATTCATGCATTTGGCTTTGCATGTTATTGTATTCTACTTTTAGTTTTTCATATTTCATATCTTTATCTGAGGAACTTTTTGGCATTAGTGTTATACTTGATTGCTCTTCTTTAAGAGATAAAATTTGCTCTTGACTAGATGATCTCAAACTCGAATAATCATTTCCTATAGAAATAATTTTATCGTCTTTAGTTTTTATCAATTTACGCAAATCAGTCAACTTATTATTCATAAAGGCCCAAATGACGAGGCCTCCTAAAAGCAATGAACCAAGAGAATAAAGCCAAAATTCAGTAGTACAAGACATAGCAATAGTGTTAGATAGTGTTAGATAGTGTTAGATATAACTAAGCTACAAATTTAAGAGTGTTCCTAATATCATTATTTCAATTTAGCCAAACACTTAGCAAATTTTTTGATCTCGTCTCGAGTATTATATAGTCCAGGGCTTACTCTTACAAAATCCCCTCTATATGATACAGTTATGTTTTCAGTCTCCAATTTATTTTTAACCATTTTCATCGTTAGTCTTTTTGGTATTTTTATTCCAAACAAGTGGTTTGCTTTGTATTCTTCTTCTTCTATCCAAAAACCTTCTGGCGTAAGTTCTTCATACAATATATCAGTCAAGGACTTACAATAAGACTGAAATGAAGATGGTGTCCACTCATTTAATTGTTGTATGGCTTTAACTAACATCGGTAATAAGATAAAACTTGAGCTCTCGCCTACTGCATATCTTTGTGCACCTTCTCTATACTTTGCTTGGTAATTGACAAGGTTTTTAAAATCATGGCTATTGTGCCTATTGATCCATCCCTCTTCGATAGGGATGCCATTTTTAAACTTATCTCCATAATATGCCACTCCAATTCCATAGGGGCCATGTAGCCATTTATACCCAGCACATACTAAAGCATCCACATGAAAATTTGCATTATCAAATGGTAATGCTCCCACTGACTGCGTGCCATCTATAATAAAATATGCCCCTACTTCTTGGCACTTTTGGCTTACTGCCTCTAAATTAAAAATAGTCCCATCAGCCCAATGAATATGTGCTATACTCACTACTTTTACATCATCAGTGATAGCATTTAGCAGTTCTTCATTCCATTTTTCCCCCCTTTTAATCAAAGAGTCAGGTGGCGATACTATTTTAATTTCTGCTTTATTTTCTGAAACCATACGATCCCAGATGTAATAATTACTAGGAAACTGATCAGCCAAAAGGCAAATTTTATCACCTTTCTTAAAATTAATATTGGTAGCCACATTCGCTAAGCCATATGACGCTGATCCTACAGGTACTACTCCTTGGACATCAATATTGTTAATCAATGTCGAAAACACAAGTTTTAATCTTTCAGTATGAGAAAAAAAATCTTCGGCACCTATAAGACTGGGGTTTCTCTTTTTTATGATATTTTCGATCCCAATATCTTCAACAGCTTGTAACATAGGGGACATAAATGCACCATTAAGGTATATCAAACTATTGTCTAAATTATACAGATGTTTTTGGCATTCCATTTTCATTGTTGAGTGTAATATATTGTATTGTGCTGAAGAAAATCTGATTTTACGCAACTACTCGTGTGCATAGTGGCTGAACGAAAATCACTAAAATTAAAAATGATAGGTCTCGTTGAGCCACTAAAAATACTTTTAAGTTTAAAAAATTGCTGTCTTGAACTGTTACGGTTTTACCATTTCATAGAGAAAATTCAATGGCCAAGTCTCGAGCCCAATTAAAAGTGTGTATTTTCCTCTTCAAAATAGAAATCCGATAAACCATAATAAATGACCATTGCAATAATACAAGATAGTCCTATAATAAATCATAAAAATGACACAATTCAAAAGACATTAGAAATTATAGAATCTGCTACCTCCAATGGTGCCGATTTAGTTGTTTTTGGTGAAACATGGTTGTGCGGTTACCCTATATGGCTAGATGTATGTAATAATGTAGCATTATGGGACTATGAACCAGTAAAAACGGTATGGGCAGAAATGTATAAAAGTGCAATAGATGCATCTTCTGATGACCTCAAGCTCATTCAGAAGATTGCTAAAGAAAAAGGAGTGTGGATTGTGATCGGAGCGAATGAGAAGATATCAAAAGGGCCTGGTAACGGAACTCTATTCAACAGTATTTTTACGATTTCTGGGCATGGCGAAATAGTCAATTGTCATCGTAAGTTAATGCCGACCTACACAGAAAAACTAGTACATGGCCCTGGAGATGGTGCAGGGTTAAAAAGCATAGAAACTCAATTTGGAAACTTAGGGTCTTTAATATGTTGGGAACATTGGATGCCATTAACTCGACAAGCCATGCATGAAGAAGCTGAGGATATTCATATTGCATTATGGCCTTTTGTAAAAGAAATGCACCAAATTTGTGCCCGACAATATGCCTTTGAAGGACGTTGCACCGTAGTTTCAGTAGGTCAAATTATGCATGCTTTTCAATTGCCATCACAGCTGGATTTGCCGCCTCTTTTAAAACCAGAAAAATTAATAATGAATGGCGGTAGCTCTATATATGGCCCTGATGGAAACATTCTACTAGCTCCAGTATATGATGAACAGAAGATTATTTATCAAGAATTGAACTTGAGTAGAAATACTCCTGAAAAAATGAACCTTTCAGTATCTGGGCATTATAACAGGCCCGATGTATTCAAATTGGATATTAATAAGAATAGGCAGTATTAGTATTATTGAAATATTGTAACTATTCAGATAAGCGCTTTTGAGGCCTATTTCACAATCAGGCAGGTAATAATTTGTTAATTTATTGTCGGATAAAGCTCAGCTTTTTAAACTGAGCAGAGCTATGGCGAAAAAAATAGCTGAAATATAGTAGAACAAGAACTTTTCTACCCAAAATTGGCTCCACTTGAGTATTTTCGTAAAGATTAATGCCGTGCAGAAATAATATATCAAACACTTCTAATCCAATGTAAAATTCAATAAAAACACTTTTAATGAGCAATGTATACTCTTCCATTATCATTTTGGATAGAATGTATAGATCCTTCATGTTCCAAAAGATCGAGATATCCGATTGTCATAACAAGGCCAGGAAAATTCATTTTTCTATCATATAATGCGTTAAATAATGTCATAAACTGATTGTGTCCAGTTTCTATCAGTTCAAGCACATAGTCTTTCCTCATCATTATTCTATTCACCTGACGATCTATCAGTTCTTTATGAGTCTCTTTGATGGTATAATGGCCAGGGTACATTTTTTGAATATCCATTTTTCGCAATAAATTATATGAATTAAGCAATTCAAGCATGGACTTATTTCTGCCTTTTTTCGTCTTAGGGTTTGTTTCTATAACACATGTAGGAGTGATAGGTAAAAGCATATCAGCTGATATAAAGTCACCTGATTGTTCGTAAAAAAAGCACGTTTGTGTATACGAATGGCCAGGAGCATGGATGGACTGAAAATCATAACCTCCAATATTAACTAGACCTTTGTAATCAAATCTCTCCACCTGATTCTCGCTCATAGCATCCCAATATTTGTGCAGGTTGCCAAACCATGAATTGAGGATTGCGAAAAAGTGCGTTGCTTGTTCCTTGGTAAGTAAGTCAGTAAAGGCTTGTTTCATTACTTCTGTTCTAGTATCCCATTCCCTTTCTAGATGTATAGCCCAATCATAAACAAGGTCTGACACTTTAACTTTTGCCCCACTTTCATCAGATAATTTTTTGGCCATACCCATATGATCAACATGAGCATGTGTGATCAGAATTTCATCTATATCGCTGACAGTTAAATTGAGATCAGCAAGACCTTTTATCATTGCTGCCCAGCACTCATCACTACGTTCTCCACAATCAATTACAGTCACAGAGTCACCTTTAACTATGTAAGAATTAACGGTTTTCATCTCAAATATGGTAGGCAATTCTATCTTATGAATACTATATCCCAAATCTTTAAAAAGTTTTGTGAGGCGCAATATTAAAAACTAATTTATAACTCCCTGATAAACTTCTATTCTTTCTGAACCCTCATATGGGTAAATCCGAAACACAGCTTGAATCAACATAAAGCTTGAATCAACATAAATGAAAACTATCAGAGCACTCGATTCTGGGTAAAAAAACCTGTTTTATCTACAGCTGTACAATTAATATATTAATAATATCAATACACTGTATATTGTCTAAACGGAAGCTGTCGAACTTTATGAAATAGAATATTTTGGATGAGAATCTAATTGTAACTACAGGGCACAGTCAAATTTTGTTAAAACCCACTAAGCCCGTGTAGTTACATTTAGTTTTTTAAGATTCGGTGATGCTTGAGTACCTGAGAGTTAAAAAAAATGAATATATCGTCAAAAGTTTTATGCAGAGCTAGTCGAAGTGAATTATTTCTATTTTTGACGCGTTTTCGTTCAGACACTACATATCTACAATGACCCTTTATTAGTAATTTAAATAGGCTTTTAATAGCCCAAAATCATATTCCTAATTAGTGAAGTTTTATCAATCTATAACCTGACATTATTTTAAAAATTAGTCAATAGTGACTACTTCAACAGTTGACTTTGTATCAAATTTGATACAGGCTTCATAGTTACAGTCAATACACTTTCTCTCCATTATGTAAAAACCGCCCCCATATTTGATCAAAAGCGTGTACTCTTTCAGTTTCAATACCAGTTGAATCAACAACAGAATTTCCAATATTTTTCCATTCGAAAATACCTCCATATAAGTTTGAAATTTCTGTCCATCCCTCTTTTATCATTCGCTCTCCTATTTTCTCACTCCGATACCCAACAGAACAATATAACAATACTTTAGCATCTTTAGGAATGTCTTGAACAGATTTCATATCAAAATGATCATAGCCTACATGAATAGCTCCCTTTATGTTACTTACATCAAATTCACTTTGCTCTCGAGTATCTAGTAGAAAAGCATTTTCCGAAAGTTGAACATTTTGAGCTCCTATTTCATTAACAGAATGGGAAAGAAGTGTTTTTAAAGTAAGTTTAAATATAGGAGCTTTCACAGATTGGGCACCTGATGCGCAACTGGTAAGAGAAAAAGTCATTATAACAAGAAATTTATATAGATTCAAATACAGATTTTTAAAAAACTACTCAGGTGGAATGCTTTTGAGTAAAATTGATAGCACCTGAGTAGTTACAAAAATAGCTCATATGAGCCATAATTATTGAAGATAAAAGTGGAGCTGCGGAGATTCGAACTCCGGTCCAGCCAAAGCTCTAAGAAATTTTCTACATGCTTAGCTTATACTCGAGTTTTCGATATCAGGCAGGTGTATGAGCAACCAGCCATCAACTTAGTTTCTTAATTTCAAATCACCCTCGAAACAATGAGGTCATCTAGCTAGAGGTTTTGTTGATGTGCGGCATCTCTATGTATCCAGCGTCAAGAGAGCGGCACAATGGCATCTAATTCCTAGAATTAGGCTGCCATGGCAAATTGTCTATTGCCAATTGTTGTTGTGAATATCATTTGTTAACAGAGCTCATATTCAATGCTCCGGCATGCTTACTAATCAGACTACTTTCCTGTCGATTCCATTCAGCCCCATAGTTTCAAAGATCAATACAAGTAACGTTACAAATATGTAAAGAAGTTTCTTACTGTTTCGTTAAATATTCAATAATTGCATTTTCTATTTTTTCTTCTATTCTATTATAACTTCTTTTCTGAAAATCTAAACCTGTCATTCTCTCATACAACTCGATATATTTTTTACTTACTTTATTAACAAAACCATCAGGCATATGAGGCATTGCTTGCCCTTTTTTGCCTTGAAACCCTTTAGACATTAACCACTCTCTTACAAATTCTTTAGACAACTGATTCTGCTTTTCATCCTTTTTTTGCCTTTCTTCATAGCCTTCTGCATAGTAGTAGCGAGAACTGTCAGGGGTGTGTATTTCATCTATTAACATGAGAGAGCCATTGTAAAATCCAAATTCGTATTTTGTATCTACCAAAAGCAACCCTTGCCTTTTAGCACGTTGAGTACCATAATCAAACAAAGCACGTGTATACTTTTCTAATTGAGAATAAATTTCAAGGGTCACAATGCCCTGAGACAAAATATCCTTTTTAGAAATGTCTTCATCATGATCCTCTTCTACTTTTGTTGCTGGAGTAATTATTGGCAATTCAAATTGATCAGATTCTTTCATTCCATCCGGCATTGAAACCCCACAAATACTTCTTTTCCCTAATTCATATTCACGCCAAGCATGGCCCGCTAAGTATCCTCTTATCACCATTTCTAGCATGATGGGTTTACATTTCTGACCTATTGATACATTAGGGTGAGGGCTTACTTCTAACCAGTTCGGCACTATTTCTTTGGTTTCTTCTAAAAACAAAGATGCCAATTGGTTGAGTACCTGACCTTTATATGGAATTGGTTTTGGCAACACATGATCAAAAGCTGATAACCGATCGGATGCCACCATTATTAATTTTTGACCTACGGTATACACATCTCTTACCTTGCCTTTATACAACCTTGATTGATTAGGCAATTTAAAATGTGTTCCAATAAGTCCCATTAAATGATTCTGGTGGTGGTTTTGAGAAAATAATTCGATTTGGTAAGGTTTTAAAGGTTTCTGAGAAGATTCCTATCTAATAGCGTTTCTTTAAGTTCTTTTAGAACTTTATACTGATCGGGCATTGCACGTTTCATTACTTCCTTTATGGCTACATAAGCTCCTTTTTCAGCCCCTGGAATTGTTTCCTTTACTACTTCTTTGGCAATTTTTATATCATTTCTAATGAGTCCTCTTATAGACGGGATATCGTGCCAATCAGCCTCTATCGCAATAGTCTTTAATCCATTTACTTCTTCCTCATCTTCTACATCAAGATATTCATGAGCAAGTCCTAAATTTTTAATTTCATTAACTTTTGTGCTGGCCATTTTCCAAATTTCAGGATTATTTTTCAAATGTTCATCCAAAAGAAAAACTTCAAGTCCTTTTTCGTGAAAACGATATACTATTACTCTTACTCTATCTAGAATACTCATAATGTAAAGGTTTAAATAGCTTCATTAGCTATCCTGTTGCCAAATTAAATAAAAAAGTAATAAAAACTTAACAAAATTGTGATGGCTACTGTTCAAATCTTCTGGAATCACTTGTACCAGCCTTCTCATTGACTGGTCATTCTTATTATCTTCATTAGTAATTAGTAAAGACTTACTATCAATAAATATTTCTGCTCTTTTGGCGGTCTTAGTAAGTTTGTACTTGGTTCCTTCTTTTGCAAAGGACAAGCTATTTTTATTAAATTCTACCTTTAACGGTGTTTCACTTTCTATCGTTAAAAAGACCTCGTCATTATCGCCATTTGTCAATTCAAAAGTATTCTTTTCAGTTGCAATCAACATCATCTCTTTCTCTCCGTATTTTTTAGACAGCATTTGGCCTACATTTTCACTAAAAATGGAAAGATATACTCCTTCCTGTGCAGAGCTAATCATATCATATTTAGAAAGGCCAAAATCTATTTGCAGTGACAATGTATTGAGTTCTTCCCAAGGCCATTCTACAAATTCAGATCTATCAAGGTTTTTAAGAAATTTGGCTTTATCAGATACCATTTGGCTTTTAGTCCCATTTATGGCAGCCAGAAATTTGAGAATTTCTGTAGCGATATAAATGAGCGATATACCTACTATAGCGAATACAATGAGTCTGAGCATGTGTTCTAGATATACTAGCCTAAAAAGGACTTAAGATCATTTTTATTTACAGATTTTCTTAATCTGCGGATTGATCTTTCTTTAATTTGCCGTACTCTTTCACGAGTAAGACCATACATTTCACCTATTTCTTCTAGAGTCATTGATCTCCTTCCATTTAGGCCATAGTAAGCTGTCAATACTTCTACTTCACGCGGCGAAAGCATCGAAAGTCCATATTCTACCTCATCTTTAAGCGACTGATCCATAAGATCATTATCAGGACTTTCTATAGAATCAAAATCCATTAAATCTAAAAATGTAGCGTCGCCATCCTCCCCACCTACAGGGGCGTCAAAAGATACATGACGTCGGTTACTATAAAGAGTGGTTTTGACATCTTTAGCTTTCATCTCCAGAACATCAGCCAATTCTTCTAGAGAAGGTTCTCTTTCAAACTCTTGTTGGAAAGAAACATATGCTTCATTCACTCTATTATATGAACCCACCTTATTAAGAGGAAGGCGTACCAATCTAGAATTTTCAACAATGGCTTGAAGAATGCTTTGCCTTATCCACCATACAGCATATGATATAAACTTAAATCCTTTTGTTTCATCAAATCTCCTTGCAGCTTTCATTAGGCCTACATTGCCTTCATTAATCAAATCACTCAGCGACAAACCTTGATTCTGATATTGTTTTGAAACTGATACTACAAATCTTAAATTAGCATTTGTCAGTTTTTCTAATGCTTCCTGATCTCCATCTCTAATCTTCTTAGCCAATACAGCTTCTTCGTCGGCAGTGACAAGATCTATTTTACTAATATCATTTAGATATTTGTCAAGAGCCAAGCTCTCTCTGTTTGTGATTTTGTTGGTGATTTTTAGCTGTCGCATACTTCTTTTAATGTACTCTTTATGTATTTTATTAAGTCTAACTTGATTTTATCAACAAAATAGACTATTAACACTACGTTTTAAGAACTCAAAAGGTTCCCTGTATAGTGTATATTTTTTATTAGTTCAAGAAATAAAATCTTAGAATTACTAAATTGGAATCCCTAAAACTTAAAGGTGGCAAATAACTTACCAAAAGGAATGAATAAAAATAATATGTCACCCATTTGCTAATAGAGAAAACATATTAATTAACAATATGGGCTTTAGTCATTGCTATCAGATCTTGGCAGGAGTGCTTTTCTGGATAATCTCAATTTACCTGATCTTTCATCTACGCCTACTATTTTTACTCTTACAGAGTCTCCTTCGTTAAATAGCCCATCCATTTTCTCAATTCGAGAATGTGATATTTCAGATATATGAACCAACCCACTTTTTCCATTAAAGTCTACAAACATGCCATAAGGCATAATTGAAGCTACTGTAGCATCAACTTCATCTCCTACCGATGGCATAAAGGTAATTTTTTCGATCCAACTTTTCGCTGCTTCCAAGCTTTTCTTATCACTGGCAAAGATGTTGACCACACCTTGGTTGTCTTTTTCTTCTATACTTATTCTTACTCCTGTTACTTCCTGAATTTCTTGAATTATCTTACCTCCAGGTCCTATTACAGCACCAATAAAGCTCTTATCTATTCTAAATTCACTCACTCTCGGAGCATGATCTTTCATATCAGCATTAGCCTGTGCTAATGTTTTGGCCATTTCATTAAGGATATGAATACGGCCATCTTTTGCTTGAATCAAGGCTTTTTCTAATGTCTCATATGGTAGTCCATCAATTTTTATATCCATTTGGCAACCACATATTCCATTTTGGGTACCTGTAATTTTAAAATCCATATCACCGAGTGCATCTTCATCGCCTAGTATATCGGAAAGTATGGCAACATCATTGCCCTCCGCTACCATTCCCATCGCAATACCAGATATTGGATGTTTTAACTGTATCCCAGCATCCATAAGTGCTAGAGAACCGGCACAAACCGTTGCCATGGAAGAAGATCCATTTGATTCTAAAATATCAGATACAATCCTAATGGTATAACCACCACCTTCTGGCATTACTTTCCTTATTGACCTCCCCGCAAGATTGGCATGTCCTACCTCTCTTCTACCAGGCCCTCTCATGGGTTTACTTTCACCTACACTGAATGCTGGAAAGTTATAATGTAGAATGAAATTATCACTACTCGTATCCAATGCTGTATCTACTAGTACATTATCAAGTTTTGATCCAATTGTTACAGAAGTCAAAGATTGTGTTTCGCCCCGAGTGAATATAGCGGATCCATGTGCAGAAGGCAAGTAATCTACTTCAGTCCAGATGTTTCTGATTTCATCAAATTTCCTTCCATCCAATCTCTTTTGCTCTTTGAGCATCATCCCTCTAATAGTTGATTTTTTTAATTTATCAAAGTATTTTGAGACATTACCACCTTTTTCTTGCACATACTCTTCGCCTTTTTCATCTAAGATTTTTTCCTTTAATGCATCTTTCACTTTCGAGAAACCATTTTTTCTATCCTCCTTATCAAGTTCTCCCGCAGCAATCTCTAAAATCCCCGCTTTGCACTCCTTGGTAATATAATCTAAGAGATCTTCATCTACTTCCACTACTTCTCTTACTCTTTTTATCAATGCTTTGTCACCTACAAGTTTTGCTAATTCTAATTGAATATTACATTGGGTTTTGATTGCCTCATGAGCTACTTTGATTCCTTCTATAATTTCTGATTCTTGACATTCGTCAGCATCTCCTTCTACCATCATCACGTTATCTAAAGTTGCCGCAACTATAAGATTCATAGAAGCTTTGCTCAAATCTGCTCTTGGAGGATTGACCACATACTGTCCATCTATCTTAGCCACTCTCGCTTCTGATAATGGTCCCGCCCAAGGAATGTTTGATATAACCAATGCTGTAGATGCTGCTAAAGCTGCATATGCATCAGGAGCAATAGTTTCATCGGCCGAAATCATATTAATAATCACTTGAGTTTCATTCATATATCCATCAGGAAACAATGGCCTTATTGCTCTATCTACTAACCTACTTATCAATATTTCGTAATCATTAAGCCTTGCTTCTCTTCTAAAAAAGTTGCCTGGTATCCTACCATTACTGGCATATTTTTCCTGATAATCTACAGAAAGTGGAAAGAATGGCTGGCCTTCTCTGGCTTCTTGGGCGGATACAACTGAAGCAAACATCATCATTTTGCCTACTTTGATAACACATGAACCGTGAGCCTGAGTGGCTAATTTGCCAGTCTCGATAGTCACTTGTTCTCCTGATGGTAAATCAAAAGACACAGATATAGGTTTTATAGAACCCATTGATTATTTTTTAATGAATTGCGAAAATAAGAAATATTATTACTATTTCTAATATGTTTTCTTCCGAACTTGAGAAACACCGAGAATTCTAACCGTGTATAATTATTTTCTTATACTCAGCTTTTCTATAAGGTCTCTGTACTTCTGAATGTCTTTTGTTGCTAAGTATTTTAGCAAACTCTTCCTTTTTCCCACTAAGGTAAGTAAGGTTCTTCTACACGAATGATCCTTTTTATTTTCAAAAAGGTGCTTGGATAGAGAGTTAATTCTAAAGGTATAAAGGGCTACTTGTCCTTCTATGGAACCAGTATTTTTTGCTGATCCTCCATGTTCTTTGAATATTTCTTCTTTCTTTTCTTTTGTTAGATATTCTGCCATTTTTATATGTTTTTACCAAAAAGCAATTACGGAAATCCGAATTTTAGCGCTGCAAAAATAGATTTAATATTTGGATTAAACCCAAATGATTAGAAATTTCGGTTTTGGCAAAAATAAATCCTCCCGAGTATCTTCTCCGGTGGTTTGCTTTTGAGTAAAAAAAAGCACTATTTTTCTTTACTAAACGAAGCTCTTCCCCTCTTAACAGCAGCACATATAACTAACTTATTTGTGACTACACAGGCACCATTAAAAGAGAATTAAATTTGGGCTATTTGCCCCCCTGAAATTAGCTTCTCTATACATCGGAAATACTCCGATTTTTCAGCCTCATTATTAACAAAATCCCAAACTCTCTAGCAATATCGTAGTGCGTCATTTATTCATCAACATTCATCATATTCAAAGCCAAATTTTTATTTTTCAAGTTGCTACTGGTAATTGTTCCACACCTGTAAAAAGGGTTTCAATTTTCTTTTTATATTTTTAGTCTCGAAAACCAATTCACTTTTGCGTCCACTCTGAAAACAGACAATTGTCACAAAATGAATTATTTTAGATGGTATTATCATTTTTTGATATTTGTTGTTGCTTGATTATCAACAGATTGAAAAAAAGGATAAGATCACTAAAAGATTTATACAGAGCTTGTCGAAGTGAGTATTTTAGATTTTGAAACTATTCTGGTAGTATCTATTTTGATTAAAAAAAGCAAATCACCTGAATAGTTCCTAGATTTTTTATGTTTTCAAAGTGGACTCAATTTTCTAAACTTTAATAAAGCAGAAATGGCGGATAAAAATACAGCATCCTTTATGATTCGGTTCACTCAGCAAATTTTTAAGGACGAATCAGGAGAAGAAAATGTTCAATGGAGAGGCAAGATTTCACACGTGCAAGGGGGTAAAGAAAGAAACTTTTTAGCGCTCGAAGATGCTCTGGGATTTATGCAAGAAAATCTTACCTCCCTTACCCTTTCTACCACATCTCACAAAACAAAAGAAGAGCAAGAAGGAATATTAAGCAAAAGCTTTGACATTTGGAAAAAAATGGCTAAAAATGCTCCTAAAATGATAATGGAAACAATTAAAGATCCTCAAGGACAAGTAGCAAATATCAAAGAACAACTAAGCGATGTAGGCGAAGAAATAGGCCAAAAGTTAGAAATTGACTCATGGCGAACCGCTTCCAGATCAGATATGCATACCATTCTTTCTGAGATGAAATCCATGTCGACCAAAATAGACAACTTGGAGAAGAAAATAGATAAAATAAAAAGATAAAACTGGTTTTAATGAAGTTGTTACAAAAATGTATTTGAATGTCCGCTTTCATATCTTTTATTCTCAAATAATTCTACTTTTTGTCGCTCCATAAAACTTTAGGTAACTACTCCTTAAGTTATAAAAATTAAAAAATGAGAATCATTCTGAGAAGCTAGCATTTACATTCTCAATCAAACATAGTTATTAAGTCATATAACTTTTGGTAAAAAAAAAGCACCCCACCTGAGAAGTTATGTTATTAAGAGTTTATTTTTTTTAAAAAAATATTATACCCTATTATCTATATTTATATGTCAATTATAGAGAACGAAATATTAAAAATAACACAGATAAAGAATCCAATTGATCTTCAATTTAATACTCTAGGTAGATTTGAAGCGCTAATAAACGGCAAAAGTATAGATCAAAAATCATGGAGCCGAGATAAGACTTTGCAATTATTGCAATTTCTTATTAATGTAAGATACAGACGAGGATTACATAAAGAACAAATAATAAATAGACTTTGGGAGGATGCTGAAAGATCAGCAGGTGATCGAGACTTTAAAGTTGCCATGCATGGCATTAATAAGGCTCTCGAACCAAACCGAAAAAGTAGAACCGAGCCAAAATACATCATTAGGCAAGGCCTTACTTATCAGCTCAACATGCAATATATATGGCTTGACATAGAGGTGATAGAAAGACTAATTGAATTGGGAAACAATGCACTCCATAAAAATCAAGATAAAGCAGTGAAAGCTTATACGAAAGCTATAGAGTTGTACGAAGGCCCATTTCTACCTGGAAGAATGTACGAAGACTGGTGCAGTGAAGAAAGAGAGCGCATACAAATTATTATTCTAAGCGGTATTATCAATTTAGCTCAACTCCTTACAGACTCTAATCCTATGGAGAGCATAAGACTCTGTAAAAAAGCACTTCAAATTGATAAAACATGGGAGGATGCCTACAGAATCCAGATGGAAGCATACATAATAAATGGCAACAGGCCCTTGGCTTTGAGAACTTTTGCAGAGTGTGAGGAAGTATTAGATGAGGAGTTTGGTATTGCCCCTTTACCACGAACAAAGGCACTGTTGCAAAAGATAGAAGGAATATCTTAAAGTGTAACTACTCAGGTGGAGCCAATTTTGGATTAAAAAAGCTCTTTTATCACTATACTTCGGCAAGTTATGTCTCAAATAGAAGATATGGCAACATAATCGAGATTCACTAACACATAAAATATGTTAGTAATAGCGCTGCTATTAATACAAAAATAGCCTGTGTCTAGCAATAAAATAGCAATTTTTAATTTAAAAGCGTACCCCCCAGAGTAGTTACGATTATTCTATGTGTTGTTTCTTGACATTTTGAAAATTTGGCAGCTTTTTGTAATGCCATTTATCCAGAATTTTTCCTCCTTCCCACAATACTATACCAGGATTTGATCTTACAATAGTTTTAAGTAAAATGTCATCAGCTGTGTAATAATCTATGTCTAATTCTAAATCCGTAGCAAAGTCTTCTATCATACTACGGTCAGCACCCCCTATTACTGCAATAGTTTTAACGCCCTCCTCACTTGCTGCCGCTACAAAGGGTTTAATCACTTCTTCAAACCTTTTAGCGTAGTGGTCTTTCCAAATGTAATTGGTGTAATTTACTGTCTTTTTATCTATCCTTTTTACATTTTTTTCAAGTGCAAAACCACCTTTAAAGGCATTATTATATACAGTATCAATAACAAAAATGGTATCTTCTATTACTCTAGTAGCATTACTACCAGTGCCAATCAATTTATGGCAAACCAGCATAATATAAGGCCCTTGCATTGTGAGTATTTCATCAGTAACAGGGTGTCCTTCTGAATCAGAAATATCAAAATCACTGATTTTTGTTAATGGGATAGTTGGCTCCCCTAATATTTGATCAGTAACGCTCCACTCATCAGACGGATAATTAGCAAGGTTAGCGAGATAATCCTTGTATCCCACATCCAGTTTATCCCCTGAATTTTTGTTTTCTAATTTGAAGCCAAGTACCTGCACACCAGCCTGAGCATCTGTTTCAGCTTGCTTTTGTGAAGCTATGTCTGCACCTTTTTTAAATGGTCGGAAGTCATGCGTAGGGATATCAGTGACATAATTACCAAGGCAATAGATAACGAGCCCAATGAGTGAAGCACTCAAAATTATAGTTCTTACTTTTGGTGAAAACCAAGTATGAAAGCTTTTGTGTTTATATATAAAATAGAAAGCAGGGATAAGAAGTATTACATCTTTAAAGAAAGATACTTTTGGTTCTAATTTTAGAAAATCGCCAAAGCAGCCGCAATCTGTAACTCGCATATTGTTTTTATTGTATGCAGCCCATGATCCAAAATCAAAGAAATTGCTTCCATTTGGAACATATCCTGTGAGGTAGGTAAAACCTGTAAGGAAAGTAAAAAATGCAACCAATAATAAAAATGCCCAAGATGTAAATTTCGGTTTGGCCCCAATAATCAGCATTATTCCTAAAATGATCTCGAAAACAATCATGACAACGGCAAATTGTACCGCCATGCTAGATAGGAAAGGAAATATAGGGGCTAAAAATGAAACCCAGGTATCCGCAAAGGTTGCTTCAAATTCTGCAAAATATTGCTCCATTTTATAGGCCAATCCCAATGGATCCACCGCTTTAACCCATCCTGAAAAAATAAAAAAAGCGCCTACGTAATTTTGAAAAAAAGTAGTTATCCAGTTCTTTTTAGTCTTAAAACCAATCACTGTAATCAAACTCAAAATGATAGAAGCAATTCCTACATAGAGAAGTATTATCGGGAGTGTCATATTATTTTTTTTGCAAATGTAAAACCTTGTATTAGATTTTGGTGTAAATGATAGGTTAAAGCTGATATTAGATGTAAAATGGAGGTAATAAAAGATGAATTTAAGACCATTCTCGATTCTGGACAAGGAACTTTTAAAGATAAAGGGAGTAAGTTTCTAGCTTATGCTTTTCACGTGACAGATGAAGAGATGGTAAATGATAGGCTTTCTGAGTTAAAAAGCCTTCATCCCAAGGCCCGACATATTTGCTATGCTTATCAAATAGGGATAAATGATGATAGGTTTAGAATAAATGATGATGGCGAGCCTTCCGGCACGGCTGGAAGGCCAATTTACAGCGCGATACTGAGTGCGGATATAACGGATGTAGTTATAGCTGTAGTGAGGTATTTTGGTGGAACTAAACTTGGGGTTTCTGGGCTTATTAATGCTTACAAGTTAAGCAGTAGAGATGCTTTAACTGCAGCAAATATTATCACTAAATTTATTAATGATTATGCCAAAATCCATTTTAATCCCAATCAAACAGGCAAGGTATATAACAGCCTAAAACATACAAACATTGAAATCATTGATCAACAGTTAGGGATGAAAAATTGGATTAAAATAGGCATTAGAAAGTCAAAGTATAAGGAGGTTACTACTCAGTTTCTATCTCATTTTCATGGACTTAGCAAAGATCACATTCTTCATGATTCATTTGAATCTTCGCTTCAAATAGAGCAGTTATGATTAAAAAAGTAGGAATAACAGGTGGCATCGGTGTGGGCAAAACTTTTTGTTGTACAATTTTTGATCTTTTAGGGATTCCAATATATAATGCCGATATAAGAGCTAAGCATCTTATGGTTCATGATGAAGATGTAAAAGCACAAATCATTGATCACTTTGGCAGTGAGAGTTATGCCAAGGATGGCCAATTAAATAAAAAACATTTGGCTGATATCATTTTTTCTTACCCTGAAAAAACAAAACGGATTAATCAAATTGTACACCCTGCTGTCGGTATGGATCTAGTTAAATGGTTCAACTTTGTTGAAGCCCCATATGGTTTATACGAAGCAGCATTGATGTACGAATCAGGTTCTGTGTCCTTTTTGGATTTTGTAATTGTGGTAAACGCTCCACTCCCACTCCGTATAAAGAGAACCATACAAAGAGATGGAATCTCTGAAGCCGAAATTATACAACGTATAAATAAACAAATGCCTCAAGAAGAGAAAGTAAAAAGAGCCGATTATGTAATCCAAAATGATGGCAATCATTCTGTTATTCACCAGGTGTGGGAAGTACATCAAAGAATTATTTCTTTAAAAAAATCAAAAGTGTAACTACTCCGGTGGTGCACTTTTGAGACCTCTCTGCCAAACAAGCAAGTAAAAAATTGCTGGCTTTATTGCTGTACACAGTCTATTTTTGTATTAATAGCAGCTTTATTTGAGATATAAATTGCCGAAGTATAGCGATAAATAAAAGCGTTTTTTATTAGCCAAAATTGATACTCCCTGAATAGTTCATCAAAAGTAAATTGAAATCTTCTTAGAATCAGAAAGGGAGTGTAAAAGATACTAAAGAGAATAAAACATTGATTGTAACTATTCCGGTGGAGTCAATTTTGGTCAAAAACGATTCTTTTTCCGTTACTCTACGACTATTTGAGTAGCAATAGCCCTGCTAATAAGACTCAAATGAGCCTTGACTAGAAATAAAATAACTCATTTTTATTCAAAAAGAACTACGGATGAGTCTTCACCATTTATTTAACTTGCCTGCTTTTGACTACTACGATATTGCATCTATTTGTTCATCAGGATACTGAACCCTTACATGATTAATGCTTTTTAATAAATCTTTAAAAACATTTTTACACACTACCATTTCTTGGTAAGTCATCTTAGAATCTGATAGTTGTTTGTTCTTAATTTTGGCTAGAGTTATGTTCTCTACAAGGTCGTCAATATTTTGAGCGGTCGGTTCTTTCAAACTTTTTGAGGCGGCCTCAATAGAATCTGCAAGCAGTAAGATGGTTTCTTCTTTGGTAATCGGTTTTGGGCCTGAGTATCTAAATATTGATTCATCAAATTCTTGGTGAGGAAAGTCTGTAAGTTGTTTCCTATAGAAAAATTCTACCCTTGTAGTACCATGATGTGTTTCTATCATCCTCATGATCTCTTTTGGTAACTTATATGTTTTGGCCAATTTCACGCCTTCTGGAATGTGCGCTATTATTTTTCTTGTGCTCTCAAAATTAGTTAATTCATCGTGAGGATTTTTTCCATAGCCCAAATTTTCAATAAAGATCATCGGCTCTTTTAACTTCCCAATATCATGATACAAAGCAGCCACTTTTATAAGTAGGCTATTTGCCCCTATTTTTTCAGCAGCAGCTTCAGAAAGGTTAGAAACCTGGAGGGAATGTTGAAATGTTCCGGGTGCACTAATGGATAAATCTTTGAGTAATGGTTTATTCAAATCCGAGAGCTCCATTAACGTAATATTACTTGTAAATCCAAATATTCTTGAGAACAAAGGAATGATCGGATAAGCCAATAAAATGAGGATTCCATTTACTCCTAACCACATTAATACTGAGGAATCTATATCTTGGCCAATAGTATTAGTAGAAGCCATATTTAATCCCAAAAATCCTAAATAATAAGTGCCGATAATTATTAAAATGGATAAAAAAAACCGATCCCAATATCGAGTTTCTTCTATCAATAGAACAGTTACAATACCTGCCAATATCTGTAAAAAAGTAAACTCATAATCAAGGGTGGAAAGGAAGCTTGCAATTAGCACAATCACGATGTGAACAAATAGTGCCAGCCTTTCTTCATAATATGTTTTAATTACTATTGGAGCAATACAAAAAGGTATCATATAGGAACTGAGATTGGGGGTTTTTTCAATCTGAAATACCAAAAAGGTAAATATTACTATCCAAAAAAGAATAAATGACAATTCCTTAGGTTGTTGAAGTATTGAGCGGAAATGAAAAAACAAATAGAGCATGAGAGCTCCGAGAATTAAAAATGTGAGGATAATGTGACCCATGAAGGTCCATATACCTTCAGTAAAAGTGATCTGTCGTTTAGCAAATGCATCTTCCAGAGATTGAAGCTTTTGATATATACTATTAGTAATGAGATTCCCTTTAGATACTACAAGCTCACCATTTCTGACTATTACATTAGAAGTAATTCCTTTTTGTTCAGCTGTTTCTAGTGCTTTTTTAGTATTTTTTTTATCCAATTCCGCTTCTATGGCAATCAGTTTATCCAGTTCTTCATGGTAATCTTCTGGCAATTTAGAGACAATAAAAGTGTGGTAGTCATTGATATCTACATATTTGGAGTCAGAATATTTTATCAAAGTTTCTTTTTCTGGAATTAGAAAAGACTCTTTTTCTAATCCCAAATATGTCATTTGGTCTTTACTTATTAATATTTTAGCCCTGTTCTCCTTAAGGTATCGCAACAGTTTTTGAAATGAAGCATTTCCTATTTCTGATTTAATTTCAGTAAGATATTTGGTTACTTTGTCTTGTACAGTACCTGCATTTTTGGTTTTTCTAAATCTAATAGTAAGGTTTTTCCTTACTTCATTTTTGATACGTATTACTTCTTGTGGGTTTTTTAATAAAGGAAATTCAAATGGTGCCAGAAGGTCGTTATGTTTCCATATATCCCCTTTATCATATTCTAGATTAAACCGTCCATTAGTAGGAAAAAGAAACGCAATGAATACAATTACAGACAATACCAATAGTAGAGAAATAATGTGTTCTCGCTTAGAAAAAATACTCTGTAAATTGTAATTCATATGCAATAAAAAATCAAATATAGATAATGTAGCTGCTTGACGCGCTTTTAGAATGGTGCTTATTTTTAAGTACAGTGTTAGGAGTTAAATGAAATGGTTGTTTCAAAAGCTATTTTTAAAATAATGAGTAACTACTCCAGGTGGGTGCTTTTGAGATAATATTTTGTTATTTTTTTTTAGACAAGGCTCATTATTATCAGAATGACAGAACTATTGTTATCAAAATAACCGTAGAATAATGTAAAAATAATTCCTTTTTTGCCAAACTCGACTCCATTTGAGTAGTTACAATAATTACTCAATTCTGCGTTCTTCTCACTTAATCGGCCTTGTCAAATCGTTGTATAACCGAGAATTGTTTTATACATATTGGGTTGAACTCTAGTTTTATATACTCATAATTAACTTTATTTATTTATATAAATGAACCATTTGTAGTCCTTATATTACGAAAACGTTCCGATTTTTTGATATTTTGGTGTTAGAAATTCTTGTGGATGAATAGAATATAGGGGTAAAGTGAGAGAAAAACATTTTTAAAT
The DNA here is from genome assembly GCA_036479115.1 of Saprospiraceae bacterium. Taxonomy (GTDB): domain Bacteria; phylum Bacteroidota; class Bacteroidia; order Chitinophagales; family Saprospiraceae; genus UBA7328. The sequence goes on along the minus strand of JAZGFD010000030.1, from coordinate 1,890 downwards.
ATAATGACTATTATTGATACAATTTGAATGATTTATATCCAATTATGAAATTTATTATTATCTTTTACCTGTAAAGTATTTTATTAGCAATCTTAAGGCGATGCTAGGATGATGGGTTTCTAGTTTTGTTTTATATACATTGGGGGGAAGGATGTAGCTCATTCTTCCCTATTTTGTTGCCATTCATTTAATTTAGGGAGTAGTGATCATATAAAATAATGATCATATAAAATAATGATCATATAAAATAATGATCATATAAGCATTTAAATTGAAAATAATTTATTTCTCTCTTCTATCAATCGGGATAATATAGCTCAGTGAGTAACCTGATAATTTTCAAATCTAGTGCCTACTACATGAGTGTGCCTTTGAGGCTTGTCTGCGAAACAAGCAGATATAAAATTGTTATTTTTTTAGTGATTACTTAGGTGGTATCAATTCTGGATTAAAAAAACTTTTTTATCGCTATACTGCTGCTATTTATATCTTAATAGCCCTGCAATTAAGACATGAATGAGCCTTGTCTAGCAATAAAATAGCAATTTTTCACCTCAAAAGCACACCTCCGGAGCAGTCACTTTTTTTATTACTACTCATGTGAAGCCTATTTTAGGATAAAAAATTAGTATTGTCTGATTAAAAAAAATAAAAGGAGGGAAATCCTAAGACCACCCTCACAATGATTACTTTGTTTTTGTACAAACAATTAATCATGAATAAAAGTATCCATTTTATCGGACAGCCGATCCTATCTCAGTTGTTAAAACTCATAGATCGTTCTCAGGTTAATAGAATAGCCAAAAATCACAAAAGCGATCGTTATTATAAACCCTTTAAAACATGGGAGCACTTAGTGACGATGCTCTATGCGACCTTTAGTAACTACAAGACACTCAGAGAGTTAAGCACAGGCTTGTTAGCATGTGAGGGTCGGCTGTTCCCACTTAGGAATTAATTATGCAGCTAAACGGTCTACGATTTCGGATGGTAATAAGAAAAGATCAAGTGAAGTGTTCAAATCCATATATGAGAGTCTATATGCTAAGTGGGGAAAAATTTTGTCGGACAGCCAAAGGGGTCAAAAGGCTGCCTAAAGGGCTCATGTTAGCCGATTCTACGACTATAGGACTGTTTAAAGAAATATTAAAAACAAGTGGCCGAAAGAGAATAGACGGCCGTCAGAAAGGAGGTATCAAAGCCCATACTGTAATAGATGCAGATAATTATGTGCCCAGATTTATGTGTTGTTCCAGTGCAGCTACACATGACAAATATTTATTTAAAGAGTTCAATCTAGAAGCAGGGGACTTCATATGTTTTGACAAAGCCTACATTGACTACAGGAGGTTTTACCAATGGACTAAAAAAGGAATATCGATGGTTACACGGGTGAAGAAAAATGGTGTATACGAATCAATAGAAGAACTAGAAATACCAAAACATTGTGATTCCGCAGTGATAAAGGATGAAAAAATACATGTTGACACCATAGATGAACAAGGCAAATTTCAAAAATTAACTCTAAGAAGAGTAGCATACTGGGATAAAAAAAAAGAAAAAGGTATATGTGTTCATATCCAATAAACTCGATCTAGATGCAGAGATTATCGCCCTTATTTATAAAAAACGTTGGTACATAGAAACTCTATTCAGAAAATTAAAACAAAACTTTATATTAAAATACTTTTTAGGAGGCAACCAAAATGCCATAGAAATACAAATATGGACTGCATACATAGCCATGTTACTTATGGAGGTGGTCAGAAAACAACTGAATAAAAAATGGGGATTTTCAAATATGGTTTCAATGGTCAGGTTTCACTTGATGAACTACATCAATCTGATAAGTTTCCTAAATGATCCTACAAAAGCCTGGACTGAACAAAA
>JAZGFD010000029.1:0-3236 GCA_036479115.1 Saprospiraceae bacterium | reverse complement strand
AATTTGATTGTAAAGCTAATTCAGGACTTTATGTTATCCTGTAAAGCTATTTTAGGACAAGTTTTTAGCTGTAAAGCTATTCTAGGAATTAATTTTTAACTGTAAGGTTTTTTTAGGACGATACACTTCCCTTACATCATTCTTCCCTTACATCATTCTACCCTTACATCATTCCCTCATTCCCTCATTCCCTCATTCTACCCATCCTTCCTTCCTTCCCTTAAAGCATTAATAAACCGCCCACATTCTCTACCCGGATCATCAGTTTTCATAAAATATTCACCAATTAAAAAACCTCTAAAACCTACTCCTCTTAATTCTTTGACAACATCAGGATCAGAAATACCAGATTCAGATATTTTTATTATTTCTGAGGGCAATTTATCAAACATCATTTTAGAATGATTAAAATCTACTATAAAGGTTCTCAAGTCTCTATTATTAATACCTATCACGTCCACATTCATGTCTATTTTATCTAATTCTTTTTCATGATGTAATTCAAGCAAGACACTTAAGCCCAAATTTTTTGCGGTATTAGTAAATGAAATTATTTCCTTTGATGTCAACACTTCTGCAATGAGTAATATGGCATCAGCACCAATAGATTTAGCTTCTATGATTTGATATTCATTGATAATAAAATCTTTTCTAAGTATTGGTATTTCTAATACTTTTCTTCCTAATGTTAAATAGTCATTATGTCCTCCAAAAAAATGTTCATCTGTAAGACATGATATTGCAGAGGCTCCATTTTCGGCATAAGCGGGCATCACATCTTCTGCCTTAGCTGCAAGATTAATATTGGATTTAGAAGGTGATTTTCTCTTGTATTCAGCTATGATTCCGGCAGTCTTATTCTGATTAAGATGGCCTGACAATGACAACGGAGTTCTCTTGAAATATTCTGTTTTTTCCAAAATGGAGATGGGCTTACCTGCCATATTTCTCTTGATTTCATCTCTTTTGTATTGTACGATTTTGTCGAGGATATACACTTAGCTATAGTATTTTAAGAAATTGGTAATAATTTGTTTTCCTTCAGGAGTAAGAATGGATTCTGGGTGAAACTGCACACCTACTATGGGCAATGTTTTATGTTCTATGGCCATGATCTGACCTTCACTATCTTCACTAGATATAATAAATTCTCGTGGCAACGTATCCTTTTCGATAACCCAAGAGTGGTATCGGCCCCCTTCAAAACTAGAAGATACATTTTCGAATAATTTAGAATCTTTATATATTATATCTAATGGAGTCATAACTCCATGATATACTTCGGGCATATTTTTAATCTCAGCTCCAAAACATTCTCCAATTGCTTGATGGCCTAAGCATATTCCCATCATTGGCTTATTGATTTTATATCTATTTATTACTTCTTTCATTTGTCCTCCTTCATCTGGAATGCCAGGCCCTGGAGAAAAGAATAATATGTCAAACTCATCTACATCTTCCATCTCAAAAAGATCATTTCTCCATACTGTTACATCATAACCTATAATCTCTTCAATAAGATGCACGAGATTATAAGTAAAAGAGTCATAATTATCAATGATCAATATTTTTTTTTTGTTTTCCATTTTATGAACTAAATTTTTTCAGCGAATGAAATGGCTTTTTTTAAAGCAGCCAGTTTGTTATTCACTTCTTGCAATTCATTTTCCTCATTTGATTTCATTACAATTCCTGCCCCGGCTTGCCTTATCATTACATTATCCTTACTCAAGAATGATCTTATGATAATGGCATGGTCTAGCCCTCCATCAAACTTTATTAATCCTATCCCACCTCCATAAAATGAACGCCCATTGGGTTCATATTGATTAATTAGACTCATGGCTTTATATTTTGGTGCACCAGACAACGTTCCTGCTGGAAAAGTATCACCATATATTTGCACACTTTTAGACTTGTCTTTGACTTTACCCACCACCTTTGAAACCAAGTGAATCACATGACTGAAATATTGGATAATCTTATAATCTACAACCTTGACTTCTTTGCTATTTCTGCTCAAGTCATTTCTCGCTAAATCTACCAGCATCACATGTTCTGCCACTTCTTTTGGGTCTTCTGCTAATTCTTGGGCTTTGATTTTATCTAACGCATCATCTCCTGTGCGCCTATAAGTACCGGCTATTGGGTGAATTTCGGCATATCCATCTTCTATTTTAAGTTGTGCTTCAGGAGAAGATCCGAATATACGATAGTCAACATAATTAAAATAAAAAAGATATGGACTAGGATTAATTGATCTTAATGCTCGATAAACGTTAAAGTCATCTCCTATGTAAGGAAGATAGTATTTCCGTGATAGCACCATTTGAAACACATCGCCCCTTTTGCAGTGTTTTTTTCCCAAAGTCACCATGTGCATATAGTCTTCATCGGTCATGTTGCTATATTCTTCACCATCGGTAGCAAATGATTCTAATAAGTGGAATTGAGAATGGATCAAAGTCGTTACTTCAGCAAGATTGCTTTCTTTTCCTTCTGGGCAATTGTCAAGGATGATCATAGTTTCGTGAAAATGATCGAATATAACAAGGTTCCGATAATAGCCATATCTGATGTCTGGAATAGTCTCATCTATTTTTTTATCATCTAGTTTGATATTTTCAAAATACTGAATGGCACTGTAAGAGGTATATCCAAAAATGGCTTGGTAGCCGTATAAATCATTGTTTTGATCTAGATGAAAGTGATTAAGAAACGATTGAACTTCATCGTAAATATTAAAATCCTGCTTTTCAATATCAAGAGTTTTTAATATGCCTTTATCAACTTGAAAACTTGCTAATTCGTTAAAACAGATCATTGATTTACTGCCTTCTTTTATAGAATATGCAGAAGTCTCAAGAAGATGGGCCTGTCCATACTTTTCTCTTATTTTAAGATAGAGGGATACTGGTGTAGTGAGGTCAGCTATAATCTCCTCACTATATGTGGTTATATTCATTTCATTTCACGTCTTTTTCTTGGTAATCTTGTTTCCATTTTTAATATGACGGCCTATTACCAAGACTATTTTATTTAAAACTGCGTTTCAATTTATCTATAAAAAAAACGGCTTGTCGAGGAACATCGACAAGCCGTTTTTTCTTATTATATAATAATGTATAGCTTTATCTTATCCCATCTTGCGAAGAGTTAATGCTAAGCCACCACCATGTATTACTATGTAAGTTCATTTTATACGAACAAAGAAAGAACTTTCATGAGAAAGAACA
>JAZGFD010000028.1:0-3614 GCA_036479115.1 Saprospiraceae bacterium | reverse complement strand
GCAGGTTGTAAGTCTTTCGGATAACAAGGTTGCTTTATGCACCAAGGATCAGGCATGTAAAAGGAACCTGGTGAACTGAATGCTTTTAAGTTCATGCTAGATATGGAGCCAACCTTTCGACCTGAATCAATAAGGATATCAAAAATTGTGGGGGAGTCTTTTTCTGTTCCTTCAGTTAATCTAAAAACTTTATGAGTGTTATACGAAATACCTGTATGTATACTAAACCATTGTATCCAGGGTTCTAAAAACTCACCTTCTGCATCAGTTAAAGTTTTGAATTGGTAGCTTTTTGCCATTAATTTTTTGAAATTCGGTAATTCATTTTCACCAATCATTTGATCAATAATTTCTTGAGTAATTTCATTAAACTCTAGAAATATGATTTTTTTTGACATTTTATTATCCCTTTTTAATTTGGAGGCATTTTTATTGAATGTGTGTTAATAAATAGCTGAAGTTTCACCGTTTTTTATGGCACTCCGAGTCAAATTTATTTCGGAGAAACTAAAATTGGCATATAAAATATATATTTTATTATACCTAATTCCTACGAGCACTACACCCCCCAAAGCATTAAAAATAGTAAAAATTATCAATTAGTTAAACGATACTTTATTAACTTCTAATATATTGGAGTTATGATTAGATTTGGTGTGATAAAGAAAGGTTGCCGTATTCTGTTGGAATTGTATCCACCACGAAAGAAATTACGATGAGGAGTATGTCACGATAAATGATAATATTTATCCACTAAACAACCAGAAAAAAATGCCCCTGATGTCTTAGCAGAACTTTTAAGAAATGGATCTAAAGAACTCATCAATCAGGCAGTCAACGCTGAATTAACACTATATAGGATGAAATAACTATCTGCCATTTTCTGCAAACTGATTAACACTCCGAGATATCGTTGCTCGAATGCCCCATATGTTAGAGCTTATTTTTCTGAGCTCGGAGACAGGTTTCGATATCTCGCAGACTTTCGCGATAGGTAAGCTGAGCAAACGTCATGATCAGGTACTGGTCGTGGCAGCGAAACTGTTTCACATAGCGGTCACCATGATAACGTTGAATACATCAATGAAAGGTGTCTAAGGGCAAATAATCCGTAACCTGTGAAAAAACAAGTTTTCCCGTGTCATGATGGGCTCTAAATATATTTGAGCTTACAGCACCAGAGCAATATTTTTTACAGTTGAAATCGATGACACATGCTCTTAGGTTGTTTATTATTTCAGAACAAGGGGTTATCTTAGTCCTTCATCATTTTTACCGGACAGTAGTGATATAGAATGATAAATAGTAGAAATCTCCTTTCTTAATTTATTTGCTTGAATTATTGAGAGAGGACTTCTTCGAGAAACCTCAAAGGACCAATATCGCATTAAATGCTGCAACCTAAGCCAGTTGAAAACTTCCATGTCAATCATCGTTTGATTTTCTGCATAAGCATCTAAAAAGCAGTCTATCCATTCGTTGACATATTCATTATAAAACTTACCTTTGTGTGTGATGGTTAAAAATAACAGATGATTGGTATATTGCACCAAATCCATAACTTGTTCACCCTTCTCCTCAAGTAAAAGATCTATGCCAAAAATACTCCCCTCTGAATAAAGAATATTTTCCTGTTTGAAATCACCGTGAGTATAACCGAATGCCGTTTTACGGGTCTGTATATAGGGTGCTGTTGACTCCAGCCAATGCTGCACAGAAACCAAGTCCGAATGTTTAGACAAAGCGGTCTCAGCTACTAAAAGCGTTTTCGATAAATCGGTTATTTTTTTTCTAGAATCAACCGTCTGTAACCCCTTCCTGTATACTCTGTGAAAATACGAAAGCCATTGTGCACTTCCCTTGATATACTCACTCTTATTGGCCGCGCTAATGTCATTTTGGAACAAGATATTTTCAAGACTTTTCGAATTAATGTATTCCATAACAATGACGCTTTTCTGCGATATATAAGCAATTGGTTTGGGTACAAGATATGTAGCATCTTCCATTTTTTCGGTAGCTGAAACCAGCGCATTATATTGGGCCTCTGCGTCATTTGTTCTCACTTGTTTGATGAGCAGAGTACTCGGAAGAGTTGGAGAAGATACCAAATATAGCAATGAATTTCGTGTCTTACGTAAAAAACGAGTATGTATCTCTTCTGTAAAATCCAAACCTAATGGACAAGATTCTATCACTTCTCTTAATGCCTTGTTTGAAAGTCTCCTAAATCGCAGCATTAATATTATTTCCTACAAGAAAAGAATACAGCCTCACTAACCAGAGGAAGAACCTGACGCCGGCGTACTTCAGTAAGTAACGTGCCTGTGATTAAATTATCCACCTCATCTTTCGTCAGAGGAAATGATGCAGGCACTTGATTACCAAGGAGGGATTTCACATATCGGCGTATTCTGTGGTAATCAGTTATCACTGATTGATTGAAAACTACAAGCCCTTTTGAATAAGAGGAAACAGCACTCAGAAAGGAAATTTGCTCTTCTAAGGGAAAATGCATTAAAACACGCGCACATATAACTGCGTCAAAACTTTCTTTCTCTAAGTTTATACTGTGAACATCCGAGTTTATAGTCTGATATCTGTCACCAAAACGCTTGAGCTTTTTTTTTGCAACTTCTAACATTTCGGGAGAAATATCTACCCCAACCACCCGATGCCCCATCTCTAGTACGGTTTCCGCTAATCTCCCTGTTCCCGTAGGTGCATCCATTATGAGGGAGTTACTTGGTAATTCTAGCATCATTTTTCTGAGTGCTTTTTTTTCAAGTCTATCGAAAACTCGACCGGGAATACTGGAAAACCTTGCAATATCATAATTTTCAGCAATTTCTATTTCCTTATAATGCTCCGCTGGATTCCAATTTTTCTTGTATTTTCCACCATCATTGTCTTGCGTCATATATATAAACCCCCTATTCAATTGAGCACAGAAAAAATAAAACACATATTTTATGAAATCTAAATGAGGCTGGCAAATAGCGCCCCCTAATTACAGAAGAATCAATTTTCGAGTCACTCTTTAATGTACTGCGGATACTCATCCAACCTCATTACGCGTTCAGGATGTACTCCAACTCTAATATTTACAAGTCTAAATAACGATAATAAACTTAATATGTGCTGTCCTAAGAAAAATTTTCGTCAGAGGCCCCTTAAAGTACCGACCACTTCCGGCCTAGATAAAAGTGTACATACTTTATATGAAGAAGGATATCAGAAAGCTGTATGCTGAAATAATGCGTGTTCAGCCTGACAAGGAGAGTCTCTACAATATTCTTATTATAAATCAATATACTGTGTTACATTTGACTCTTATTGCATTGCGGCATCTTTTATTATGTTATGCTCTACCGTAAGCATATGAGTATTACAATAAGGAAATTTTTTCTACCAATGTTTGGGCTGATTGCATTGCTATTGCCTATGACTACCCACGCCGTAGAATTAATGGAAGAGCGATTGGATTTGACCCAGCATTTTGTCGGATACATGTCCTTATTTATACTTGTACTTGCCTATTTTCTAGTCGTTCTTGAGGAACAAATTCATCTTCATAAATCCAAGCCCGTACTGCTTGCGGCGGGTATTATCTG
>JAZGFD010000027.1:0-9302 GCA_036479115.1 Saprospiraceae bacterium | reverse complement strand
ATCAAAAGAAGGGCAATTGTCAACATGAAAAGCAAAATGAAAAGATTAGGGATAGATATGGTGGAAATTATTGCTGCGTAACAGATTGAGTATCAGCCCTGTCTTAGGGGAGTTAGATAGAAAAACTCATAAAACCAAAAATTTTTACTTCGACAAGCTTTGCATAAACCTTTTGGCGAAATTTACATTTTACTCAACTCGCTGATACTCAGGCATCCCCGAATTTCCAAAAATGCATATTTCATCCAAAATAATTTTTTTTATAAAAAATGTTAGATTCTAGAATAGGCTCAAGGTTTGAATATAGTATCGTTATGATTCTACTATATTCCAACTTCATAGTCATCTGATTTTTTATACCTTGATAGATTATTATAATCGAAAGCTCTAAACAATGACATCTTGGTTTTTTCGAAAAATATGGACTAAGCGTAAGACTCTATTATTTTAACCCTTCTTGCCATCTCCGTATAAATCAGTACTTTTACTTTTAGTCCAAAAACAAAAGGAAATTGAACCTAAAAACAACAATTGTAATTTTTTCTATAGTATTGGTATTGCTGATCTTTGGATTTTATTTTGCAAATAAAATGAATAAATCAATTGAACATTTTAATATTAGTTTAAAAGAGCTGGATGGCCCATATTTGTTTTATAAAAATGAAGGTTTAGAACAAATTAATGGGCAATTTGACGAAGGTCAGTTTAATAGCATCAAGAAATTTATCTCAAAAGAGGATGATGTTTTCATAAGTGTTCCCCGCCTTCAGGCTCAGTTTTCGTGTAAGGTCATGAATGTTCATGATACACCACCACATCATTATCAGACCCATAACAGTATTTTAGCCATCTCGGATATAGAAGGTGATTTTGAATATTTTATGGCCACGCTTCGCTCTCAAGGTGTGATAGATGAAAACCTAAGATGGTCATTTGGCAATGGACACTTGGTCATTTTAGGAGATATTTTTGATCGCGGTGATTTGGTTACAGAAGTGCTTTGGTTAATGTACAAATTGGATCAAGAAGCATTACAAAATGGAGGAAGAGTACACATTATTCTGGGTAATCACGAAGTAATGGCAATGGGCGGTGATGATCGGTACATACATAAAAAATACAGAGTAGTGACTGAAGCTTTGGGCAAAGAATATGAAGAGCTCTTTGACAAAAACACGATCATAGGTAAATGGTTAAGAACTAAAAATAGCATTGAGATTATTGGGAATACACTTTTTGTACACGGAGGAATAAGTTTAGATTTATATGAAAGTAATTTCAGCATAGAAAAAATAAATGAACTAATAAGAAGTGCAATTGATAAGGTAGATAAGAGTAGGTTTTCTACTGCAGAACGGCTTGTGATGAGCAGTAATGGCCCATTGTGGTATAGAGGACATGTAAATCAAAGTTTGGATTTATCTGAACTTTCTAAAATATTGAATTACTACAGAGTAGAGCATATTATTATTGGCCATTCTGTAGTAGATAAAGTCAAAAGCCTATATAATAAAGCAATTTATGCCATTGATGTAAGGAGAAAGAAAAATGATGAATATGAAGCATTATTAATTGAAAATGGTCAATTCTTTAGAATAACCTCAAAGGGAGTAAAACAACCAATATGAATACAATGCTCGGACAAAAACAAGGTCTTTTACGGCTTGTTATATTAACATTGGCAGTCTTCTTTCTAGCTTGTTCTGGGAGAGGTAAAAAAGCGGAAGAAATAGACAATAGGCCTTCATTCTATTCAAAACTGTCATCTATTACAGACCTCTCCGTCACAATTTCCACTGACTATGATCAACTCATATATAATAAAGGAGAAGATGAAGATATATATCAAGAAGCCACTATGACGGTTTTTAATGGTAGTGAGGCCAGAATCATTTCTAATGTCTTAATCAGACCCAGAGGAGTCACTCGCAGGTCATTGTGTGATTTCCCTCCTTTGATGATTAAGATTCAGAAAAAAGAGAGAAAAAAACTCGATATAAAAAAATCAGATAATATCAAGTTAGTTAGCTTTTGCAAAGATGATGTAAACTTTGGTAATTTAGTAATGAAGGAGTACTTGATATATAAGCTCTACAATATTCTGACTGATACGAGTTACAATGTTAAGCTGGCACACGTTACTGTAAAAGATACATTAAACAATATAAAAATAAGTGATCAATTTGCCTTTCTTATAGAGCCTACAGATGATATGGCTCGTCGTTTGGGATGTATATATGATGAGAAAGATTCTTCTCCGGTAAAAAAAATTCATAAAGAACAATACAAGAACTTTGTAGTATTTCAATACATGGTAGGTAATACGGATTGGAATTTATCAGGTCGTCATAATATAAGAATGTTGGAATGTAACTCTATTAATGGCCCCAAACCAGTGCCTTATGATTTTGACTATAGCGGATTAGTCAATGCCGGGTATGCCAAACCTCATCCCATGTTGCCTATAAAAAAAGTCACAGAACGCCTCTTTCAATTTAGAGGGCCCGCTAAAGAAGATTTCAGTGCTACTTACACCACATTTAAATTGAAGAAAAGTGAATTTTACGCTGTAATTAATGATTTTCCACACTTAGATAAAAATATGAAGTCAGAGATGATATCTTTTCTGAACGAGTTTTACACCAATATTTCTAACCCTGAAATTATGATGGCAGAAATCATGAAGGTGAGGAAGAAAAAGTGATCTTGTTTTTGATGTGTCTTTGAAACTTTATAGCAGATTGTTACTTGAATGCGGGATGAAAATGAAAATATTCTTTATATAATGTCTGAACGGAAACGACTCGTATTTTTTCATGCGTTTTCAATGGATTTATGAGTCCACCCCGAAAACATATAAATCTAAAATGTTTCTTTTAGCAATCTTATCACTTTTTTCAATCTGTTGACAATCAGGTATTAAAAAATAATAATATCATCTAAAATAATTCATTTTGCGAAAATTGCCTGTTTTCAGAGTGGGCTCAATGTTAATCGACCAAATGCCATATCCGTTTTTGGAAGTGGCAGAATAAAAATGGGGAAAGGAACAGCTGCCTCCGATATACATATCAAACAAGGCGATGCTAATTTAGATGGTGGTGCCAGTGAAATAAGGTTTGAAGTAAGAGGGAATAGTAATGATTTCTGGCAGATTTACAATTCAGGATTGTTTTTTAGCTTTGCCAGAGATGGCAGCCGCATAGCATTTGTCAACAGTGCAGGAGTACTAATAAGTGAAGTAAACTTCTCCACTAAAGATCCCCTCATATTAAAATCTTTATCGCTTAGCAATGAGAAACTTCTCAACCTAAAGGTGGGCCATTCTTCTCACGCTTCAAAGAACAAAAGAATTGCCGTGGATGTTTCTCATTTTTTAAATGAGTTTCCTGAAATGGTAGAATACAATGAAAATGTAGATGCCGTGGGTATAAATTATAGAAAGCTCTACCTCACTGCCATTTCTGCACTTCAGGAAGAAATAAAAATAAATCAACAACAACAGAAAGATATTGATTTTTTAAAAATTGCTATTTTAAATAGATAGCTTGAGAAAATTGCTGATAAATCGAAGGTTTTACAACTGGCATATTTCATATAATCGATTCTCCTATCCAGTGCATAATAGCACCCGATTTACAAATGCCTTTCAGCATGATAAGAACTCCTAACCAAAGGCCCACTTTCAACAAAGTCAAAACCTTTTTTTAGGCCTTCTTCTTTATAATATTCAAAGGTGTCAGGATGTACAAATCTCGCCACATTGAGATGCATTTTAGTAGGTTGGAGATATTGCCCAATGGTAACAACATCACATCCATTTTCAGCCAAATGATCAAGGCATTCTAACACTTCATCATCAGTTTCTCCAAGGCCTACCATAATTCCCGATTTAGTACGGCAACCCATGTCTTTAGTACGTTGTATTTGTTCTAGTGACCTTTCATACTTGGCTTGTGGCCTTACTAACCTGTAGAGTCTTTTTACCGTCTCGATATTATGTGACACTACTTCTTGCCCACCTTCAACCATTCTCTCTAAAGCTGACCACGTGCACTTGAGGTCAGGAATAAGTGTTTCTATAGTTGTTTTAGATGATTGTTGCTTGGTTTGTATTACTGTTTGGTACCATATTTCTGCTCCTCTGTCTTTTAATTCATCACGATTTACCGAAGTAATTACAGCATGTTTTACTTCCATTAGCCTGATGGCCTCTGCTACTCTTCTTGGTTCGTCTTCGTCATATTCAGGTGGTCGGCCAGTTTTAACGGCGCAAAAGCTGCAACTCCTTGTGCACGTATTTCCTAAAATCATAAAAGTAGCTGTACCTGCTCCCCAACATTCACCCATATTAGGACAATGCCCACTTTGACATATTGTATGAAGTTGATATTGATCTACCAAAGTTCTAACACGACGATAGTCCTCACCTATTGGCAATTTTACTCTCAGCCAATCTGGTTTTTTCTTACGTTGTGGCTTCTCTTCTTTTGTAATTATGGGTAAATCTATCACGGGTCGCTATTCCTTTTAAAATAATAATAAACGGTTATTTTCGCCTTCCGAATTGCAAAGATAGGTACAAATTGAGAAAAATAAATTTGTTCTTTACTCCCTCTCTTTCCGCCAATATAGGCACCTTTCCAGGAAAGATATCTACCATTAGACCTATTTCTAATGCCCTTACTTTTTCTTCAAATGCACCTAGAGCAAAATGTCCTGCTATTTTTCCATGAGCCCCTACTGTAATTGAAGTGCTGGTAAAACCATTAAAAAAACCCAATGACCCATAAATATCATCATATGCCAAAAACTGTTCGGCATTATCATCAGAATAGCTTATTTCTACCAGTTCGGGTTCGAATGTTTCAAGATTATTTTTTATGACTTGAAGGGTCACGGGCTTCAGTAATCCTATGGAGGCTCCTCCTTCATAAATAAACCCAACTGCAATACCTCTTCTTTTTGTTTTTTCCGAAAGGAATTTCTTTCCCCCTGCACTGAGTCGCAAATTGATAAAATGATTACGCTTACCATAGATGAATGATGGAGAAAGCCCTACACTAGGAAAGCTGATATTCTTATTCTGTTTTCGTTCTCTGGAGTCTTTTATATAACCTAACTCGAAATTGTAATAACTTGTATTATAATATGACTTTAGTTTTCCTGTCTTATAACTTATCGCCAATCCTGAAGTAGTAATTTTTCCTCCAAAAATTTTCTCTGTTTTGTATACCACTCCTTTAAAATTATACTCCACGGGTTTGGGCTGAAAAATAATCTGTCCATGTAAGCTCACAGTTATGGAAACTGCTATTATGCTGATAAATATTCTATACTTCTTTTTTTTTGCCATCGTAGCTAAATTATGGAATTAATTCATTGTATGTAGGGTATATGCTTCACTTACTGTTATTTTACCATTTGGTGACATACAACAACCTCATAACAATCATTTAAACAATATTAGCAAAAATTTGAACTCAATAGTAAATATCATCTCTGATAAAAACGAGCCAAGGCTTAAATATGTATTAGATGTTATTTTTAATATTCATCTGGGCATTCCTTATAAGCTTTTCTCTAATGATGAAGGTTTGCCTGCTGATGCATTCAAAATATATTACTTGCCTAAAAAAAGTAATGGTAATGGGATTCATATTTATCAACATCATTTGATCTCAGAAAATGTGATCTATGCCCACGATATCAATGTAGAAACTGGAACTAGACTACCTTATTTTTTTCAATCTTCTACATTCAAAGGCGACTATCATTTTGATTTATTTGCTGTTCTTTTCTATTTGCTTTCTCGATATGAAGAATATTTGAGATTTTCACCTGATAAGCATGGTAGATTTTCATCTTATCAAAGCCTAGCATTCAGAAATGGATTTTTAAAAGTGCCTCTTGTAGACCTTTGGATATTAGATTTAAAAAAGAAATTAGAATCAAAATGGAAGGTATTCATTCCCCTTCAAAGGCAATTTAAAATAGAACCCACTTTTGATATAGACACTCCTTATGCATATCTAAATAGGCCACTATATTTACACATTGCGGCTACCTTACGAGATGTTTTTCTTTTACGAGGATCTCGATTAAAATTACGCTTACTTACACTTATTGGACAAAGACTGGATGTTTTTGATACTTACGAGCTTTTTTTTTCTAAACTAAAAAAATATGAACATTATCCAATAATTTTTTTTCTGACGCAATTCAAGCTACCACATGACCAAAACTTTTCTGTTAATAGTAAAGCTTTTAAACAATTGGCACAGAGGATTGCTAAACAATACCCAATAGGAATCCATCCGTCACTATTGTCACAACGAAAACTGTCCATTTGGGAAAAAGAAAAAGCAATACTAGCTACTTTTACCAATAAATCAATTACACAAAGCAGGCAGCATTTTCTCCATCTCAAATTTCCGCAGACCTATCAAGACCTTATTAAAGGAGGTATTTCAGATGATTATAGTATGATATATCATGATCATTCGGGGTTTAGAGCGAGTACATCAGTCCCTTATCCTTGGTATGATCTTAAAAATGAAATCATCACTGATCTTACCATTCATTCTTCTGTTATTATGGATGCAACAATGCGGTATTATATGAATTTAGATGTAAAAAAAGCACAAGAAGAGGCCATGAATATGAAAGAAAAAGTCAAAGAAGTAGAAGGAGTATTTTCTTTTATATGGCACAATAGTTCTTTTGCTGAAATCTACGGATGGGCAGAATGGGAAGAAGTTTTGGGTGAGTGTTTGGCTGTAACTACTTAGTAGGCCGCAATTTATTATCTCAATAGCACACGGACAGAGTAGTTACGTTTGTTTTAATTTTTATTCGGCACATTATCACATATGATTTCTCTCATATTCCTAACACTTGTGTGCGAAAATACCATTGACATTACTATCTTAGAAATGACAAATAAATATGTTTCGAATTTTAAACTAGAGATATTGGCTTTAGGTATGGCGATAATACTGGTATTATTCCTTATCATAATGAGGGTTTTAGTAACACAGAATAAAGGCAAAAGATTAGTCTAAAAACGTCATGCTATTTTTTTACCATTCCTTATGCATTTAGAAAAAATAAAATTATGTTTGATTTAGCAACAAAAACTATTAGAATAAGAGGTTTCATCATGTTAAGAAAAGATGGGAAATAGAAATGTTCTTTCGATTGCTCAAGCAGAATTTTCCCCTCAAATACTTTCTAGGCGATAACCAAATGCTATAGAAATACAAATATGGGTGGCTAATATTGCCATGCTGTTGATACAAATTATAAAAAAGGGTATAAAAAGAAAATGGGCTTTATCAAATATGGTGTCAATGATCAGATTTCATATGATGAGTTACATAAATCTAAACTCATTTTTGATCAATCCAGAAAAATCATGGGCCAATCGTAACAAAAAATATGACAATCAGCTCAGTTTGTTCCAATCCAGTGCATAGACCCTGCTATTCAATCTAGGAAACACAACGCAGAAAATACAGGCCTTTAAACTCCATTTATTGACATTTTGGTTTTTATTCGGACACCATTGGTTAATATGTCCTATTTCGGGTTTTGCAGAAGTATCATTTGTCCACCAACTTTTCAGTCCTTTTTCGGTTGTAATCGCTTCGAAAATCGTTTCAATTGAAGCTTTTATTATTACATTTATGTCTAATATTTGGCATTTTACACGTGTTGGTCAATAAGTATTTGATTTCCATCAGGGTCAGTCAGTATTATGCTTCCTGGTCCAGTTTTTTTCTGATCTACTTCTCTTTCTAATTTTAGATTTTTATTTTTTAAATCTGTTTGAATTTTTCTTACGTCATCAAATGATTTAAGAGTATTTGCATTCTCATCCCAACCAGGATTAAATGTTAAAATATTATTGTCAAACATTCCTTGAAACAGCCCGATTAATGAATTCCTATTTTTCATTATTATATAATTCATTTTGATGTCTCCTCCAAATACAATAAATCCGAGTTTCTCATAAAACTCTTTTGATATGTTAATGTCTTTGACTGTCAAGCTAATTGAAAACACTCATAATTTCATAATTACATTTTTAATTTTGCACTATGGCATACACCGATTTGGCTAAATGACGTAGCGACCGAATGGGAGATTTCGAACCGCCGTATACGAGAACCGTACGTAGGGTGGTGTGAGAGGCATACCGTGGGCTTTACTGCTCACGGCCGTCTACTCGATTATCTCTCGGATCTTCTCTTTGCTAAGAATTCTTTCGGACTCATTACTGGTATCGTTGAATGTTTAAAGTCTTTTAGGTTTCGGGTAATTATTGAATTCACTTGTGCTTCTAGTGCAGTATAATATTGGATACCGTCTTCGAAATCTTTGAAATTTAGATCATTTAAGGCCAAATCAATGACTTTATTATTGAGTTCATGGGATTCTACTAGAACTTTGAATTTTCCAATAATTGACCTTGCACCTTTTAACTTCATAACATCGTTTAAAATGTAGTGTGTATTGACAAGACTTAGCGCTGAGACTGTTAATTCGATTTGGTTGGAATCAGCAAGTGAAAAAAGTAGGAGACTTTTATGATAGAACGGTTCTCTTTTAGCAAGAAGGTCAATTATTACATTTGTATCTATAAATACATTCACTAAATGGTCTTGTTTTCTAAGTACTTAATTCTAGACTTTTTGTAATCAAATCCATCAGGTAATTTGCCTACTCCGCACAAGCTTTCCACTAGAGGTGTTATTTTGATATCTGTTTCTTCTTGTTGAGTATTAGTGATAGATTGAAAGTATGATTCAATCATCTTTGAAAGACTAGTGCCATTTTGTTTAGCATATTTTTTTGCTTGCTCGATTATTTTTTGGTTTAGACTTAATGTCAATTTCTTATCCAAGGGCTTCTATTTACGTGTAAATATATACTTTTATTACGTAATAGTCAAGGGATTGAGTTTGGCTTTTTTCTGAGAGATAACGGATTCGGGGATATGCGAAGTTCACAAAAAGATTCGCCTCTGGCGAATTTTTTTGTGGACTTCGTATATCCCCTGTGTGTGTCCAGCATGGGCAGCTATCCTGCAAGATTCTAGAGGGTGCAAGTCCCTTATGTGCCAGTGTGACAACTGGAAACATTAGTAAGCTGCAAGGGTGTTGGTGGTGAGGCCAGATCTGAAGGAAGCAGGACTACAAAGGTCGGTCCTAACGAATAGTGAATGGAGAGTAGTTTCTGAAAGAAACCTAAGACATATTGATGTCTTAGTCGAAGAGAAGAGCTGCGGTACTGTATCT